>JBEQAD010000129.1:0-8998 GCA_041640515.1 Saprospiraceae bacterium | reverse complement strand
CAAATCAAAGATATCTTGCGTCGCAGTGCCGATAAAATTGGCCCTTCCAATGCCTACGATGCCAACGGCCACTCCATTTACTATGGTTACGGGCGAGTAAATGCTCTGCGCGCTGTACAGATGGCTGCCGCTTTGCGCAACCCAGGCAGTTCGACAGCTGCTCCATCGCCACCGCCCGCTTCAACTACGGCCAGCACTCAGCGCGGTCGCGTAGAGTCTCGCTTTCTCAATGTGCGCTCGGGACCTGGTACCTCCTTCTCGGTCGTGCGCCAACTTAACCAAGGGGACGTCATTCCCCTGCTCGAGCGTGTCTCTGGCTTTTGGCGCATTGGCAACGGCGAGTTTGTCAGTGCCGACTATGTCCGTGTACTTTCGACGATACCCACGGCACCAGTGGCAGCGCGTAAAGGCAGGGTTAACCATACTTTCCTCAACGTGCGCTCTGGCCCTTCAACTTCGTATAGTGTGGTGGGTCGCCTTAACCAGAACGACATAGTGGACATTTTTGAAACCAGCCGTGATGGCTGGCACCGTATTGGGCCCAATCGCTGGGTATTAGGTTCTTATGTGCAGATTGTTTAGCGAGCAGGGCTACGTGATGGCTTAGTAGGGCTGCCCTGTACGCTGCAGGGCCATGTCGAACGATAGCAATGTTCAGAGCACCTTCAAAACATTGCGCTCTATGCGCCTCAGCGGGTCTGTGGAAGTGTCGCGAATAAAGGGCCGCCCTGTCATTTGCTCAAATAATTCAATGTAACGCTCAGACACTTCGCAGACGAATTCGTCCGGCATATTGGGTATAGACTGCCCAGCTTTACCTTGAAAGCCTTGCGCCATAAGCCACTCGCGAACAAACTCTTTGCTCAGCTGCCGCTGGCGTTCGCCCCTTGCCTGGCGCTCCGCGTAGCCATCGGCATAGAAGTAGCGCGAGCTATCAGGCGTGTGCACCTCGTCCATCAGCATCAGCTGACCATTCCACTTGCCAAATTCGTACTTAGTGTCTACCAGAAGAAGACCGCGCATAGCAGCCATTGTCGTACCTCGTTGAAAGAGAGCGCGGGTGTAGGCCTCCATTTGCGCATAGTCTTCGGGCGAGACTAAACCGCGCGCTATGATTTCCTCGCGCGAAATGTCCTCGTCGTGGCCCTCCGCAGCCTTGGTTGTTGGTGTGATGATAGGGTGGGGGAGAGGGTCATTTTCGCGAAGACCTTCGGGCAAGGGTACACCGCACAGTGTGCGATATCCGGTAGCATATTGACGAGCGGCATGACCTGCCAGGTAGCCTCGAATGACCATTTCTACACGCAGCGGCTCGCAGCGATACCCTACCGATGCGTTCGGGTCGGGTGTGCTGATAAGCCAGTTAGGACAGATGTCGCGCGTTTCTTCCAAGAAATAAGCAGCTAGCTGATTTAGCACAGCACCCTTGTGGGGTATTGGGCGAGGAAGAATGAAGTCAAAGGCGGAGATGCGATCAGTAGCTACCATGACGATGCGATCGCCCACGGTGTACACGTCGCGCACTTTGCCGCGATAAAAACCTGTCTGGCCCGGAAAATGGAAATTTGTCTCAATTATGGTGTGCATGGATAGTAAATGGACGTAGGGTGATTTTTTGCGAAACACGAAACGGCAGGCAGCCCTTTTTTGACAAAGGCAAGTTAACGAGTAGATTGCATGCCTTCTTTCTGAAAGCTTCTGAGATACTGGTATTTCCAATACGTTTCCCACGCGCTAATTTGGCACACTTTCCAACCGGCGCGCCCATCCAGAAAACCGCGGAGCAACACGTAGTTGCGTAGCCATTTAAAAGCAGCGCGCAGGGCGGGCGTCCATGCGTGGGCGCGTTTCCCTCGTTCGTACAGCCCCTGGGCCCCTAATTGTGCGTATCGAAGAGCGCGCTGGCGGTGTTCTTCCTCGGTGTAGTAACTGTAATGGAGCAGGTCGCCCGTGAGAAAGCCCGTACGTGCTGTTGGTAATAGCAGCAACTGCTCGTGTACTGCCGGCCCTCCCCAATAGGCGAAATCTCGGCGGAAAAGACGCACCTTGCGGTCGGGATACCAGCCACAGTGGCGTATCCAATGGCCGCAGTAATTGGTCAGGCGATTAAAACTATAAGCGTCAAAGTCATCCAGTCGATCGCGCTGCGCTAAAATTGCAGCCCGTAAGGCAGGGCTAAGCGCCTCATCTGCGTCGAGGGAAAGTATCCAGTCTCCTCGTGTTAGAGCATTGGCCCGGTTCTTCTGCGCTGCGTAGCCATCGAAAGGATGTTGGTAGAAACGCACCCCTCGCTGTCGGCATAGATCAGGTGTTTCATCAGTAGAGTGCGCATCCATAACAACAACCTCATCAGCAATATCTTGGAGCGAGTCCAAGCACCGATGGAGATTGCGTGCCTCGTTGTAAGTGATAATAACGGCAGAAATGCGCATAGCAGAGTCACCCTTCCCAAATCATAAGAGTTAGCCAGGCAAAAGGCAACACAAAAATGAAGGAGTCAAAGCGGTCGAGCCAGCCGCCATGCCCAGGCAATATGGAGCCTGAGTCTTTGATGGCAACGCTGCGCTTGAGCATGCTCTCTACCAAGTCGCCCAGCGTCCCGAAGATAGCCACACAGCTAGCTAAGAGCAGCCACTCTGGAGGCGAAAAGTCGTCCATCCAACGCGACAAGCCATAAGCGACGGCGAAGGTGCAAATGATGCCGCCTAAGGTGCCTTCCCAGGTTTTTTTGGGCGATATGCGTGCGAAAAAGGGAGTTTTACCTGTGAAAGTGCCGATGAAATAGGCCATGGTGTCGTTCGTCCACGTCAGGAAGAGCAGTCCGAATACTCGCAGCGGAGCATAATTGCCGTGCCAATAAGAAATGTTGATGAGCAGGGCAAAAGGCACGCCCACATAAACAATTCCCAGTAGGTAATGACCAATGTTATTAAAAGGGTGAGGCGAGAGCAAAAACAGCTCTACCACAAAAAGTAAGAAGATAGCTAACAACAGTAAAGTAATGCTCGTTAGGATAGGGTTGACATTGTCGGACAAATCGGCCACAAAGAAGTAAGGGAAAAACTGTACAGGCCGTTCCAGTGGCTGAAAGGCCCCAAATAGTTTACTGCCAAAAATCAAAAAAGGCGCCGTGCCCAACACCGTACCCGTTATACGTCGCCAGCAGCGATGATCGTGGCCCTTTGGAAAAAGCAAACCCATGAGCTCCCACAGGCAGCCGGCAGTAATAAGTGCAAAAAGCCCATAGAAAGCGGTGGCACCACCAAACACACCAGTGAGCATGGCCACGACAAAGACGATGGCCGAAAGAATTCGTTGCTTCATGTCCCCGTTTTATTCGGGGTTGTCAGTAGTTGAGTAGGTTGACTAATCCGACCCAAAAGCCGTGGAAAGCCTGTGCTAGGTCTGCCCGAATATTGGCATTGGCCCCTGAGGCCAAAGCCACGGAAATGATGAGGCCTATAGAGGCATACAGTACGTCTCGACCTACCATTTGCAAGGCCCGGTAGCGATGTCTATAGCCCCTTTTTTGTCGAGCTAAGCTGATGGCGATCTCCCGCCCACCAATAACCCCCAAAAAGACCCAGGTCGTACTCATGGGTATAGTACTGATAAGCAATTTGTACAGCAACAATAGGACGTACGTAAAGTCCACCAGTGTAGCTGCTCGAACATCGGAAATGCGCACCTTTTCACTGACAACCTCCTGGATTTTGTCGCCGCGAAGGTAGAAGAGTATCCCCATGCCAAAGAAAATCACGGCTAAAAAGATAAGTAACTCCTCAAGATCTAACCGACGAGGCAAGAAAACGGCTATATTAGCCCCATCTTGCATTAACCACACCGACCACAGAGCACCACTAATTGTCCATTGAACAAACACCCAGGAGAAGTGTGCATGCCGTTGACGGAAGTATTTTTTGATAACTCGGTAACCAAAATACCAGATGACAAAGGAAACAATAAAAGCCAGCACGTAACCCGACATACTCTTCCCCACAATAGAGGTGACGCCGGCAGAGTCAATACTGAAGACACTCAGTAGCAGGAACGTGGTGGACACAGGCATGCGCAGCCTAGTCAAAATGAGCAATACCAGCGGCGCAATAACCTGAAAGAAAGAGAAATTTTCGGGATGAGGGTATTTAGTAACATCGGCGTCGTTAATCAGTCGCTGATACGTTACATCACCTCTGAAAAGCACCCAGCTAACAGTAATAGTTACTAGAAATATTCCCCCTGTGAAAAGCCACAAGATCCACCACTTGCGCTGCTTGTTGCTCTCGATAAATGTCCCTAACGACTGGATGCTGTCGTTAGCCACGGCCGAGTAAGCGGCTAAGACAAAGCCAATCCACATGGCTGCGGAGCGATATTGGTAAAACGCCGCAGCCACTAAAAAAGCCACCAGAACGATAGCCAAAAAAGTGCGCTCTTGCGTCAGGGCATCGAGGACGTCCAAATAAAAGGCCCTTTTTCGGATGCCTTCGAGTTTTTGCTTTTTGCTCTGTTTTGCCATATAAAAATCGCGGCGAAGGTAGGGCAGTCGGAGCGGCGAAAGATTAATTATAGGTTAAATCCAGCCCTTTATGTTCTTTCAAGGCTCTAAAATAGGCAGCACGACCTCTACCAGAGTGCCGCTGCGCTCACCGTCAGTTTTTTCGCCTAAGTCAGCGATTTTAATAAACTGCATGCCTGGATTCTTGCGCATGTGGTGCAGGAGCGTCAGCCGCTCACGTGTGATATCCATGCCGCGCGAGCGATGTCGCTGATAAGAAGGCGGCTGTGCCTTTTGCTTTTCGCGGCCCTTATTGAAGCCTACGCCGTCATCCTCAATGAGACAGAGAAGCGTGTTCTCATCGTCGGTTAGGCGAAACTCGATAGAGAGATTTCCTTCCAAACGCGGTCTCAGGCCGTGTTCGATGGCATTTTCCACAAAAGGCTGTACAATCATAGCTGGAATGAATAGTTCCGTTGTGTCAACGCCAGAAGGCTGGATAATTCGGTAGTGCAGGCGGTTGCGGAAGCGCAACTTGCGGTTGAGTTCCAGATAACGTTCCAGAAATTCGAGCTCTTGTTCTAGGGTGACCACCTCCAGGTCGGAGTACTCCAGGGTGTGGCGCATGAGTTTGGCGAAGCGCGCTAAGTAAGTTTCGGCCTCGTCGTTACGCCCCGAAGTAATCAGGCCCTGAATGGCGTTCAGCGCGTTAAAGAGGAAATGCGGGTTCATCTGGGCGCGAAGGGCGCGCAACTGGAGACTGGCAACGCGCAGTTTGGCCATTTGGGCTTCCTGCCGGATGCGCTCCAGATTGTGACGGGTTTCAATCTCTTGGCGTTCGCGGTCGCGTACCTGCAAGTAGTGCTGCTCGATAGTTTCTGAACTTTGCTGCTGCCAGTAATACGCCTGCTCGTAGTCGCCATGCGCTGCGCGCAATTGCGCCAGTGCCTGACAAACGTGCGCCAGGTGGTTGAGGTCGTGGCCTTGCTTGCCAAACTCGTAAGCTTGCTCAAAATGCGCTTCGGCTTGTTCAGCATTGTTTCGTTGCCAGAGGAGTTCAGCGCGCCAGGCCTGTATCTTGGAGAGGTTGGTAAAGTCCGATGGCTCCGACGGGTTAGGAAATTGGGCGGCAGCTTCGTCAAAAAGTGCTGCGGCTCGCTGGTTTTCCCCCTGGAGTAGCTCCAAAATGCCTAAGTTAGCCAAGGCGTGAGCCTTAGCTTCGGGATCTTCCTCTTCAGCAAATTCCAACACATGTTCGAAACATTCGCGCGCATAATCGGTGTCGTTTTGCGCCATAGCCGCTCGCCCTGCATTCAGGTAGTGCCATGGCAAGCGAGGGCGCAGGCGGTGTTCCTCCACGATGGGTAATACGCGCAAGTAAGCGTCCAGGCTGTTTTCCTTTTCGTCCATGCGCTCGTACAACTCCCCTAGGCCGCTAATAACCAGCGTCAGAATGTAGAAATCCTTTAAGGCGGCTTTGTCACCCAGCGACATGAGGATGCGTTCAGCCTCTTGCAGTTTTTCTAAAGCCTTGCGGTGATTCGACAGATGAAGATTGAGAAAACCCTCTCGACAAGCCAGTTGGCCATGCAAATGCAACTGTTCAGGGCGCTTACTGAGCAGCTGCCGCGCTCGTTCTAGGCTCTGCTCGGCGCTTTGCCAATCGCGCCGGTTGATATGCACCGCTGTGATGTCCAGGTGTGTTTCCGCGAGGCACTCCTCGTTATTTAGCCGCTCCCAAAGAATTAGCGCTCGGCCGAAATACTCAAGAGCAGGCTCAAAGCGGCGCCATTGATTTTCTAAGAAAGCACGGCGACTGAAATACATCGCCTGAACATCGGAAGGTGTATCAGGGGTTAAGGAGGCTTCGATTTCTTCGACCACTTGCCAAGCCAGGGTAAAATTTGTAAACATCCAACGTTTCAAATCGTCGCACTTGCTGCGTAGCGAGGCCCACTCTGCTCCAGTATTTACAGCGGAAAGGTTGGTCGAAGACATTTTGGTGTGGGTCTATTCAAGCACGGGTGTTTGCTTAAATGAAACTGGGCGAAATGTACGGCACATCTCCAGGATTTTGAACATACTACGGATGCTTAGTAGCATTTTAAACAGAAAGCCCTGCAAATGGGAAGGAAACAATCACGCGGTTCTTAGTTTTTAAGTAGGTTTATCCGCTTCTTTAGGCGTGCCCTGGAGGTACCTACGCTATCTTGCAGGCGTTTTTAAAAACACATTCCACATCCCTATCATGATACCCTTGACCTCGCTTTTCCCCGTAGAAGGCGCCGATACACGCAGTTTAGAAATGCTGCTTCATGTTTTGGAGGACAATAACTTACCCGGCTTTGACTATATCGAGTTTCGCCGCTCGGTGATAGCACTGCAAAGTATGAATATGGATGAATCTACAGCGTACAAAAGTGCCTTCACTACGGCTGCTACGATGGGCCTGTCTAAAGAAAAGCTCTTGGAGTCGGCGCAATATTACTACAACCTTATCGAGCGCGAACAAGAGGCCTTTACTGCAGCTCTCAACAGTCGGCGCGAGCGCGAAATAACTGCTCGCGAATACCACATAGCGCGGCTCAAAGACCAAATAGAGCGCCATCGCCTCGAAATAGCCCGTCTACAGGATGAACTGGGGCACTACTTGAACGAAGTGGACAAAACAGAAGCCGCTCGCCAAGCAGAAGAGCAGAAGCTAGCGCGTGCTCAGGCCGACTTTGCTCAAACGCAGCAGGCATTGCTGCGCAGCATCGCCTTGGATATGGAACGCCTGCACCGGTATCTGTGAGCCAAAGCAGAATACTCACTCCTTAATTCAAGCGCTTATTTTGTCTCCTGATATGAGAGCAAAATCCTTTTGGCGGCGCCCTGAGGGCATTACCGGAGTCATAGTGCTGACCGCCATAGTAGGCGGTGCTGGGTGGTTGTTGTATCATTTTGCCAGTACCCTCATCGGCTGGGCAGAAAATCCGGCCGCCCTAGCAGCCATGCTGGCGCTACTAGGTGGTATAGTATATACTTTGCTCGCTCCCCAGGCGCGACACCTTTTGTGGTATTTTTTCAAAATGACTATGCGCTGGATAACCGGCCTCTTTGTGCGTATTGATCCTATCAACATGCTTAAAGACCACGTCCGGCACTTGGAGAAAAACCTCCTCGTTCTTAGCGCTCAAATTGGCGCCCTGCGCAAGCAAATGCGCCAGATGAAAACTATCATGGAGACAAATGCTGCGGAGATTCAGAAAAACATAGCGCTGGCCGAAGAGGCTAAAAGCCGGGGCGATGAGAAAAACCTTACCCTGGCTACCCGAAGGGCTGGGCGCTTGCAAGAAGCTAACGACAAATACGGCGAACTCCATCGCAAAATGGATACCCTATACCGCCTCCTCCGGCGCATGTATGAGCACTCTGAAATCGTCATTGAGGATACGCGCGACCAAATCACTCTGAAGGAGCAAGAATACCGCGCCATTAAGGCCAGTCACTCAGCTATGCGCTCGGCACAAAGCATCTTAAAAGGCAACCCTGACCAGCGCGCCCTTTTTGACCATACCCTGGAAGAATTAGCCGACGAAGTAAGCCAAAAGGTTGGCAACCTGGAACGATTCATGGACACGAGTCGGCACCTCATGGATTCCATTGACCTACAAAAAGGCCTTTTCGAAGAGGAGGGCTTGCGCTTGTTGGAGGCATGGGAAAAGCAAGTACTACAGGGAAGTAGCGTCTCCACCGACTCGCAAAAGCGCAAAAACTACGAAGACCTTCTTTAACACCTATTTTTTTCGCACCGCTCGGAATGTTCCGTTGGGCTGAAGAAACACCAGGGCGCGCGGCATCCCGTCTTCGCCCATTTCAAAACGAATGTTGTAGCCTTTCAAGGCTTTTAAACGGAAGCTGTGCGGGCCTGTAGGTATGGTTTCATAGTCAGGCTGACCAGCAACAGAGACAACGAGCATTTTCCCCTTCAAGAAAACCTTAGTTTCGGTTGTTCCTATGAGGTAACTACCGCAATAGCGCTCCAGCAGGCTTAGAGGCACGTCGAAGGGCATGACTTGGCGCTTGAAAACTACTTTCTCGATCTCTGGCTCTATTCCATAAACCCAGGCTTCGTTTACTTCTCCCTGCAGGTCGGTCATGAACTGAAGGCGCATGTTAAGACCCAGAAGTACTTCGCGGTAATCTTCCTCTATGGGTGTCATCCGAAAAGCATCGTAATGGAGGTGCTCCAGGTAGTAACCGAGGCTAGGTGTAAGCGCGAGTAGAGAGTCGTTGCGCAGCACCACTTCGAAGGTACCGTATCCGTTGTGGTGATAACGGCCGACATAAGTGGCTAGCGGATGTACAGGCGAAGTGCCTACCTTTCGCATTTGCATCATACTTTGTTGGGCGCTAATCTGCGCCAGCCGACCGCGTACGTGCTGCCGGCGTATTTCCATGTCCCAGTTGCGGAAGGGTAATTGCAATAAGCGGTCTGCCAACAGGTTGCGGAGCACT
>JBEQAD010000128.1:0-9018 GCA_041640515.1 Saprospiraceae bacterium | reverse complement strand
CGCCTCAAATGCTCTGAGTTCGGCGATGAGATTATCCGGAACATGGGCTGAAGCAGCGTCAAACCCATAGCCTTTCGGCTTTGGTTCAGCTTTTTTTACCGGAACGGGTTCTGGATGTCCGGGTTATTGATGAAAGCCGTATCGGTCAACGTGTGCAAGAACTTAATAATGGCTCGCTTGTGATACGGCGAGAGCCCAGTATACTTCACGGGATTGGTGCCTGGGATAGGGAAGCCTACTTGCTCGATGAGCGGGTCTTTGTTGGGAGAGCTCTTGCCATGGCTGCTGTAGTGATCGAGCACCTCCTCCAGCGTTTGGAAACGCCCATCGTGCATGTATGGCGCGGTAAGGGCAATGTTGCGCAGCGTAGGAGCGCGAAACTTGCCATTGTCGCTGCGGCGGCCATTAGCTGCGCCTCGGCCTTTGTCCACAAAGTCATCGAGCGAGGCTACCTCGTCCAACCCATTATTAAAGTATTGATTACCTGTCAGCGTGAAGCCACCGTGGCAGTGGAAACATTGAGCGTCGGGCAGCCCTACACCAGCGCCTTCTTCGAAGTACATCAGTTTGCCGTCGAGTTCTTCGTCGTCCAGTACATCCAGGTCACCTTGTAAAAACCGATCGAATTTGGAGGTGCCGCTGCTAATGAGTATGCGCTCGAATTGGGCAATGGCTTTGGCAGCCAGTTCTTTCGTTATTTCTTCCCGATCTCGAATACCAAAGGCCTTGCGAAATAGTTCTGGATAAACCGGGTGTTTCTTGATTTTACTGATGAGATTGGGCCACGTGTTGTGCAGTTCGATAGGGTCTTCTACGGGTAGCAGTGCCTGCTCTTCCAGCGTGCGCACACGACCATCCCAGAATAGGCCATTGGTAGCGTACGCAATGTTGAGGAGGCTCATAGCACTGCGCCGTCCGGCAATGCCGTCTATGCCTACGGACACTGGCAAGCCGTCAGTAAAGCTTAAATGCGGCAGATGACACGAGGCGCACGACTGTGTGCTGTCGCGAGAGAGAATCGGGTCGAAAAACAGGCGCCGCCCCAACTGCACACCTTCCACAGTGAGGGGGTTATCGGGCGGCACCGGCACTTCAGGAAAGTGCGGTGGCTTGATAACCTTATATGGTTTCGGCTCATAGGGAATATGCAGCAAGTCTCCCGTTAAAGGCGATTCGGGCGGGTCTTTTTTACAGCCTTGCCATAATAGGACGCTTGCTAGCACGGCCATAATGCAGCTGCGCCAAAGGAACTGCTTCATAGCACAGAGGGTGTTTTAAACTATTGTTTGACCGATGTGGCTTGACGGAAGTTGTCCATCAGTTTGGTGGCTATAACTACGTCGTTAAAATCGTTAGAGGTAATATGATTATACGGATCCCTCAAGTCGAGCCACTCGCCATTGAGGATAAAAAGTTTTCTTAAGTCGAACTCTACTACGACAGGGGGGGCTCCTGATTCGACGCGAATAGGTACATCAAAGGTGTATTCGCGAAAAACGGCATCAGAGCCACAGTGATAGATGAGGCCGCCGTCAGGCGTGTTGTCTTTATTGAGGTCTACGCGCCCCTCTATTTTGTTAAAGATATAGCCCTTCCACCCTATCCAGTACTCGTTTTCCCGACTGAGTGGATGTCCTGGAGCAAAGTCCTTGGGCTGCTTAGCATTGAGCGCTGGAGGTACGCCATAGCCCAGTCGAAGACCCGTATAATGGCCTTCCGGCGCGCGGAGGGTCAGCGTCACGTCCACGGCGGTGTCTGACTTGGCATCGTCAGGAGTGAAGTCCACCCACTCGATAGAACTAAGGGGTACCACTTCGCTTTTGTTGAGAAGGGCAATGTTGCTCATGTAGGCATGGACGCGGAAAAAGTCCACCCAGTAAGTATCGTAATCGTACTTTTCATAGCGCACCAAAGGCTCGTTGCCGTATCGCACGCGAAAAGTGATTTTTACCTCTGTCTTAGGGCCACTGTTGTCTTTCGTGCCTTCGCAGGCCAGGCCGGTTAGCCCCACAAACAGGGCAAGAGCAAGCATCCATCGCATCATAAACCGTCGGTATTTTTATTGAGAAATAAAAGATAGACGCCACACAGCATCCCTGTAGAAGGCGCCCTTTTAGAAATACAAATCTATTCTGGTAAAACAAGGATAGCACTGTCGAGGTTGGCCCAAATTCTTGATTTCCACGTAGGAATGTCGCTATTTGTCAAATCCAAGCCGCGGAACAACTCGCGGAAGTCTACGCGGAGCTGAAGTCGAAAATCGAAGCCGCTTTCGTGGAAAAAAGGGCCGGCACTCTGGAGCACTTTGGAGGGAAAGTCGGGGCGCCCAAACACCAAAGTGTCGGGTAGAGTAGTGGGCAGAGTATCTCGAGTAATAATCAATTTTAAGGCAGCAAAACCGTGGTCGTTGTTCAACCAGAGGTTTTCAGGTTGAAGGCGCAAAGGATGGTTTTCGGGCGCTTGCTCGGGCAACACGCGCTGGACAGCATCAGGTAAACCTACACGCAAGCGCATACTCTGGAAGGCGCCGCTAGGCCTAAACTCACCCACCGAGTAATCTACCACCGTGCGGCGCAAGAGGACGAAATCATTCCTAAATATTTGGCGCACCGTGTCGCCGTTGGCTGTCCGTACGGTTAAGCTAACGGTGTCGGGCACGAAATATGCCTCTCCATCTTTGAGCAAGTGAAAATCCGACAAATAGAACACTGCCTGTCGAATGCGAAACCACCGACCCGGTGCATACTCGTAGGCCGTATCGGGTTTCCACACAAGCGAGTCAAACTGTGGCAAATAACGCAAGCGTAGGCGCGGATAATTGCAACAACAACAGCAAGCCTTATCGGCAGCAGCATCAAAGTTGACGGCCTCAATGTCCAGGCAACTCTCGCGCGGCTCGAAGCAAGCCGTCAGCCCGAGCAAAACACCAAGCACCATCCAAAGAACACGTTGCATCATCTCCTGATTGCTTTTTTAATGCGCCTTGAGACGCGCCTTTCACTGCCTCTAAGCGCCTATAGGCTCTCTTCCACCTCGCGCATTAGTTGCCGAACGATTTGCTTCAATTGGGAGGAGAACTCTTTTTCCAAAATCCAATGGTAGTAGTTTCTATCCCGAGCAAAGACCTCTTTGACTGGTTGGCCAATGTATTTGCCAAAATTAAACACTGGCGTGCCGTCAGGCAGCAGGCGAATGCGCTGAGTAACATCCAGGAAGGTCTGGTCGTTGGTGAAGTCGTGCAGCGCCTGGATGTCGTTTTTTATAGGAGCGGGGATGTAATTCCCGTCTTCGTCTACTAAGTCCTGGCCTTCATAGCGAGCAATCTGCCCTTGCAGCACCTCCAAGGTGGCACGCACATCGGCCAGGGCATCGTGCGCGTCGGTGAGTTCTTTGCCGCAGTAGAGGCGATATGCTGCTCTTAGAGTGCGCGGTTCCATCTTGTAAAAGATGCGCTGGGCATCCACCAGGCGCCGCTTGCTAATGTCGAAGTCCATACCCACGCGCGAAAACTCTTCCATGAGCATAGGCACATCGAAGCGGTTAGAGTTGTAGCCAGCCAGGTCGGCATCGCCGATGAAGTCCCAGATTTGCTGCGCTATTTGCTTAAAAGTGGGCTTGTTAGCCAAATCTTTGGGCGTGATACCATGTACGGCCATAGCCTCAGCCGATATGGGTATACCTGGATTGATGAGTGTGCTGAATTCTACCGGCTGGCGATCATCCGCGAACACCTTAATCATGGCAATCTGTACAATGCGGTCGCGGATAATGTTAAGCCCGGTAGCCTCTACGTCCAGCACTACCAGGTCGCGCGTCAGGTTGAGTTTAAGCATAAAAAACAGCCGGTGGGTGGTGAAAAGTCTGTGGAAATAACGGCTTAGGACGGCCCGACAGATGACTCGCCATTGAGTAACCCTTGCTTGCGCGCCGTCTCAGCATAGCCATGCAGCTGAAGGGGTTCGCGCACTTTGCGCAAGCGCAGGTTAAGCATTTCTACAAACAAAGAAAAGAAAATGGCAAAATACAGGTAGCCCTTAGGAATAGCGCCCTCGATGAAATGCCCCTGATGGGCAGCTTCGCCAATGAGGGAGAAGCCGATGAGCAATAAGAAAGCCAACCCAAGCATCTGCACCGTCGGGTGCTGGTTAACAAAGCGACTCACCGGGCTAGCAAAAGCCATCATCACTAACACAGAAATCACCACAGCTAGGATCATGATAAAAAGGTCCTTAGTTAACCCTACAGCAGTGAGAATGGAGTCAAACGAGAAAACAATGTTAATCAAGGTAATCTGAATGATGGCTGCGCTCAGCGCTCGCGCTCCTGCGCCGATTTTAGGGTCGTCACCCGCGCGTGGGCTTTCTAATTTATGGTGAATTTCTGTGGTAGCTTTGTAAAGCAAGAACGAGCCGCCTAAAAACAAGATAAGGCTCTGACCCGTAACATCTCCGTGAAGCCCCGGCAAATCAATGTGGAAAATGGGTTTAGTCATCCCGATAATCCACACTAAAACAAACAACAAGGCAACCCGAAAGCACATGGCCAATATGAGACCAATGTTGCGGGCCTTAGGTTGGTCTTCTGGACGCAGCTTGGCCGACACGATAGACAGGAAAATAATGTTGTCTACGCCAAGCACGATCTCCAGAAAAGTCAGCGTCAGCAGGCTAATCCAAACGCTACCAGAGGTAAAGTCGGGCAAAGTAAGTAATGGCAACATAAAGAGAGCAAAGGGTTTCTTCCAAATAGCGCCGCAATGTTACGAGGTGTCTGTGGACAGTGAATGAGCGGCTTTACCAAGTCACTGCTTAATATGCCTTTAAGAAGCATTTTCGGGAGGATTAAGCGGGACAGGACGTCGCGTCATTTTGCCCGGAAGAAGCGCACTGTTTCGGTCTGGTCAAAGTGTTCTGGGCGCACAGAAGACTCCGTGCCTGCAGCAGCGCAAAAACGAAAGACCGAGTCGCCGCTCCATTCTACAATACCGTAAAGGGTTTTGCTCTGCCACGGGCCGCCATCAAAACCCGTTAAGTCCAACACAGCGGGCGAATGGGAGCAATCATACCGATAAGTGAGCCGCATAGTATCCATCGTACTGCCAAAGCGAACTATCCAGAGCAGCTGCCCATTAGATTGAAACGACCACCGGTGTCCCTCTTCTGTTTCCCATTCGCCTTGAAACGGTGGACAAGGCGACGACTGGCACGAGCACATCGCAGCAACCATCCACGCGCCCACACCCACAGCCAAAGACCATGGTGAAAACCAGCGCTGTTCTATGTTCGGAAGCGTCATATTCCTTGCTGTCGTTTTACCTCTTCTAAAGACGGGGTTTCAGGGCAAAGGTGGCCTGACACTGGCCAAAAAAGTACTCTTTTATCCCGGCAAATATTTTATTACGCCTTAATGCAGCTCGATATGAGCATCGGCCTAGTAGCCCTTCTCATGCAAAATGCCGCCGCGCTATGGCCCAAAGTTCCGCAGCCGTTTCCGGTACCTCGTTCAGCCCTAACCATTTGGCCACTAAGCGAAAGACCAGGGCAGCCGGCAAGAAGCGCTGCCGGCCCTGAAGCAGCGCCTGTGCACCAGCAGACTTAGAGAGCTTTTGCCCTTGCCCGTCGAGCAGCAACGGATGATGTAGGAAGCGAATGCGCGCAAAGGCCTCAAGCCCTGCGCATTGGGCCAGATACTGCTGGGCGCGCGTAGACGGGGCCAGGTCTTCTCCTCGCACCACGTGCGTGATGCCAAAATATACATCGTCGGCTACCGACACCAGTTGATAAGCTGGGATGTTGTCGCGGCGGCGCACTACAAAGTCTGGTGGCATAGTTTCTATGGTGCAGGGACGCGGGGTGCGGAGGCGCCAGGCCACGCCCTCATCGTCCAGCGAGTAGGGCTGCTGCCGAAAGGCTTCTGGGTAGTCTCCGTGAAAGGAAGCCAGCTCGCGGCGCGATTTCGCACAGGCAAACAAAACGCCTTGCTCGCGGAGCTGCTCAAGTAGCCTCTCGTATATCGGCAGACGAAAGCGCTGCGACCACTCGCTTTCCAAATCCTGCACCGAACGCGGCCCTTCATCCCAATCCAAGCCAAGCCAGTTCAGTGTATCAAAGATATTTTGGAGATATTCCGGACGCTTTCGCTCGGCGTCGAGGTCGTCAATGCGCAGCAGTAGGCGTGTGCCCGGATGCCAGCGCGCAGCCAGCCAGTTGAGCGCGAAGTTGGCGGCATTACCTACGTGTAGAAAGCCGGAAGGAGTAGGAGCCATTCGCAGGCGACTATTCGCCCCGATGCTGCGAACAAAAAGGGCCCATGCGTCTGCAAAGGCATTGACGGGACGCTCCATAGCGCCAGAAGCGACTATTGCGGTTTGTTTTGTTCGAAGCGCTTGATAAGCTCTTCTAAGGGTATACCCAAGTTCTTCAGGGCTGCCTGCACATCGTCCGTGTACTCCGGGTCGTTAGGATAGCGCTTTAGGAAGGACTCGTACGTCTTTCGGGCGTTGTCCAAGTCCTTTAGGTCGTCTTCGTAAATGATGCCCATCATGAACAGAGCAAAAGGTGCGCTGGCCTGTTGAGGCATGTTTTCGGCCACATAATAATAAAGGCGTAGGGCCGTGTTTGGCTCTCCAATGGAGCGGGCCAAACCACCTGCCTGCACATATAGGCGCGCTGCTTTATTGGGGTCAGGGTCTTCCACCAAGATGGCGTACCCCTCGGCCACCTGCAAGAACTTTTCCGCTGTCTTGCGGTCAGGCTCGGAGCCAGCAAGCAGTTGGCGATCTAAACGCGCCAAGCAAGAGTCTAACCAGCGGGTGCTGCGCTCCAGCGTAAAACGCATTTGGTCGATGTCGTCTGGGTTTTTCGACAAGTCGGGCGTCGCCCGGTTTTTATACAGGCGCCATATACGAGCTAACAGGCCAGCAGCATCGGCCACATCTTGATCTTGCGCACCCTGTTTCATGGCTGCTACGGCCAGCCGCACAGCGCCCACATTATCGCGTACATACTCGTATTTAAGCTCTGCGGCACGCGTCAGGTAGCGCACATTGTCACTGTGGCGGTTGGGATGCGCTTGAGCCGCCTCCTCGTATAACGCTATCAGCTGGGCTATTGACTGAGGGTCAGTCTTTTCCGATAATTTTTTCTCCAATGCCTGAATTTCAGCCTCATACGACTTACCGCAAGCCGTTAATAAGGCAACAGCAACCACAATGTACAGCAACTTCTTTGCTATCATCTGTCTGTGTATTTTTTAAAGAACGAGGACTATCGCTTCGGTGAGTTGATGGCAGTATCCGAGCGGCTCTTTTGAGGCCTGTCGGCTTTTGAGGAGCCTACTCGGTATAAGTGAAAACGCCCAGCGCACTGTGAATGACCACCTGGGCTTCCGCAGCAGGCTCCACTCGTCCGACAACCTGGGCAGCAATGCCAAAGTCAGCGGCTATCTTTATCAGCGCTTCGGCAGCGAGGGCGGAAGTATATACTTCCATGCGATGTCCCATGTTAAACACCCTATACATTTCGGCCCAGTCCGTTTGGCTGCTGGACTGAATGAGCCGAAAGACCGGTGGCATTTCAAACAGGTTGTCCTTGATGACGCGGGCGTTTTTCAGAAACTTCAGCACTTTTGTTTGACCGCCTCCTGTGCAATGAATGAGTCCGCGCACGTGCGCGCGATAATGCTCTAAGAAGACCTGCAGCACGGGGGCATAGGTGCGCGTAGGAGAAAGCAACAGCTGGCCTACGGTCGTGCTTCGCCCTTCGACTTCGACGACCTCCATCAGATGGTGGTTGCCGCTGTACACCAGCTCGGCAGGTATCGCGGGGTCGTAGCTTTCCGGATACCGTTCGGCATACTCGCGGCAGAGCACGTCGTGGCGTGCTGCCGTCAATCCATTGCTGCCGATGCCACTGTTGTATCCGGTTTCGTAAGCCGCCTGTCCGAAAGAGGCTAGACCTACCACCACGTCGCCAGGCTGAATGCAATTGACAACTACCTCACTGCACGCCATTCGGGCAAAAGCCGTGAAGCCGACGTCCACTGTGCGCACTAAATCGCCTACGTCGGCCGTCTCACCGCCGGCCAGGTGCAAATGTATACCCCAGGAGCGCATGGCTTGCACAAAGTCGGATGCCCCTTGCACAAGGGCACTTAGCACCTCGCCAGGAACCCAGTGGCGATTGCGTCCGATGGTGTTCGACAATAGGATGTTGCTCGTACAGCCAACGCAGGCCATATCGTCCAAATTCATGACAATGGCATCTTGCGCGATGCCGCCCCAAACGGAGAGATCGCCGGTTTCGCGCCAATACAAGTAAGCCAAAGCAGCTTTTGTACCCGCTGTATCAGCGTGCAGCAGGTTGCAGTAATCCGGGCTGCCTGCCGCCACATCCGGCAGCACCTTGCAGAAAGCGTCCGGGTATAGCCCTTTGTCCAGCTGGCGAATAGCGGCATGTACTTCTGATTTAGAGGGCGATACGCCCCGCTGGTCGTATTTAGAGGTGATTGCCATGTCGAGAAAGGGGGAAGCCTATTTTTCCCAAGTGCGAAGTTTGGCCGTTTGGTCGTATACGTGATACAAGATGGCTTTGTCTATTTCGCTTAGCGACTGATTTCGCCGTTGGAGCACGCGCTGAGCAGTTTCGCAGGCCTCTGCAAATGAATAGGTGCGAAAGCCAGCTTCAGGGCCACCCCAGGAAAAGTCAGGAATAAAATTGCGCGGATAGCCGGCGCCAAACACATTAGCGAAGACACCCACTACAGTGCCGGTGTTGAACATGGTGTTAATACCACATTTGGCGTGGTCGCCCATGAACAGGCCGCACAACTGGGTGCCGGTCTTCACGAAGCATTCTTCGGCGTAGTCCCAAAGTTTCACTTCGCCGTAGTTGTTTTTTAGGTTAGAGTTGTTTGTATCGGCTCCGATGTTGCACCATTCGCCGAGGACAGAGTCTCCGAGGAAACCTTCGTGCACTTTGTTGGAGTTTGCCAGGAGGATAGAGCGGGTTATCTCTCCAC
>JBEQAD010000127.1:0-9174 GCA_041640515.1 Saprospiraceae bacterium | reverse complement strand
TATCGTCGAAGCGACCACGATAATAGCGCACCCATTGCAGGCGCGTGTTTGGCTCAAAAAGAGGAGCTACAATCGTATCGACCAGAGGTTTTTGTGCCATCAGAGGAAGGGTTAGGAGTCCGCTGAGGCCACATGCACAGAGCAACACAAAGAGCAACGGTGTTGAACGCAACAAATACAGCATCGGTCAGGGTGTAGTTTTTCCCGAAGAGGGCTTCTTAATCTATAATTTAAAAAGCCTCCGTGCTCTCTTCTTTTAAGGGTGGAGCACGGAGGCAAGAGACGTCTGCTCGGGCAGCGCTACTTCAGAACAGGCCCGGCCGCCAGGATCTCTGGTTTGGCCTGATCAGCAAATTTTTCAAAGTTTGCTATGAACTCGCGCGCCAGCTGATTGGCCTTGGCGTCGTAGTCGGCCTTGTCAGCCCACGTGTTGCGCGGGTTGAGAAGCTCATCAGGCACATTCGGGCAGGTGGTTGGCATGGCTAAACCGAAGACCTCATGAGTAGCGTAGGGCACATGATCTAAGGCTCCTTCGAGTGCCGCCGTGATCATGGCGCGTGTGTAGGGCAGTTTAATGCGGCTGCCCACCCCAAAAGAACCGCCACTCCAACCGGTGTTGATTAGCCAAACGTTAGCTTTACTCTTGTGTAGCTTTTTGCCCAACATTTCGGCATACTTGGTCGGATGTAACGGCAGGAAAGGCGCTCCAAAGCAAGCAGAAAAGGTAACTTTAGGGTCCTTGATGCCCATTTCTGTGCCGGCTACTTTAGCTGTATATCCGCTAATGAAGTGGTACATTGCTTGCTCGGGCGTCAGGCGACTGATAGGAGGCAAGACGCCGAAGGCATCGCAAGTAAGGAAGAAAATGTTTTTGGGACTGCCGATAGCATTGCTGCTGGGTACTGTGTTTGCTATAAAATGAATGGGATAGGAGGCCCGAGTATTCTCCGTGATACTGCGGTCGGCATAATTGATGGTGCGGGTGCCCGGAAAGAAGACTGTATTTTCCACGATGGCTCCATGGCGAATGGCGCGGTAGATATCGGGCTCTCTCTCTTCGCTTAGATCAATCACTTTAGCATAGCATCCGCCTTCGAAATTGAACACTTCAGTGTCCGTCCAGGCGTGTTCATCGTCGCCAATAAGTGAGCGATTCGGGTCAGCGCTGAGGGTGGTTTTGCCCGTGCCAGAAAGGCCAAAGAAGAGCGCAATGTCCCCCTTATGCCCAACATTGGCAGAGCAGTGCATCGGCAGGGCGCTGGTACGCGTTGGTAATACGAAATTGATTACCGAAAAGATACCTTTTTTGATTTCACCCGTGTATGCGGTGCCTCCAATGAGCAGGCGCTTTTTTTTGACATTGATAATGGCGAAGTTATGCTGGCGCGTGCCATCCACGGCAGGATTAGACTTGAAGCCCGGAGCGCATAATACAGTCCAATGAGGGTCAAAAACTTGAATCTCTTCGGGGGTAGGCCGGAGAAACATATTGTAGGCAAATTGATTGCTCCACGGATATTCTGTGATTACGCGAATGCGCAAGTGATAGAGCGGGTCCGTACTAGCATTAGCCCTAGCATCGCGTACGTAGACTTCTTTCTTTCTCAAATAAGCGCATACCTTGCGCCACAGGCGGTCAAATTGCTTGGCATCGAAGGGCTTATTCACTTTGCCCCAGTGCACTTTGTTACGGGTAATGCTATCTTCTACAATAAAGCGATCGTCAGGAGCACGGCCAGTAAACTCTCCGGTGGAAACAACGAGCGCTCCATTGTCAGCCAGTTGACCCATGCCTTTGACAATAGAGTGCTCCATAAGTTCCTCAGGTGTCAGGTTCCAGTAAGCCGTTTTGTAGCCCTTCAGCCCGATGCTCTCGAGTGAAGCAGCTGGGTTGCGAAGTCCAACGTCTTGCATGCTGTTGTTTTTGAAATGGTTAAGGCAATGTTTTTCGAAACTTAGTTCTGTCTCCTAAGATTTTTGTTCAAGGGCGTATAGTGTAGATGATGCTTCAAGACGCGGCGAAGATACTGCCATGCCCTCATTGACCAAGGATGACGATAAGTGCTTCAACAGTTGGCCTACTCTTGCCGCGCAGCATAGCAGTGGTGAAGGGTTCCTTTTCTCAGAGAGGTTACCACCTTTTGCGTCGTCGATTAGCATCGGTGCTCGACGGCATCGAGCGATAGATGCGCGCATTTTTACCTTCCTCTCGCTCGACTACCTCTTGAAGCCACTGTTTGGTCTCGGCTTCGGAGAGCCGTCTTGCCGAATCCGAAGGGCTGAGGGGTCTAGGAGGGTCAAGGAAGGCCTCCGAAGGTGGGGGAGGTAGTGGGGGCGGAGGAGGAGGTGGTGGCGGAGGCTCATGGGGCTGAAGCATATGGCGGGCAATTTGCAAGTTTCTTTTAGCGTCCGGCTGAGCGGGCTGGAGGCGCAGACTGCGCTCGTAGGCTTGAATAGCTGCCGAATAGTTACCCTGGCGCAAGTAGGCATTGCCGGCATTGTAGAGCGCATCAGCGCGCACAGCAGAGGGCACGGTTGCGGCCTTCTCGAAAAGCTGCGCTGCGCGCTCGTATTGCCCTTGCTGATAGGCCGCGTTGCCGGCATTGTAGAGCGCATCAGGGTCGTCTTTGCCCATGCGCAAGAACGCTTGCTCAGCGCGGTTGTATTCCTGTTTGTCGTAGAGCCTTTGCCCCTCGCGCGATGGCTGCGCCAGGACTATCGCTGAAATGCAGCAAGCCAGCAGGCCGATCCAGAGCCCAGGGAGACGTGTTTGGTTCATAGGTCAAAGAGGAGTTCATGTGAATGAAGTGCGCAGACGCCAGCTGAGCCACTGCTCGGCAATAAGTAAGACCCAGCAGCCTAACGCTAACCACACATAATAGTAGACGTATCGCGGCTGCGCTTTGAGCATGACAGCAGCTTTCTGCAAACGGTCGCACTCTGAAGCCAACGCTCGGGCGGCTCCTGCCGCATCCGCCTCCAAGAAGCGCCCACCACCTGCCTGGGCGACTTCACGCAGCAGCCCAAAATTGGGCCGAGAGTATACCAACGCCCCGGTGTCATCGCGCAACGGCTTGCCGTTTGGCTCCTTTACCGAAGCGCCTTCAGGTCTGCCCACGCCAACAGCCAACAGCCGAATGCCTGCTGCCTGTGCCGCCCGTGCCCGCGCAAGCCCTTGGCCCTCGTGATCTTCGCCGTCAGAAATCAGCACAAGAGCACGCCCAGCCGTCGAGCTGGATTCGAAAAGGCGGCTGCCCGCCTCAATCGCTGCGCCCAGATCCGTGCCTGCTAAGGCGATGAACTCAGGCCCGGCCTGCTGCAGCAACATGCGCACAGCAGCGTAGTCCGTCGTCAGGGGTAGCTGCGCAAAAGCGTCGCCAGCAAAAAAAACCAACCCCAGCCGATGGCCTTCTAACGCTGATACTGCGCGCAAAGCAAAGGAACGCGCTCGCTCTAAACGATTGGGCGATACGTCGGCGGCCCACATGCTGGCAGATACATCCAGCACCAGCACCACATCAGCGCCTTGACCTCTTGCCTCCGCAGCCGACAACTCCATGCGAGGATCAGCCACTGCCAAGGCTAACAACACAAGCGCTAGCCCAAACAGAGCATTTTTTAGCCAAAACCGCCGAGTTGAGAAGCCCTGCAACAATCGCTGCATCAGCACGGGCGAGCCTAACTGCCTCAATGTGCGCTGGCGCCAGCGCCAATAGCCCCACAAAAGGAGCCCTTGCACTGCCACAGCGGCTAACAGCCACAGCAACCCAGGATTTTGAAAATAAAAACGCATGAACTTGGGCAAAAGTAAGGCAGCTAATTACCCAAACCCAAATTGTTTTTCTCAAGAAAGGCTAACGCCTTACCTTGCACTTGTACGGTAAGGCTAATCAACATGTCAACCCATGCGTTTATTTATTTTCTTCCCTATCGTCTTCGGAATAACCCTTTTGACCGCTCCGAGCTGGGGGCAGCGCTATCTGGAAATGATTGAGGCGGGCACATACCCTCTGAGTGAGATCCAGCGCGAAGCGGAAGCGCACTTTAGCCGCACCGACCGCGGCCAAGGCTCTGGTTACAAGCAGTATAAGCGCTGGGAATACGTGGCCAGCCAGGAATTAGACGAGCGCGGTGTGAAAATTCCTAATCACGAGCTGGCGCAGCAAGCGCGCACGTACCGGCGAAGTGCAGCGCTGGCACAGCAAGAGTCTGGCACTTTTAGCGGTGAGTGGAAGTCGCTAGGCCCTACGTATTGGAACGCTACTTCGAGTTGGAACCCTGGAGTAGGGCGAGTAACCTCTATTGGCATTGACCCCAATAACACGAACCACCTCATCGTTGGCAGCCCGACCGGCGGCGTATGGAAAACCCTGGATGGAGGCGCCTCCTGGACGCCACTGACGGACAACTTTTCTACAGTGGATGTCTATGCACTGGAGATTTCTCCGTGGGACAGCAACGATTATCTGTGGGGCAGTACAAGCGGGCGCATCTATCGCTCTACAGATGGCGGCAAAACGTGGGCATCCACCAGCCATGTAAGCGGCTCCGGGCGCGTTAGCCGCATTCAGCACCACCTTACAGAACCCAATGTGGTTTATGCGGTATCGGAGTCAAATGGGCTGTTTCGCTCTACCAACGGCGGCAGCTCGTGGGTAGCAGTTCCCGGCGTAAGCGGCATAGCAGGCTACGACGTGGAGTTTAAGCCGGGCAATCCCAACGTCATTTATTTCTCCGGCACCCGCGTGTACCGGTCCACCAACGGCGGCGCCTCCTTCTCGCAAATCGGCCAATTCAGCACCGCCAACAACGCCTATAAGATGATGGCCGTCACGCCGGCAGACCCTAATGTAGTGTATGTACTGGAGTCAAAGGGGGGAGTTTTTGGCGCTTTTTACAAATCTACCGACGGCGGCGAGACCTTCTCGGAAATGGTCAATGGCAACACCATCAATTACTTTGGATATAGTCCAACCGGTAGCGACAACAAGGGGCAGGCGCCTCGTGATATGGACGTGGCGGCGCATCCGTTTGACGCCCACGAGGTACACATCGCAGGCATCAACACCTGGAAATCCATAGATGGCGGGCTGTTTTTCTTCCTCACCTCCCATTGGGTGCCGACCACAGCAGCCAGTTTGGGGGTGGGCTACGTACACGCTGATGTAGATATCCTGAAGTTTGTGGGCAATCGCCTGTATGTGGGCACCGACGGTGGCTTCTTCACTAGTGACGACGGCGCCAAGACGTTTGTCAACCGCACGAACGGCTTAGGTATTCGCGAATTTTATAAAATAGGCGTCTCTAAAACAAACCCCAATGTGGTCACAGGTGGCTCACAAGACAACGGCACCAGCGTAATGCGCGGGACAAACAGGCAATGGATAGATTGGCTCGGCGCTGACGGCATGGAAACCTTCGTAGACTGGAGTAATGACAATGTGCTGTACGGCACTTCGCAAAATGGCTCGCTGTACCGTTCACTCAACCAAGGCAACTCCTATACGTCGGTACCCAAGCCGTTGGGCGTAGAGAAGGGCGCTTGGATAACCCCTTTCGAGCAGGACCCTCTGGTGCCTTCTACGATCTACGTAGCCTATGCGGACATCTGGAAAAGCCCTATCGGCGGAGGCAATTGGGAAAAAATCTCTAACTTCGACGGCGATAACTTTAACCACCTGAAAATAGCACCTTCCGACAATCAGCGCCTCTATGCCGCGCGCAGGACCAATCTGTTTACTACCTCTAACGGCGGTGCGACATGGACAGAAATAAGTGGGCCCTGGACGAATAGCATCAACTTCATCGCCGTGCATCCGAAGCAACCGGAACGCCTGCTCATCGTGGTGTCTAATGGCGTTTTTCACTCCTCTAACGCCGGAGCTACCTGGGAAAACATCAGTGCAGGGCTGCCTTCGGGCACTAAATACTGCGCAACTTGGGAAGACACCGGCAAGAATGGTATCTACGTGGGAGGCTTTGGTTTCGTCTCGTACACTAACGATGACCTCAATGGTAAATGGATAGGCTTCTTTAATGGCTTACCTACGGTAAGGGTGTATGAACTGGAGATCAATTACGTGTCTGAAACCCTCTTTGCCGGCACCTACGGCCGCGGCTTGTGGGAGTCGCCTATCTACCACAAAGCATCTTCTGGCGTGGTCTCATTCGCTGATGAAGTGACAGCACGGCTATTCCCCAATCCCACCCAAGGGCATCTCTGGTTAGAGGTGCGCGCCACCCAACCGCTTAATGCTCGGCTGGAGTTGTACGCTACCGATGGGCGGCTCGTAGGAACGCTCTTCCACGGCCTATGGCCTGCCGGTCAACCTGCCCAGGACTTTACGCTACCGCCATTGCCCGCAGGCAATTATCTTTATCGCCTCATCACCGACAAGGGCATTGCCCAAGGGCGCATCACCCTGATGCCGTGAGCTCAACGGATAGATTTTGAAAGAGGCTCTTCCGATGCGGCTCACTATTTGCCTGCGCACCGTCGTTTTTAGCAGCAACAAGTTTCTTCGAGTGGTAAGATGAGCATAATGCAGGCTTTGACTGTTTACGATAACATGTACACCAATACTGCTTTGTCATTGGCCTTTTGGGGCCAGCGCGTTTTTCCATGGAGCATTGCCCTACTGCTTAGCGTAGGGCCAAATGCGGGCTTAGGGCAGACGACTTCGCAGACTTCTTTTGGCAAAAACCGCGTACAATATCACCGCCAGTTTGACGAGTGGATGCACTACGAAACAGCTCATTTCGACACTTACTGGTATGGCGAAGCGCGCAATGTGGCCCAAGCGGCTTTGCAAATAGCCGAGTGGGACTTTAACTCAGTGCAACAGCTGCTCGAGCACCAAATCTCAAGCAAGATCGAGATGCTTGTCTTTAGCCATCTGAGCGACCTTAAGCAAAGCAACATCGGCGAAGAGGAGCTGCTCTCGATGAAAGCCGGCGAGACGAAGGTGCTGGGCAATAAGATGTTTGTTTTTTTTGATGGCAACCACTCGCACTTGCGCGCGCAGGTTCGGGAAGGCACAGCAGGCGTCATCCTCAACTCAATGCTCTTTGGCAGCAGTCTGCAGGAAGTTGTACAAACAGCCGTAGCCCTCAATTTGCCACCGTGGTACATCACGGGCCTGGTCGCTTATTGCGGTGAGGAGTGGAATACCGACATAGACAATCAGCTGCGCGATTATTTTCTTCGCAAAAAGAACCTCTCCTTCGAGCGACTGGCACACGAACAGCCGCGTTTGGCTGGACATGCCTTCTGGTATTACGTAGGGTTGCATTTCGGCAAAGGCACTATCAGTAATCTTGTTTATTTGACGCGCATCAACCGCAGCATAGACGCGGGCTTTTTGTACGTGCTGGGCAGTGGTTATCGCCGAACTACCGATGCGCTGATGGAATACTTCCGCAGTCGTTACCGGGATGAAGAGCAGGGCACGCGCAAACCGGAAACTAAAGGCGAGATAACTTTCAAAAACAAGCGCAATCTGCCTGTGTACAGCCTTCAACTCAGCTCCGACGGTCGGCGAGTGGCATGGGCTACCAACGACCTGGGCAGGTGGCGCGTATGGCTTCGAAGTAGCGGCAATAAGGAGGCCAAACCGAGATGCCTCCTCCGTGGCGGGCAACGCAATGCCCTACAGGCACCCGATTTTAATTATCCTCTAGTGGCCTTCAGCCCAAACAATCAGGAAATAGCCATCCTCTACGAGCGTCGGGGGACTCTCCTCTTGACGCAAATAGACTTAAACACGCTGAAACAACAGACCAAGCCTCTATCGCCCGAGTATCAGCGAGTGTACAGCATGCAGTACCTCAACCCGGCCGTTCTGGTGTTTTCTGCCTGTGTACGGGGGTACGCCGACTTGTTTTTGTACAATACCATTAACCGCAATACGGAGCGCCTGACCCAAGATTTCTGGGACGACCTGGATGCCACTGTAGCAGTGCTCGATGGACAGCGCGGCCTTCTTTTCAGCAGTAATCGCCTGTCGGACACCCTGTCCCCCCAACGGCTGGATACAGTATTGCCCATTGGCCACTTCGATGTATTTTTCCTTAACCTCGACCAGCGCAGCAACCAGCTCATTCGCCTTACGAGCACGCCCATGTTCGACGAGCGCCATCCTATCTCCTTGGATAGCACCCATTTTGCCTTAATAAGTAATGGCAGTGGCATCGCCAACCGGCAAGTTGGCTACCTGGAGCCCTATGTTGCCTATTACGAGGACATCGTCTACCTACGCGACGGGGCCGAAGTGCGTACCCTAAACACCCGCCAGTCAGGCGACTGGCCTTTTGAACGAGTACTGACCTTCCTGGCGCCGCTGGACTCGGTTTTGCAAAACATAGACACTACGACCATTGACAGCATTCGAACGTTCCCTGTTGTCAAGAAGCGGCCAGTGCTCTATGATCAGACGAACTACGACCGCAACATAGAGGAACAACACAGCGCACCGCGCGCCGCGCGCTTAGTGGAGCGCATTCGCCGCGAAGGGAAAACATACCTCTACGAGCGCACTATTACCCCCGACGCCCGCGCGCGCCCTTGGATAACACGCTTCCGCGAAATGACTCTTCGGGCGGCTGGCCTGCCGCTGCCTGAGCGCATCCCCCCATCTATGCTGCCCTCCGAGGCAGAGCCAACGGAGCAGCCGGCTGACACCTCCTCGGGGCCAGTATGGCGCTCTTACGCCGACTCAGTGCATACCATTGAGCCAGGTTGGTTCTTTCAAGTGCCAGCCCACCTGCGCGAGCGTGGGCCCGAAGCGCCAGCGCCTGCCACACCATCTTATGCACCAGCACCGCAGAAAGTTGTGTTGCAGATGCCCGAAGTCCAACCACTGCTGCCTGACGGCAGCAAACCCTACCTCTTTGTTCGGCCTATGGGCCAACCAACGGGAGTTCATCGGTTTATGCCTTCGCGGATTGTACCCTATCGCCTGCGCTTCCGCTCCGACTTTTTTTCCACAACCCTCGACAACAACCTCCTGTTTGAAGGGCTGGAAAGCTTTGCTGGCAGTCCTCAGGATTTCACCACACCGCCGCCCGGTATCCTGATGCGGGCCAATTTCAAAGACCTGCTCGAAGACTACGTAATTGAAATGGGCATGCGACTGCCTACGACATTCAACGGCACGGAGTACTTTCTCTGGTTCG
>JBEQAD010000126.1:0-9277 GCA_041640515.1 Saprospiraceae bacterium | reverse complement strand
TTGTTCGCCGCCGAGGTTGTCGGTGCCAGTAAAGGCCACACTACCGCACATAGCGGTATAAGCATAAACGGCCGCGCGCTCGAAGATGTGACTGACGGGTAGGAAGCTAAGCACGCGGTCGCCAGGTTGAAAGGGCAGCAGCCGCCGGATGCTCTCTACGTTGAAAGCGATGTTGGCATGCGTGAGCATAACGCCCTTGGGGTAGCCTGTAGTGCCAGAGGTGTACACCAGTGTCATGACGTCGTGAGGGCGGATGCTGGCTTTGAGGCGTTCCACTTCTTCTTGGCGGTGGAGAGCTTCTTTGCCTTTTTGGAGCAACTCGCGCCAACTGCGCACATGGGGGTGTTCATCAGCGAGGGAGAAGATCTCCCTGAGACTGCCCCCCAAACGCGCCTGGGCTGCGGCCACCTTATCGTACAGATCTCCCTCGCCCACAAAACAGCATCGGCTTTCTGATTCGCGTAGAATATACTCGTACTCGCGCGCGCTGATCGTATGGTACATCGGCACGTTCAATATGCCTATTTGAAGCATGGCAAACTCTATCACCACCCATGCGGGTGAGGTTTGATACACTACGGTAGCTACCTTGT
The DNA here is from genome assembly GCA_041640515.1 of Saprospiraceae bacterium. Taxonomy (GTDB): domain Bacteria; phylum Bacteroidota; class Bacteroidia; order Chitinophagales; family Saprospiraceae; genus M3007. The sequence continues at coordinate 8,684 of JBEQAD010000126.1, read as the reverse complement.
CGCCGGGCTTCAGGCCCAATTCCAGCAAGGCACGGCTAACCTGGTTGACCATTTCCACCACTTCCGCCGTAGAATAGTAGCACCACTGCCCGTTTTGTTTGTGTCCAAAAGCGCGTTCTTGCGGATGGTGTTCCAACTGTTCATAGAGGTACTCAAACAAGCGTTTCTCCATTGCTTTGATGTTGCTTTTTTGATGAATACGAGGCGAATGTCGAGTGCACAGCACAATCCTGCAACACTATTTTTACAGAAATCCATCAACCTGTTTTTTGTTTGGCTAAAGCCGCCAAAAACGGCATTTGAAAAAACCCTAATTTGGCTAGATGTGTCGCGTACAAATATTTTTTTTAAAAAAAACTTAACTTGAGGTTGGCTATTGGTGTAAGATGTCGGACATTTGTAACGCTTTAATTTAAGGTGTGCTCAAAGCCCATCGGCACCGAAAACTCGGGCGTGCGGCTCTCTCTATGAGCGACTTGTAAATACCCATCTTCCTGACCCAAAGTCCTACAGCGTTTTCCATAAGGACGAATGGAGAACCGGCTGGAGGATAGCCAAAGAAACTGCCGCCCACATGTAATCCGAGGGTGGAAGGCTTATTTTTGGAAAAACAGCAGGCAGTTATGAATACTCAGCAGGCAACTTTTCGGCTGGTTTTCAAGGGACATTTGGATTTTGGCAACCAGCGCACCTTTGCTAAAGTGCAGCATCACTGGCAAAGCCGTGTGGAGAGTTATTTCAAAAATAACCTCCTATTCAAACCGGAACAGGTCTTGGACGCGGACACCTTTTCTTTGACAGTACCTCAGCAAAAGCTGAACGGCAGCGAAAAGTTGTGGCGCATGACCATGGAGCTATTTCGCGAGCTGGCTCAGTATGCTACAGCGGGCTATGTGGCTAGTTGGTGCATTGGGGACGCGGGAGTGATAGCACAGACCTTTGTCGAACCTGCTGGCGACAAAGTGGCTGTACAAGAGTTCCTGCGCGGCCGCCAGCTGGTGGGCGTTCCGGGTAAAGAGGTGGAGGCCGCAGAGGCGCTCAGCCGCGCCATTGAAAAATACGAAAGGCATGCCTTGGCTTACGAGCGCCGTGGTTATGTCAATTACAAGCTGGGCAATTACAACGACGCCTTACACGACTTCAGCCGTAGCATATTGTTCAACAAGCACCACCCCGACGCCTATTATGGTCGCGGCAAAGTGCGTATGATTAAAAATGACTGGGCCAACGCGACAGAGGATTTTGATTTGGCGGTCAAAAACTCGCTGGCTCTGCAGCCCATTCATTGGCTGGCGCGGCTGCGCAAAGCCGAATGCTTGGTACACCTTAAAAAATATGCTGAAGCAAATAAAGAGCTGAAACTGTTCTTAGGGCGCAACTTTGCCGAAACTGACCCGAATTACCGCTACCAACGCCGAGCCTCCTATTTGCTGGGCAAGACGTTGTTAGGGATGAACGACCCTTCTGGAGCCATTGATGCTTTTGACCGCGCTTTGGCCATATCAACGGGAGAAGATCAGCGATCCGAGATGGAGAGCCTGCTTCACCGCGCTATTGCCAAGCATCAGATGGGCCGCCCTGAATATGCCCTTGATCTGCGCACCGCTGCCCTGATGGGTTCTGTAGAAGCTGCTCAATTGCTCGATACCTGGCAGCCTTAGCAGCCTTTGGCTACTCTTGTGCGTTCTCTATATAGAGCCCTTTGGGTGGCTTCAGCCTAAAGCCTCGGGCCAGAGCGACCAAAGCGGCAGGGCTTCTTTATCTTTGCCTGTTCAAGTTACAACACACCTCTAAGACAACGCTATGGAGAATCGCGACAGCCTGATAGAAGTTATTCGGACGTTGTACCGCTGGAGAAAAACTATCCGAAACCTCTGTCTGGCCGCTTTGATTACGAGTGTCGGCATTTCTCTGCTTTTGGATAACTACTACGAAGCCCGAACGGTTTTCTACCCTACCAGTCCACGCTTAGCCAACCCTGAGTTGCTATTCGGTTATACAGGGCAGGTCACCGATTATTTTGGCTCTGACCGCGACTTAGACCGCTTGGCCGAGATTGCCCGCAGCCGAGAAGTGGAGGACTTCCTCATTGAGCGCTTTCGCCTATATGAGCACTACAGTATTGACTCTACGGCCAAAGAAGGCAAATACAAGCTGCGCAAGCGATTACGCAAACGATACCAGGTGCTGAAAAATAAAAATGATGCGCTAGAAATCACTGTGGAGGATAAGGACCCGCTACTAGCTGCCCAGATGGCTAATGCGGCGCGCGAAAAGATCGATGAGGTTGCCCAACGCCTCACCAAAGAAAGCCAGCGTCAGCTGTTGGCTGCCTTCGAAAACAACATGAAACGCAAACAAGCTGAGCTAGAGCGATTAAGCGATAGCTTACGCCGAGTGCAGGAGTTCTACGGCATTTACAATGTGGAGACGCAGAGCACCCAGATTGCGGGCCAACTTTCGGCCGCAGAATTGGAGGTCATCCGCTATCGCGCCCGCTTAGAAGTCTTGGAAGCAGACCCCAATGTGCCTCGCGACACGCTCGCTTTTATTCGCGCTAACTTAAAGGCCTTTGAGCAACAGCGACAGTTGCTGCGTTCTCGCGAGGGTAACTCAGAGGTACTGACAGTGAATCGCCTCAACGAAGCAGTGCCTCAAATCGCTATTCTTCAGGACATGCACTACCAAGCGCGGAAGCAACTTACCTACGATATCGAGCGCTACAACCAAATAATGGCCACTTATTCGACGAATATTCCAGCACTGCTGGTTATTGAAGCGGCCGAGCCCCCACCCATAAAGAGCCGCCCTAAGCGAAGCCTCATTGTGACTGCTAGCGTGCTGGGCACACTTCTGTTCTCCCTTCTCGCAGCGTTGGTGGCAGATGCTTATAGTGGGCTGCGCTGGCGCGATGCCCTCACTGATTGACGCGCTCTTATGCACGTACCGGCTCACTTTCGCCGTTCCACGACTCCTCCCCTTGATCGCTGGCTCGTTTGGAGCACGGGTATACTGACCCTGACCAGTACGGCTGTGGGAGCAGCACTGGACATCTGGTGGCCTTTAGCGGCACCTGCCGCTTGGTTAGTCGGGTGGCTGGCGGTGGTGGATTTCCGCCGGCTTTACTATTTGCTATTGGCCACCCTGCCCATTTCAACGGAAGTGGAACTTTCTAACAGCCTTGGTACTGACATGCCTTCGGAGCCACTCATGTGGGTACTGACGCTGGCTGCCGTTTTCTGGTTTGCGCGGCACTGGTGCAAGGTGAGTTATAGCTTTCTGCTCCATCCTGTCACACTGGCCCTGTTGGCCCACCTGGCTTGGACAACGCTTACCTGTCTGACCACGACGATTGAGGTTGTATCGCTTAAGTTTTGGTTGGCCAAGAGCTGGTATGTGATTGTCTTCTTTTTCCTGGCTGGTCATATTTTTCAGCAAGAGCAGGACGTGCGGGCGTTGCTGTGGTGGTTTTTTGTGCCATTGGTTTTTACGGTATGCGTAGTGTTGGTTCGGCACGCCGGGAAAGGGTTCTCCTTCGAAGAGGTGAACTACGTCATGGGGCCGTTTTATCGCAACCACGTCATATATGCCTGCATTCAGGCGATTTTTCTGCCCTTTTTGTGGTTAGGGCTGCGGCGCTATCGGCTGTACTCAAGGCGGTGGTGGCTGCTGGCCTTGGGAGCAGTGGTCTTACTGGTCGGCATCAATTTCGCCTACACCCGCGCAGCCTACGTAGCTTTGTTGGCAGCATTCGGGCTTTATTGGTTAGTGCGCTGGCGTTTGCTGCGTATAGCGCTGGTTGCTGCGGCCCTGACCACAGGCATCTTTATTGCCGTTGTTACACGCGGCGACAATTGGCTGCTCTTTGCACCCAACTACGAGCGCACGATCACGCACCAACGGTTCGACCGCTTGCTTGAAGCCACCACTCGCCTGGAAGATATCTCTGTCATGGAGCGCGTGTATCGCTGGGTGGCAGCGGCCTACATGATAGAAGAACGGCCCGTGCTAGGCTTCGGCCCAGGCACTTTTTACTTCAACTATCAACGTTACACGGTCTCTAGCTTCAAAACCTATGTCAGCGACAATCCGGAGCGCTCAGGTATTCACAACTATTACCTCATGGTGGCTGTAGAGCAGGGACTAATTGGGTTAGCCTTTTTCCTGGCCTTTTGCACACTTGTACTACTTTGGGGGCAGCGTGCCTATCACCAGCTGCGCGACCCTGCCCAGCGCCAAATAACTATGGCAGCACTACTTAGCTTTGCGCTTACCTGTCTGTTGATGCTAATGAACGACTTTGTTGAGACGGACAAGATCGGCTCGCTTTTTTTCATTTGTGCTGCCCTTATAGTCAATAGTGCTCTTCGCGCCGAGCGCGAGGCGGCAACCATGCAGAAAGGGTAACCCACTGCGGTCGTAGACGGTAGGAGGCATCGGTGTCGTGCTCCGAAGAAGAAAAAGCGGCAGGGCTGCGTTTATGCTCCCCTGCCGCCAGGGTATCCCTCGTTGCGCCTTCATTTTCAGAAGCACCAGCCGTTTGCTTGGCGTAGGGCCTGAGCGATGAAGCGCCGCTTTTCTTTGACATTCACGGGCGGATATTTCGTAAAACGCTTCAAGCCCATCAGGAACGTCTTAAGTAAGTCGCCCTCGGCAAAAGAAGCCAGCGCATCAGTCGCATTTTTTGCCATGCGTGCCGTAGCATCGTGCAAAAAGACCTGGAGCATAGCGTCGTAGAGCTCCTGTGGTTGCGGCTTGTCGGCTTTTCCCGCCAGTTTCTGAACGCGCAGGAGCATAGACTCTGCTAAGAAAAGGTCAATGAGCATATCGGCGCAATTCATGAGAATTTCCTGCTCCTCTTTCAAGTTGAGCTTGCCATCCATTTGCATCTTAGCGGCAGCGCCTGCCGTCATGAGGATGATTTTTTTAAAGTCAGCTACTGCCCGACGCTCTTCTGCATAGGGACCATCCCATTTTTCCAGCGATGGCATGGCGGCTAATTCCTTTTGCACAGCCCAGGCTGGACCGACTAAGTCAAAGTGACCTTTCATAGCGCGCCGAAAAAGCTGATCCACCATAAGCATGCGGTTAATCTCGTTGGTACCCTCATAGATGCGGTTGATACGGCTATCGCGGTAAGCGCGCGCGGCTGGGTATTCTTCACTGAAACCAATGCCACCGTGTATCTGTACGTTTTCATCTACGCAATAGTCCGAGGCTTCAGAGCCGTATACCTTCAAAATAGAGCACTCAATGGCATATTCCTCTGCTGCCTCTAACATAGCTTGACCGTATGACTTACCCTCCGCTTGCGCCGCTTCTTTGCGCTCTTGCATCAGCTGAGAAGTGCGATAAGCAGCGCTTTCTCCAGCGAAGGTGCGGATGGCCATTTCTGCCAATTTGTATTGTATGGCTCCGAAGTTGCCAATGGGCTGCCCAAATTGATGCCGCTCGTTGGCGTAGCGCGTAGCCATTTCAACGACTTTTTTGCACCCTCCAATGCACATAATACCCAGCTTAAAGCGACCGATGTTGAGCGCATTAAAAGCAATAAGGTGGCCTTTGCCAATCTCTCCGAGCACGTTCTCTACTGGCACGCGCACATTCTCGAAAAACACCTGCCGCGTAGAGGAGCCTTTGATACCCATCTTGTCCTCCTCAGCACCTAGGGTTAGCCCTGGCGTGTCACGCTCTACGATGAAGCCCGTGAATTTTTCTCCATCAATTTTGGCAAAGACGATGTAGATATCTGCAAAACCAGCATTAGATATCCACATCTTTTGGCCATTCAAAAGGTAATGCTTTCCGTCAGGAGCGAGGTCAGCGCGCGTTTTTGCGGCCAGAGCGTCAGAGCCGCTGCCCGGTTCCGTCAAACAGTAGGCCGCCTTTAGGTCGCCGCTAATAAGACCGGGCAGATACTTCTGCTTCTGCTCTTCTGTGCCAAAATACAAGATAGGTAACATGCCAATGCCCGTGTGCGCAGCAAAAGCAACGATAAAAGAGCCTGCGGGGCCAAAAGCTTCCGAGATAGCGGTGTTGGTGTTGGTGTCCAGCGCTAACCCGCCGTACTCTGGAGGCATGTGGGCGCCCAATAACCCCAACTCGCCGGTCTTTTTTAGCAGCTGCACGACGATATTGCCTTCCTGCTTCTCGATTTTGGAGATGTTGGGATAGACCTCCTGCTCCAAACAATCCACCACGGTTTGCCTGGCCATGCGCTGTTCCTCGTTGAGTTCCTCCGGAATAAAGACCTCTTCTGGAAGTGCATCTCTGACCAAAAATTCGCCTCCTTTCAAAAAAAGGCGGTTAACAGTTCTATCTCCCATGACATTTTATATTGTTTAGTGAAGAATAGCGAATTTTCGCTACAAAAGTAACCGCCTCTTTGAAAAATACCAAAAAGCAGCAGCCTTTTTTTGTCATCTTTAGCGAATTGCCGCTCTGACATTCGACCTTTGCTCCGCCATTGTTTACTAAAAAAGAACGCTCTTGAGTCAGGAAGCTTACATCGTTGATGGTATTCGCACCCCTATTGGCAACTTCGGCGGTAGCCTGTCACCTGTTCGGGCCGATGACCTGGCAGCCCATGTGTTACAGCGGCTTATGGAACGACACGCTACAGTAGACCCTGCCGCCATAGATGACGTCATTCTGGGATGTGCCAACCAAGCCGGGGAGGACAACCGCAATGTAGCTCGCATGGCACTCTTACTGGCCGGCCTTCCCTACACTGTGCCCGGTGAGACGGTTAACCGCTTGTGTGCCAGCGGTATGGCTGCTTCGGTACACGCCTACCGAGCTATACGAAATGGCGATGGCGACCTGTTTATCGCTGGCGGCATAGAGCATATGACGCGCGGCCCCTACGTGTTGAGTAAGAGCAGCAAACCCTTTGGCAACGACGCCCAGCTGTACGACTCCAGTTTTGGCTGGCGCTTCATCAATCCGCGCATGCAGGCGATGTACGGCACCGAGGCTATGGGCGAAACGGCAGAAAATCTGGCAGAAATCTATCGCATTAGTCGCGAGGACCAAGACCGGTTTGCCCTGTGGAGCCAGCAAAAGGCAGCTCGGGCACGCCAAAGCGGCCGCCTGGCTGAAGAGATTGCTCCAGTCGTCGTTCCAGTCAAGAAGGGAGACCCGCTCACGGTAAGCCAGGATGAGTTCATTAAACCCGACACTACCCTGGAAGTGCTCGCCACGCTGCGCCCGGCCTTTCGGAAAGGCGGCTCGGTAACGGCGGGCAACTCGTCGGGGCTTAACGACGGCGCAGCCGCTTTGCTCATTGCTTCGGAGAGAGCCTTGCGCACCCATGGTATGGCTCCACTGGCACGCATCCTCTCTTCTGCTGTCGTGGGAGTGGAACCACGCACCATGGGTATAGGGCCGGTGGGTGCCACCCAAAAGGCATTGCAGAAGGCGGGTTTACGACTGGACGACATGGGCATTATTGAGCTGAACGAAGCTTTTGCCGCTCAGGTACTTGCCTGTACTCGCCAACTAGGGTTGCCCGACGATGACGAACGGCTAAACCCTAACGGCGGCGCTATCGCTTTAGGGCATCCTTTGGGCATGTCAGGGGCTCGGCTCCTGCTGACAGCGGCTCGCGAATTGCATCACCGACAGGTGCGTTACGCGTTGTGCACTATGTGCGTCGGTTTAGGGCAAGGCTATGCTGTAATTTTAGAAAAGGTTTGAGGCAAATAGAGTTAACCTTTAGCTAACAATGCCTCCGCTTCGGCAACTACGCGTTCAGCAGTAAGTCCAAAGTGTTGGTAGAGAGCCTCGTAGGGCGCTGAAGCGCCAAAGTGGTCTAGCCCGACGACGCGCCCCTTTGGGCCGACGTATTTGTGCCAACCGAAAGTAGCACCTGCCTCTATCGCAACGCGCAGGGAGCAGTGGTCGGGCAACACCTCCTGACGATAAGCCAGGGGCTGCTGTTCGAAGACGTCCATGCTGAGTAGGGAAACCACACGCACCGGAATACCTTTGGCATTTAGCCGCCGCCGCGCATCCAGGGCAATTTCTACCTCTGAGCCGGAGGCAATGAGGATGAGCCGGAAGTTGGCATCCTCTGCCAGCACATAGGCGCCTTTAGTTGCCTCTCGAGCGTCGGCTAATCCTTCAGTTACGCGGTCATAAACGGACACATTTTGACGCGTCAGCACAAGAGCAGAAGGACCGCCCGTGCGCTGCAGGGCCATTTGCCAAGCTACAAGGGTTTCGTTGGCATCCATGGGCCGCAGGAGCGACAAGTTGGGCATGGCTCGGAGTGAGGCCAGATGTTCGATGGGCTGGTGAGTAGGACCATCTTCTCCCAAGCCAATGGAGTCATGCGTCAGCACGTAAATAACGCGCAGCCCCATGAGTGCGGCCAGGCGCATGGCAGGACGCATGTAATCGGTGAACACGAAGAACGTCCCTCCGTAGGGCAACACACCGCCGTGCAGGGCCATGCCGTTCATGATGGCCGCCATGGCGTGTTCGCGCACCCCGTAGTGAACGTAGCGCCCAGCGGGGTTCTTAACACTAAATGCCGTTTGACTTTTGGCAAAGGTCTTGTTGGAAGGCGTCAGGTCCGCCGAACCACCTACCAACGCTGGAATGCGCCCGGCAATAGCATCCAATACTTTGCCCGAGGCGATGCGCGTGGCCATCTTTCCGGAGGGAAAGAGCGGCAGGGC
>JBEQAD010000125.1:0-9299 GCA_041640515.1 Saprospiraceae bacterium | reverse complement strand
CCGGCCAGTTGCCATGGCCTGGGTTGATAGGAGTCGTCCACTCCAGCGTGTTGGCTCCCCATGGATTCTTGTTCGTCACCTTGCGGCCATTGAATATAGAATAGAAAAAATTAATCACGAAAACGACCTGCAAGAAAAAGACGATAATAGCAGCTACTGTAATGAACTGGTTCAACTCAGTGAAATGGCGGAAGGCGTCGAACGAAGCACCACCGTCGTAGTAACGACGCGGGACACCCGCCATACCTGTATAGTGCATAGGCCAGAACACCGCATAAGCACCGATCATAGTGCCCCAGAAATGGATTTTACCTAGGGTTTCATTCATGAAACGCCCAAACATTTTGGGGAACCAGTGGTAAATACCTGCAAACATGCCAAAGAAGGCAGCCACACCCATCACGATGTGGAAGTGGGCTACTACGAAGTAAGTATCGTGCAACTGAACATCAATGGCCGAATTGCCTAAGAAAATACCCGTCAGACCACCCGAAATAAACAGCGACACAAAACCTAAGGCAAACAGACTTGCCGAGTTAAAACGGAAATTCGAGCCATAAACGGTGGAAATCCAGTTGAACACTTTCACGGCTGAAGGCACCGCAATAATGAGCGTAAACACCACAAAGAACTTGCTGATAAAGGGATTAACACCTGCCATAAACATGTGGTGCGCCCATACAATGAAGGACAGGAAGGCAATGGCCAAGATGGAGAGTACCATCGCGCGGTAGCCAAAAATAGGCTTGCGCGCGTGTACAGAGAGCACTTCCGACACAATACCCATAGCAGGCAGGATGATGATGTACACCTCCGGGTGCCCTAAGAACCAGAACAAGTGCTGGTACAATACAGGGCTGCCGCCGATGCGGTCAAGAATCTGACCACCTACCACAATCTCGCTCAGGTAGAACGAAGTACCCATGCTGCGGTCGAACATCAACAGCAGCACACCCGAAAGAAGCACCGGGAAGGACAACACGCCAATAATGGCCGTGATGAAGAAGGCCCAAATGGTCAGTGGCATGCGCCATAGGTTCATGCCCTTCGTGCGCAGGTTCAGTACGGTAGTCACATAGTTAATACCACCCAGCAGCGCCGATACGATAAAGAGCGCCATCGAGACGATCCACATCGTCATCCCGGCACCGGAGCCCTCCGAGGCCTGAGGCAGGGCACTCAGTGGCGGATATGCCGTCCAACCACCAGAGAATGGACCTGTGCTCAAAAAGAGCGACAGAAACATTACCACGCTTGCCAAGAAGAAGAACCAGTACGAGAAGGCATTGAGCAGCGGAGAGGCCATATCCCGAGCACCCACCTGCAGCGGAATGAGGAGATTGGAGAAGGTGCCACTCAACCCAGCCGTCAGCACGAAGAATACCAGCACGGTACCGTGAATGGTAACCAGGGCGTAGTAGAACTCTGGGTCCAGTTTGCCGATGCCCGCATCGTTGACCTGGATCCACTTGCCCAATATTGGCTTGAGCCATGCCAAGTCAGCCTCAGGGAAGCCCAATTGCATGCGGAAAACCAGCGACATCATGGCGCCCATCATGGCCCAAAAGATGCCAGTAATTAGGAACTGACGACCAATGATTTTGTGATCTGTACTGAAGATGTACGTCGTCAGAAAGTTCGACTGATACTTGTCGCCGTGGTGATGCTCGTGGAAGTGGTCGTCATAGCCCAGTTCCTGCGTGAGCTTTTCCTCCAAGGTGTCCAAGGATTCGATATCGACCTTAGTCATTTCAGCCATAGCCTGATGTAATTTTTAATAGTGAACGTTGGGTGAGGGCCCTGGTGTTCTGTTCTTTCTTACTTGTAATAGTACTTATAGGCTTGTTGTCTCCGTTTTCGCGGGAGCCGTTTCTTGAGATTTTTCCGCGGGCGGGTCAATGTCCAATATTTTCCCTTTATTAGGGTCTTCGTCTTTCCCACGAATCTGCGTCATGTAGTACGACTCTTGCTGTTTGTACCACGCGTCAAACTCTTCTTGTGAAACCACGCGAAGGATGCGTTTCATGGAATAATGTCCTTTACCACACAGCTCGGCACAGGCCAGCTCGTACTCAAATTTTTCCCAGCGCTTAGGGCCTTGAGGATCTGCCGGATCATACGGCTTGTGATACTCGGGGTACTTACGCAGCTCATTGCGATACTCCGAAGTAGTCTTGATAGGCGTAAAAACAAAATAGGTAGGCATGCCCGGCACAGCGTCCATTTTCACCCGGAACTGAGGCAAATAAAAGTTATGGAGCACGTCCTTGGCAATAATGCGCACGCGTACCTTCTTGTTTACAGGGAGATAAAGTTCTTGACCGACAATAATGTCGTCCCAATTCTTGCGATCCCGAAAATCCTGACCTACTTGGTTAGTAGCTGTAGTGAGACGATAATCTCGCGCGCCCAGCTTACCATCCGGTCCTGGGTAGCGAATGATCCAGTTGAATTGCTGACCAATGGCTTCTATTTCAATATAATCCTCGTCGGGTTTCACGTCCGACATGATCGCATCCCACGCATCGAGGCCGCGCACCACCAGCAGTGTCATCACCACAGCGGGCACCGCCGTCCAGATGACCTCTAAGCGGTTGTCATGAGCAATGAAGGATGCCTTGCGGTCTTCGCGCCAGCGATATTTGTACGCAAACCAAAATAGGGCAATGTGCGTAATGACAAAAACAATTCCCGTGAAAAACAAGGTGACATTGAACATGCTATCTATGGCCCCGCCATGCGCCGATGCCGCAGCATGAGGACCATACCCAAGTAGCTCATTCTTATAATAATAGGAAGACACGAAAACGGCCCCTAAAAAGACGACCAAGAAGAGCAGCGACAGTTGGGCATTCCACCAACTGCTTTCGCGCATTACTTCGCGCTCGCCCTTAACCTGAGCAATGAGCTCCACGACCCGGGCTATTTGCACGAGCACGATACCCACTAAAATGATACAGAGAATGATAAAAAGCGCAGTCATTGCGAGAGTTTTTTTATGCGAAGAAAACCCAAAGAGAAGGAATTAGTTTTCAGAAAATTTACGGTTTCTGTTGTATAAAATCACTCTAAATTTAGTGATGATCGTGGCTGCTTTCCTCGCCATCAATGTACACGCCCGTAGCATGATGCAAACTTTCTTCCAGGAAGGGATCTTTCAGCGGCAGCAACGGAGCGCGCTCCAGCTGGCGGAAGAAAAAGAAAAGAAAGAGGCTCAAGAAGCCGATGAGCACACCGATTTCCTGGAAGCCGGGCAGGGTATAACCCAATTGGAAGGGACGGCCAGCCTCGTGGTGGCCATTGCCGTGCTCGTCACCATGGACGTGATCAACGGCGGCATTAGCATGCGCATCGCCATCGTGTGCGTGGCTCTCCTTCTGGTCGTGCTCGACGGCCTGTTGCTCTGTCGCCGCTCCTGAAGCCCCGGCGGACTGCTCTGTAGATTGACCTTCAGGCTGCTGACCTTGCTCTGCAAGCGCCGTTCCTACGCCCGCCAATGCGCGCGGCATTTTGCCAGTAGCTGATTCACTTAAGTCTTTTGTACCGCTGTCTATGCTACTGTGGCTGCCTCCATGAAGTTCCATAGCTTCCAAAGCAGCAATGCGAGCACCGGGCTTTATCATGTAAAAAAAGTCTATCCAGTGGCCAAAGAAAACCAGCAGAGCAGCAAAGAACATCGTTCCCACTTTGCGCTTTGTATCGTTGCGCATCAGCACGAAGAAAGGCACAACGAAATTAAGTACCAGATTACCCCAAAAAAGCACCGGGTAATTGTCCATGCGCTCTTTGAAGTAAATCGTCTCTTCGCCAATGTTGCCATACCAAATAAGCATGAACTGGTCGAACCATAAGTAGGTCCAGAACACACTAATGCCGAAAAGATACTTGCCCAAATCGTGCAAGTGCTCACGCGTAACGTACTCCAAGTAGCCTTTAGACTGCAGGTACAGAATGAGCATGATAAACAGCGCTAACCCTCCTAGGAATAGCGAGATAGTGGAATACCATGCAAACATGGTGCTGTACCAGTGTGTATCAATAGACATGACCAGTTGCCATAAAAACACCGTACTCAGGAAGCCTCCCAAAGGGAGAAAAGAGGCAGCCCACTTGCGCTCACGTTTGTAGTAGTCAAACGAAGGCGTCTCGTGTGTGTCTTGTAACAGCGAGTTCTGACGCAACTTATACGCCCAGAAGTACCAGATGGCCAGGAAGCCAATCGTACCTACTGTAAAAAAGACAGGGTTGAGAAAACCTGTTTTGCCAGCAATAATCTTATCGTAAAGTTCGCTATTAGGGTCTGTTATGCCGGGCGTATTCCAGTGGTACAAGTGATGAAGGTGCCCCCAGACACCGATGACCACAACCAGCAGCAAGACAATGCCCACCAGCATGAACTGGCTCATAGCTTCCCACAAACGCTTGATGACCACCATCCAGCCGGCAAAGGCTGTAATCTGGCCGCTCAAAAAGAACATGGCTGTGAACGCAATCCCTGTGAAGAAAACAGCATTGTGTAGGTAATTGGTCCAAAAGCGCGTATGAAAGGCATCATCGCCCATGGCTGACCATATAAGGCTCAGCACTCCGATGGCCATGCCAACAATTAGGTTGCGCTTGAGCTTGCTGTCAAAGACAAACTGTGTATTCAGGTTCATATCGCAAGACCGGTATGCGCCCGGATTTTTAGATGTTTAAAAGCGGTGTAATATTTTCTAAAGTTTGTTAGTCAATCACTTGTTCTGCTGTAGCGAGCGAATGTGATGAATAACCTGCCAACGCTCTTCATAGGAGAGTTTGTCCGCATAGCCGCCCATCACGTTCTTGCCATACATGATGGCGAAATAGTAGCGGCCGTCTTTTGCTTTGGTCATTTCCTCATCAATGAGGTTCTTAGGCTGGGCCAGATACTTGGACTCTGGTTTTGTAACGAGATAGCCCTGGCCGTCGCCCTTTTCTCCGTGGCAGATGGCGCAGTAGAGGTTGTACAAATTTTTGCCGCGCTCTAAACCCTCTTTGGTCACCGGGAAAGGATTGGTCGTCATTTCCTGCTCACAGCGCAGGCGATCTTCCTCGGTGTTCTCGTAATAAAACGGCGTTTGACCATTAACCGGCGCAGCAATAGCATTCGGCGCATTTTTGCCGCGCACTACCGCAAGCGCATCTGCACCTGCATATTGAACCGCGGTGTAACCACGTGCTATCGTGCCCGCTACTGGCTGACGCGGCTGTGAAAGACGCGCTTTGGGGAAAGTACTTTCCTCATCCCAGTGATTCCAGCTGTAGTTAGCCAGCACATTTGCTTCATAAGTAACCGGATGGTACATGTCGGGCATGTACTCATGTCCCGTCTTGTTCTTGCCCGCTGGCGAACACAAGGAAAAGAGCCAGGCAAACAAAGCCACACCAACAAGGGCGCCAATTGCGTATTTCATGTTGTTACTTTTCTGTTGATGAAAGTGGTTTTTTAAATAAAAACCGGTCAGTTTCACAGGGTCTTCTCGTGCACCTCGACCGCACCCGTCTTTTTGAAGAAGTCCTTCAGTTGCGACATCGAGCGCTGTTCCGTCTCTGTAACATCAAAGGCGATGCAGAACTTATCGTCACTGATGCGATTGTCCAAAATTTTTGCCTTCACTCCAGGCCACATGCCGCAAATCGTGTAAAAGGTGATCGTCATGCCCCAGGCCGCAAAAAGTACGGTCATTTCGAAAGTAATGGGAATGAACGATGGCACTGGCCAATACGGCTTGCCACCGAACAGAATAGGCCAGTCTTTGGCTAACGCCCAGGACATGAACAAGAAACCAAACAAGGCCCCCGTCGCACCGTATACAAAGCCCAAAATATGCAAGCGGCTTTCACGCAAACCCAAAATAGGGTCTAAGCCGTGCACTGGAAAAGGCGAGTAAACGTCCATAATATCGAGGTGGCTTTGCCGCGCTGTTTTCACTGCATTCTTCAGCTCTTCCTCATCGTTGTACAGGCCGTACAAAACTTTTTTACTTTCAGCAGACATGGTGTATTATCCTTGTTTGTACGTAAATAAGTTTCAGAGTTTTTCCTGCTGTTTTTCTGTCACTTGTTCGACTTGCTGGTGCGCTCTTTTTTGCGCTTTAGGGCCGATATACTGGTCGCCAGCAACCTTTAGAATGGCTTTCACCTCTGCAATGGCCACGACCGGTGCCAAGCGGGTGAAAATCATAAACAGGAAGAAGAACAAGCCGATGGTACCCGTGAAAATGGAAATTTCCACCCATGTGGGGCGGTAGTAGCTCCAAGAAGAGGGCAGATAATCACGCGCTAATGTTGTGGCAATGATTACAAAGCGCTCGAACCACATACCGATATTCACCACAATGGAAAGGAAGAATGTCCACCAGATGCTCCGGCGAATGCGGCGCGACCAGAACAATTGAGGACTGACCACGTTGCAGAACATCATTCCAAAATAAGACCACCAATAAACACCAAATACCCGATTGTAGAAGGCAAACTGCTCGTAGATGTAACCAGAATACCAGGCGATAAACAGCTCCGTCAGATAAGCTACACCCACAATAGTACCGGTCAACACGATAACCTTATTCATTGAATCAATGTGGTTTATCGTGATGTATTCTTCCAATTTGAGTACTTTTCGCGTGATGACCATCAAGGTTTGCACCATAGCAAAACCAGAGAAGATAGCACCAGCCACAAAATACGGTGGGAATATGGTGGTATGCCAACCTGGAATAACTGAAGTGGCGAAGTCAAACGACACGATGGTATGCACCGAAAGCACCAGCGGCGTAGAAAGGCCTGCCAAAATGAGCGACAGGGACTCCCAGCGCTGCCAATGCTTAGCGCTTCCCGTCCAGCCAAAGGAGAAGATTTCGTACATTTTCTTTCGGAAACCAATGGCCCGGTCGCGCACTGTAGCCAAATCAGGCACCAAGCCGGTGTACCAGAAAAGTACCGATACAGAGAAATAAGTCGAAATGGCAAACACGTCCCACAACAGCGGCGAATTGAAGTTCACCCATAGGGGCCCGCGAGTGTTAGGAAACGGAAAGATGAAAAAAGCCAGCCACAAGCGTCCCATGTGGATGAGAGGGAACTGACCAGCACAAATCACGGCGAAGATGGTCATAGCTTCGGCGGCGCGGTTAACGCCCGTGCGCCAACGCTGGCGGAAGAGCAGCAAGATAGCTGAGATCAGCGTACCAGCGTGACCGATACCGATCCACCACACGAAGTTGGTGATATCCCAAGCCCAGTTAATCGTGCGGTTAGCTCCCCATTCGCCGATACCTTTCCAAATCGTCCATACGACGGCGAAGACGTACAGCGCCGTAAAGGCCGAAGCAATGGAGAAGGCCAATATCCACTCCCGTGAGGGGGCTCGTTCGGTAGGCACGCTCAAGTCTTCCGATATCTGGTGATAGGACTTGTTCCCCTCGATGAGAACATGCCGGACAGGTGCTACGGGATGCGACATATCTTATCTATTTGATAGTGTGGTCTTTAAATGATATTTACTACAGCAAAAAAGGCTTTTACGAGTTGTAAACTTTAGCCGAGTATTTTACGCCTGGGCGTGTGTTGATTTCTTCCAGCACCTGATAGGCTAACTCCTCTTGTTTCTTGATGGCTTGGCTAACGGCACTTTGCGGGTTGTTCAGGTTGCCGAACACAATAGCACCTGTTGGGCAAGCTGTCTGGCACGCCGTGCGCACGTCGTTGTCTTCGATAGCACGGCCCTCGCGTTTAGCGGTAAGTTTGCCTTCCTGAATGCGTTGAATGCAGAAGGAGCATTTCTCGATGACACCGCGGCTGCGCACCGTCACGTCGGGGTTGAGTACCATCCGCACCAGATTGTCGGCGTAGAAGGGAATATCGCCTTCTTCCACGCGGAACAGCCGCTCTTCGTTGGCAGGGAAGGTATCGGCCGTAGTGTAGTCTAACCAGTTGAAGCGGCGCACCTTGTAGGGGCAATTGTTGGCGCAATAGCGCGTACCGATGCAGCGATTGTAAGCCATCTGGTTGATACCTTCCGCCGAGTGGTTGGTCGCATTCACCGGGCAAACGTTCTCGCATGGAGCGTTGTCGCAGTGTTGGCACATCATAGGCTGGTATACCACCCGCGGGTTGTCCAGGTCTCCGTAATAATAGCGGTCAATCCGCAGCCATGTCATTTCATGGTGACGGCCCACTTCGTTTTTGCCTACAACGGGTACGTTGTTTTCACTAACACAGGCGACCTGGCAGGCCCCGCAGCCAATGCAGGCATTCAGGTCAATATACATACCCCATTTTGGCCCTGTGCCGAAATAGTCGGTGCGATCAGGGTAAAGGGTCTGCTCGTTGAGATGACTGGCCTCCTTATGGAATTCGCCCATTTTTTTGCGCAATTGAGGCAACTCGCTCACATGTGCCTGGAAGATAATGGAGCGGTTGGTCAGCGAGCCCTGATAGGCCAGCACCTGTTCGTCGGCATTGATGGTCTGGCCGCTCTTCGGGTCTTTGGCTGCTAGGCCCATGGTGTGGTGGTGTTGCACGCAGGCGAAGTTCTTTTCTGCACCTACCTTTCCCGAGATTTTAACCTCTTTAGCAAAATACTGAATGAACCCCCCGTCTATAGGCAGCCAGGGGTTCACGTTGACTCCGTAGCCCACACCACAGCCGCCGCTTTCGCGGCCTCCACCCAGAGCAATGGCTACCGTACCTGGAGCCTGACCAAAAGTGCGCACGACCGTGCAAACGTGCTTTTTGCCGTTCACTTCCACCTCCACTTTGTCGCCATCTTCCAAGCCCATCCAACCGGTCATCTTCTTGTTGCCGTCCCACTCTACAGGGATGTTCAGATAGTTGCCCCAAACCGTGCGCGTCACAGGGTCAGGCATTTCTTGCAACCACGGGTTGTGGGCGTACTGGCCATTACCGATGTTGACGGTTTCGTAAAAGGCGATTTCAACCGCGCCTTTGCCGGGCTGCGTAACTGCAGCCGGGTTTAAGCTGATGTTTGGGGTAAACGATACCGTGCGCGGTGCCGACGGCACTTCAAAGACACCATCGTGTAGGCTCATGTCCCAAAAAGCCGCACCAGTAGCGTATTTGGATTGTTTGGCCTTCATTTCACTGGCCCAGTGCGACTTGAGGTACTGGTAGTAAGGCTGATCATCTTGCCGGTTCAGGTTAGGGCTATCCGCCCACTCCAGCAGAGAAAGCTCGGCTTGACGCGTATCAAAGAGCGGCGCAATCGTAGGTTGTATCAGGCTGTAGTGACCTGTTTTGGGTTCAGCATCGCCCCACGA
>JBEQAD010000124.1:0-9408 GCA_041640515.1 Saprospiraceae bacterium | reverse complement strand
GGCTGGCTTTGGTGAAGCAGGCCAAGGATTTCTAATGCGCATCCGAGTTTTGCCTGTGGTGTAAATGAGCCTATCGCCTCGCCTGAATAAGGGCTATGAGGGTAGCAAAACATCTCCAAATACTGCCTGCTATCTGTAAGTTTCGGATAGATGGGCAGAGGCAGGCATGCTCAGGATATTTTACAGGAGGACTAAATTGAGTAGACTTCCCAGAGCAGAGTTAATCAGCCGAAGACAGCTCGCGCTCTAACTCAGCAATTCGCGCCTTGAATAAGTGATGCGGCGTGCGCTGATATAGGTTTTGATACAGATCAAGGGCTCTCTGACGATGTACCACGGGGTCGACGGCGACGCGGCGCAGTTCATAGTGGACGGCGGCTTGTTCGCGCTCCGAGCGAGCCAGCGACTGCAACTGGAGCAGCTGGCGGAGGGCTTCCTGTGTGTTACCTTCGGCAACAAGAATCTGAGCGCGCAGCAAATTGGCCGCAAAGACGAGTTCGCTATTGCCCAGCGTGAGCACCAAGTCGCGCCCCTCCTCCAACAGGAGGCGGGCAGCGGCCAAGTTGCCGGCGCGAAGCTCGGCCAGACCTTTTTCTAAAAGCGAGTGACCCAAGATAAGTCGATTGCCCATACTTCGGGCTTGTTCAATTGCCTCGCCGTAGTACTGGAGTGCGCGTTGCAAGTCGCCTTTGTGATACCAGTTGTCGCCCATGGTGTTGAGCGCCTTGGCAATACCTTTTTTGTAGTTGAGCTCACGTGACAAGGCCAATGCCTTTTCTAAGTAGTCGTTAGAGCGGTCAAACTCCCCCTGTAGCGATAGCAAGTCACCAATGAGACCATTGGCAATGGCCTGCCCCTGTTTGTCGCCTAATTCCAGGCAGAGGGCTAGGTCGCGCTGAAACAGATCCATGGCCTTGGCGAAATCGCCCTTTTTCTCCCAAACAGAGCCGATGCTTCCGATACAAATGGTAGTGAAAAGTTTGTTGCCCAGTTCTTCTGCCAAGGCCAAGCCTTTTTCTAAACAAAGTAGGGCACTGTCTAAGCTGCCTTTTTCCAAGTAAATAATGCCGAGGTTGGTATAAAGGATAGTAAGAGCCTGCTTATCTCCAGAGCGCTCAGCGATGTCTAATTGTTCTTCGAGCCATCGGATGCCTTCGTCGTAGTGGCCCTGATTCATGAAAATAAGGCCCAAGCTGGCCACGATGGTGGCGTTTTCGGCGTCGCGTTGAAGCGAGCGGTTTATTTCGATGGCTTTAGCAAACCAGCTTTGTGCCGAAGCGTAGTTGCCTTGGCGGAAGAAGTAGTTGCCCAAATTACCATAGGTTTCGGCCAGCGCGACCTCGTTGTTAACTATTTCGAAGCATGAAATAGCCACGTCGAGGTGCTTTTTGCCGCGCTCATAATTGCCGCGCAAGACGAGCAGTTGACCTAGCCGGCGATTGCTGTGGCCCAGTAGGTTCCAATTTTGCAGCTTTTGCGCCAGGTGAAGCGCCGTTCGGTATTCTTCTTCGGCCTCCTGCCATTGGCCGATGAGTTCGTGTACGGCGCCTTTGCGCAAGTGTAGTTTGGTGCACTTTTCAACTTTATCGGGCAGTTCGCCCAAGTATTGGATGAGTTTGCTGTAATATTGAATGGCTTGACGGTTTTGGAAGTTGCGCTGAGCGTACCGGGCTGCTTTCTCTAAATACCGAGCCGTTTTTTCTTCATTTTCCGCTTGCTCATAGTGGAAAGCAAGATCGATGTAGCGCTCTTCGGAGTCGGGGTAGAGCTGTTCGATAGCCTCGGCAATGAGCTGGTGGAGTTCGCGGAGGCGTGTGCGCAGTTGCATATCGTAAGCGGCCTCACGCAGCAACGAGTGTCGGAAGATATAGCGCAACTCGTTCATCGCATACCAT
This sequence comes from Saprospiraceae bacterium, assembly GCA_041640515.1. Taxonomy (GTDB): domain Bacteria; phylum Bacteroidota; class Bacteroidia; order Chitinophagales; family Saprospiraceae; genus M3007. Next base: position 7,513 of record JBEQAD010000124.1, on the reverse strand, counting down.
ATTTGCCACTTTTCAGCGGTCTGCACCTGTTCGCGCAGCACTCGGTCGAGATCGCCATTTTGCCGGATAAATTCCTCTTGGCGCGCCATGACAGCCGATAGGACGGGCAGTTCAAATTCGCGCCCGATGACTGCTGCGGCTTTTACCGTCTCTTTGACCAGCCCACTAAGGCGGTCTATGCGCGCCATCATGATTTGCTTAACCGAGTCGGACAGCTGTATGTCCTGATTTTTCAGCTGCACCAAACCGCCTGTATTTTGCAGAAGCCCGGCCTCCTGGAAGTATTCAGCCATCTGCTCCAGGTAGAACGGGTTGCCCTGCGTCATGCGCTGGAGCAGTTCTAACAAATCGGGATGCAGCGCTCCGCCCAAAAGCGCTTCGGCTAAAGCGCGCAGATCATCCATTTGCAGGTAATTCAGATCCACCTCGACGAAAGGGGTCTGAGTTTCTTGGAGCAGTGACAACCGGAGCACGTAGTTCTTGCTGCCGTCATCTTCGTAGCGGCTGGTGGCCAAAAAGAGGATGGGATAGCCTTGCGCGCGCCGGATGAACTGGGCCAAAAACTCGCGCGACATATCGTCGAACCAGTGCGTGTCCTCCAGTTCGATGATGACGGGTTGCAAAATGGCCTCCGCTACAAAAAGGTTAGCCATGGCCGAAAGCGCATTCTGATAGCGCCCGCGCGCGTCCAATTGCTCCCACAGCGAACCGGGCAAGTGCAGCCCTACCAGTGCAGCCAGCACACTTTGTGTTCGCACCATCTCACGCCGGATAGCTTCGGCCTCCGGGTGCCGACTAGCCGATAGGTCGTAGGTTAGCTCCACGAAATTGGATTCGAACAACTCGCGGTTGCGCTCGGGGGTGTTGTCAGGACTTTGTTCAAAGTAGTTTTTTAACAGGTAGATGAAAGGGTTGAAGGGCTTGCGCAGAATCTGGTCGCTTTGGCAATGGAGCCAGCTAACGGCCATGGTGTCGCGCAGCGAACGCCGCAGCTCGTAGCTCAGGCGGCTTTTGCCAATGCCGGCCTCGCCAAAAACAAACGCCACGCCGGCAAATCGCCCCTCGCGCAATGGGGCAGCAAACGCCTGCAGCGTTTTTAATTCCGCCTCTCGCCCAAAATATTCTCCGCTGAATGAGGTGCGTCCGGCCAAATTGCGCCCGCTGAGCAGGTAGGTGGGTATCTTTTTTTCAAACCCTTTGTATGCCTCTTCTCCTCGAAAAACAAATTTGAAGTTGCGGTTGTGCTGCACGTTCTCGTCGGCAATCACTTCGCCCCACTCCGCGCGAGCCATCAGGCGGGCGGCCAAATTGACGCGGGCGCCCACGGCAGCGTATTGACAACGCTCTACGCTACCGATGACACCCGTAAAAGCCAGCCCTGCCGAGATACCGATGCGGTAGCGCGCGCCCGTAAGGCTACCCATGGGTTGCAGCTCCTCTTGCAGGGCAGCGATGAACTCCAGTGCACGCTCGGTATTGTTCTCGAATGAGACCGGTGCGCCAAACAAGCAGCACATGACGCCGCCCTTATCGCCAAAATCAATCTCCTTGAAATAACCACCAAAGTTTAGGCTCTGCTCCAAAACAATGGAGGCAAAGTGGTCAAGTGCTTCGTGAGTGTCTAAAAGAGAGAACGAGAGGAATACGCTCACCACGTTGCGGAATTCGCCTGTGTTGCCCTCAGCAAAGGCCTCGGGTGGCAAAAAGTCAGCGATAATGGCTGGGTCAGGAGGAGGCAAGTCTAAGCGGCGCACGCCCATTTCGGCCAGCGGAACGCCGCTCATGTCTAATGCAAAATAACCGCCATCGCGGTGGCCCGTGGGTTTGACTTCTTCCACACCGAGTGCTAAAAAGTCGGCGTCACAGAGCACCTCCAGGCTGGCTGCGCGCGTTTGCGCTAAGGCGCTCGACTCGATAGGTCTGCCGCGGAAATAGAAACCCTTGCGCCGATGGCCTACGATGCCCCATTCCACTTCGCCCGCCGACAGACCGATTTTGATGCCAATGCGGTGTTCCGCCATGACAGAGTCAGCCAATTGCTGGTCATGGATGAAGCGCTGCAGAGTGGTCTGCGATGTATGCAGCGCGCGCGTAGCAATTCTAACAGCAGCTTCCTTCTCCGGAATAGGGAATATCGCTGTGAAGCTATCGCCTGCAAAGTAGGGAATGAAACCGCCCTGCTCGTATACCAGCCGAACCGTCGGCTGGAAAATGTGGTTGAGCACGTAGGACAGTTCCTCGGCCCCTTCGGCTCCCTGCTGCATTAGGCGCTCCGTGAGGCGCGTAAAGCCGCTCAAATCCACAAAAAGTACACAGGCCTGCATGTGGCCATGGTTGATGCCCATGCGATAATTTTCCTGTATAAAATGCGGAAGAAAGTGCTTCAAAGCGAACACAGCATTTAGCAGCGCGGCGCAAGGTACGACAATTGCAAGGCTTGCCGTGTACCTTTGTGTGAGCACTTGTGCCATAGACTGGCCGGTGCTCAAAAGCGAGAGCCTAATGTATAAGTTGCTGTTTTTAAGGTGATTGATTGAAATTTGGCAAGGTGGTGGCGGCGTGCTTCTGAGCGCTGTTGGCGGCGAAGCTTCTTTGCGGTGCATCATCGCGCTTTATCTAGCGCGAGTGTTGCCTGCGATACATTGGCTTTCCGTTATTTGCATTTAGTTTTCTGTTTCTTACTGCAAAGCAAGACGTTGTCATGAAAAAGACAAGTGCTCTTGATCGCCAGCGCACCGTGTATATCCAAGGAGCGGCGGGTCGGCGTCCCCACATTCCTGTTAATCTGGAGCAATTAGAGCAGCTCGCCCGTGAATGTATGTCTGCTGAGGCATGGGCCTACATTGCTGGTGGTGCGGGTCGCGAGCGCACCATGGCCTCCAATGTTAGTGCTTTTGACCGCTGGGCCATTGTGCCCCGTATGCTGCGCAATGTGGAGCACCGCGATGCCTCCATACAACTGTTTGGGCACGTGCTTCCCGCTCCGCTTTTTTTAGCACCTATCGGTGTATTGGAAATGGCGCACCCTAAGGGCGACTTAGCCGTAGCGCGGGCAGCGAGTGCTTGGGGCGTGCCGTTCATCTTCTCTAACCAAGCCTCGTTTCCTATGGAGGCGTGTGCTGCGGTCATGGGAAACGGGCCGCGCTTTTTCCAACTCTACTGGAGTCGCTCCGACGAGCTGGTAGCCCATTTTCTACAACGAGCTGAGGCGTGCGGCTGCTCCGGCATCGTGGTAACCCTCGACACGACTATGCTGGGTTGGCGCACGCGCGACCTCGACCTGGCGCATTTGCCTTTTTTGCGTGGAATGGGCATTGCCCAATACACTTCTGACCCGGTCTTTCAAAGAATTATGGAGGAGCCTGACTCCGCTCCGGCTGTTCGTCCCCGCCCATCGTTAAGAGCCATCCAGACGCTTGTAGCGGCAGCCCATCGTTTTCCTGGGTCTTTTTGGAAAAACCTCATCAGCGGTGCCGGTCTGCGGGCGGTGCGTACGTTCATCCGCATCTATTCTCGCCCCAATATCACCTGGCAGGACTTGCCTTTTTTGCGCCAACATACCCGGCTGCCGATTATCCTGAAGGGCCTTTTACACCCCGACGACGCACGCAAGGCCCTGGACTACGGCGTGGACGGCATTTATATTTCTAACCATGGTGGGCGCCAGGTAGATGGCGCTATTGCGGCTATCGAGGCGTTGCCTGCTATCGCTGCCGTAGTGCAAGGCAAGGTGCCTATCCTCATAGATAGCGGTGTCCGTGGTGGTGCTGACGTGTTCAAGGCGCTGGCATTAGGCGCCACGGCAGTGGGTATTGGACGACCCTACTGCTACGCGCTGGCCATCGGTGGCCAGGCAGGCGTCGAAGAACTACTTCTCAATTGGATGGCCGATTTTGAACTAACCATGGGCTTGGCAGGCTGCCATAATGTAAAAGAGGTGCGTCAAACTTCGCTCTTAGACCGCCAGCACTAACCTATCCATTTGAGGCGTAGGCTATTGCTGACCACGCTCACAGAGCTGAGCGCCATGGCTGCACCGGCCAACATGGGATTGAGCATGAAGCCATAAGCCGGGTAGAGCGCACCTGCAGCGATGGGTATGCCGATAATGTTGTAAACAAAGGCCCAAAATAAGTTCTGTCGAAGCGTACGCACCGTCTGCCGCGACAGGCGGATGGCCTCAGGTATTTTACGCAAGTCGTTGCCCATTAAAGTCATGTGCGCTACGTCTATAGCAATGTCGGTGCCCCGCCCCATAGCAATGCCCACATCGGCGCGGGCTAGGGCCTGGCTGTCATTGATGCCATCGCCCACCATAGCAACGACCTTACCGCGTTGCTGCTGCTCGCGCACAAAAGCTTCTTTGTCGGCAGGCATTAGTCTGGCGCGCACATGCTCGATGCCCAGTGCTTCAGCAGCAGCTTGAGCGCTCTGGACATTGTCGCCTGTCAGCAGCCACACCTCGATGCCCATCTCGCGCAGCTGGCGTATGGCGGGCATGGCTGAGGTTTGTATCGGGTCGGTAATCGCAATGACAGCTAATACCTCGTCACTTTTGGCGAAGAAGACTAACGTTCGCGCTTCGCGCTCCCAGCGCTCAGCGGCTCGTGCCAGGGCTGCGGGCAGGGTCAGGCCTTCAGCGTGTAAGAGAGCGCGGTTGCCCGCTAACACGCGCATGCCCTGAAACTGCGCCCGAACACCTTGCCCCGGCAGCTGCTCGACGTTGGAAAGCGGCACGGGCATAGCCTGGCTTTCCAGGTGCGTCGCAATGGCGTTGGCCAGAGGGTGCTGTGTCTGGCGCTCCAACGAGTACAGTACATCGGGCCAGGGCGCAGGGGGGGGAGCCTCAGCCCACAAAATGCCTTCTACGGCAGGTTTGCCAACCGTCAGAGTGCCCGTTTTGTCCAACGCCAACACTTGGATGCGATGCGCCAGTTCAAGGCTTTCGGCGTCTTTGATGAGGATGCCTTGCTCGGCGCCTTTCCCGATACCTACCATGATGGCTGTGGGTGTGGCCAGCCCCAAGGCGCAAGGGCAAGCGATGACCAGTACCGTAACAAAGGCCAATAATCCGCGCACAAAGCCATCATCGCCGCCCCATAGCCACCATGCGGCTAAGGCTGCGGCGGCGATGAGGATGACTACCGGCACAAAGAGGGCTGCCACGCGATCCACAAGGCGCTGCACTGGTGCTTTGCTGCCTTGCGCTTCCTCCACGGTGCGGATAATTTGAGCCAATAGGGTATCGGCACCCACCTGCTCGGCGCGCAATTGTAGAGGCGAGTGCTGATTTACGGTACCAGCCCATAGTGCGTCACCCGGGCCTTTGGCTACGGGTACAGGTTCCCCAGTGAGCATACTCTCGTCCACGTGTGACTGGCCACTTAGTATGCGCCCGTCCACGGGCACTTTTTCACCGGCACGCACCAGCAGCAGGTCGCCTACAGCCACCGCTGCCGTTGGCACTTCTTCCACCCTTCCATCGGGCAGCAAGCGAGTTACGGTTTGTGGTTGCAGCCCGATTAGCTTTTTAATGGCAGACGAGGTTTGGGCTTTGGCCTGCTCTTCCAACCATTTACCCAGTAAGACAAAAGCAATGACCACACCTGCCGCTTCAAAATACACGTGCGCCTCTAAACCACGGCGTAGCCAAAAAGCAGGGTATAGAGTGTTGAAGACGCTGAAAACGTAAGCAATGCCCGTGCTCAGCGATACTAAGGTATCCATGCTGGCCGTCCCATGTCGGGCTTGTTTCCACGCATTTACAAAAAAGGAACGCCCAAACCAAAAAATTAACGGTGTGGCCAATGCCCACATAACGTAGTTGACGCCAGGAGCGTCCATGAAAAACATACTCAGTATTACTAAAGGCACGGCCAACAGCAGCGCTCCTATCGCTCGTTGGCGCATGACGTCGTGTCGGCGCTGTTGTCTTTGGGTTACTGCTTCGCCGCTGGTTTCTTCCAATATTAGGTCGTAGCCAATGCTTTGCAGCGCTTTCCTTAAGTCTTCGGTCGCCACTTCGGCCGGGGCGTATTCGACCTGCGCAGTATTGTTGGCTAAGTTGACGGACACCGACTGAACCCCTGGAACCCGGCAGAGCCCCATTTCCACACTACGCGCACAGGAGGCGCATGTCATGCCCGTTACAGGGAACGAGCGGCGCACGGTTTCGGCTTTCTTATCAATCATGCTATCTTTATATAGGGTTTCCTTAGTTGAAAAAGCGTTTTGGTGCTAAAAGTCAGGAGCTTGTAACATACATGTTTGTTTGTTGTTGCTGCGGCGACATCGCCGGGCTATTATCCAGAAGACAACGAGACCAAGCGCTGTGGTCACGCCCATCCAAAGCCATACCGACGGAATTTGGGGGGCAAAAGCCACCGTACCATCAGCGCCCGTGAGCGTGAATGCAGCCCAGTGGTACGGGCTTTTGCGCGCATCGGGGCCAGGTGCGCTCAGAAAGTCTAATCGAGCGCGGCGCAGCGCTTCAGATTTTGACCACCCTTGGCGCAGGTATTGGTAAAAGTGGGTGAACAGCTGGGCGGTAGAGCGGTCATTGACCGACCAATAACTGGCTATTAAGCTGCGCGCTCCCGCATAGGCAAAGGCGCGGGCTAAGCTCAGCACGCCCTCCCCCTGGGTAAAAGCGCCGGTATTGGTCTGGCAGGCGCTCAGGGCTACCAAGGAGGTCTTCAGCCGCTGGGCATAGATTTCAGGCAGAGCCAACGTGCGGTCGTAAAACTCCACGCCAGCCGTTTCCTGGGGGCCTGCATGCGCGTGCGTGGACAAGTGCAGCACATCGTAGTGCGCACCCGCGTTCTGAAAGGCCGCTGCTGTAGCCGCTTTGTCGAGCAATACGTTGGCAACTATTCCGGCAGGGTGCTCCTCTCGACTGAAAGGCAAAGCGCTAAGGCCGCGCTGCCCACTGGCAGCAAAAGGCGCTATCTGTAACAGTCGAGCAGCTCTTGTGGTGGGAGTCGTGCGTTCGTCGGCAACGAAAGAGGCAGACCAGGTATAGCGCACAGCCTGCGCACGCAAGAGATAGGGGGCCGTAGCGTATGCGCCTGTATGTGGGCGCAGCAGGAGTACTTCAAAAGGCACATATGCTAACAGGCCATCGGGGACGATGACTAATGAGCGGCAGGAATTCAGCACAGTATCGGGTAACAGCCGCTGTCGCAGCACGTAAGCCTGCGCAAAGAAGTGATTTGGCTCGGCTTCTAGCCGCCGCTTGTCGGGTAGGGTGTTACACAGGTACGCCACAGCCGAGTCGGTGGTGAGGTCGCGCAGGACGTCCCACGCCCAAAGGCGCTGCTTTAACACGGCTAACCCTACGTAGCGGTCGGCAGCATCGAAGTAGAGCAGCAGGGCTGTTGTGTCGGGCAGCGCTTGTTGGACCTCGCCGAGCGTAGCGCGGCGATCTGCTTGTGTGTATTCCCTAAAGCGCGGGTAGGCGCGCAATTGGCGGAGGATGTCGGCATAGCGTCGCTCCAGGTAGAAAAGGGTGGTT
>JBEQAD010000123.1:0-9410 GCA_041640515.1 Saprospiraceae bacterium | reverse complement strand
GGCATGCGTGGGAACACAGCGCCGGCCTCATCACAGGACTGACGCTGATAGTGTCGGGTGCAGCCCTCTTGTTTTTAGAATGATTCCTCCTCCAACAGCGTCCTCCGTGAGCGGCTGAGGGTTTTTACAACTTGTTCGTAAGAGTGGTCTACCAATGCCTTTAGGAGCTGACTGCTTAAACTGCCCTCAAAGTCTACCGTGTTCCAATGTTTTTTGTTCATGTGCCACCCTGGCTGTACCTCACTGTATCGCTCGCGCAATTCTAAAGCGTAAACAGGCTCGCATTTTAAATTAACCATCAGACGCTCCTCTGCTATGTCTGTGATAGCAAAAATCTTCCCTGCTACGCGAAAACACAGGGTGGTCTCGTCAAACGGAAAGTCCTCAGAAGTTGCCTTTTTGCTCAAACAGTAGGCTCGCAATTGATCGATGTCCATACCGGAAGGAGTGTGCTCTTTAAGACGGGTTTTTTGCGTTAACGTCCTGATTTTCCCCGCGATGAAGCTGCTGGCGTATTTTTTCGACATCCTGTTCTAGCGCACTTACCTCTGGCTGATGAGGTAAGTAGAGAATGCGAACAAAGTCGCCTACCTGGAGCTTCGACCACAGCGTATAGGTGACATCGGACGTATGCCGAAGCGTTCGACCATCCGGCGCGGCGTAGCCATATGTCAAGGTGTACCGCTTTGTCTTGCGAATAAAAAATGACTCTTTTTTCTCTATAATGCCCTGGCTTAAAATGCCTTCTGAGGCTAACTGGCTCATTTGCCTGCCGCGTTGGGCAAAGCGCCAAACGATAAAACTGCCCAGAATCAGCAGTGCTCCGCCTATCAGAGTACCTATCTTCTGCCCACCAGAAAGCCCCGTTAAGAACAAAGCCAGTCCTGTAAGCAGGAACAGCAAGAGCGCTACAGCAATGAGAAGGAGAGCGGCAACGTTGGAAAGAAAAGAAAACATAGCAAAAACATCTGGGTATTGTCGTGTATTAAGAAATATGGCGCCTAAGTTCTGAAAAAAACTAAATGGTGCAAAGAGTAGCACTTACATGCTCAAGCTGCTATCTATCTCACCCAAAAGGCGTTAAAGGCGCTGTACTTTTGCTTTAAAATCATGTGAGGGCCACCGTAGAAGCCCTATAAAGCACAAATACCACCCTCGCCCTTTATGTTGCAACTAAAAAATCGCTTACTGGCCTGGTTTGGAGTGGCGCTGCTGAATACGATCTTCGCAGGCTGGGCCTCGGCCCAGATGGAACGCACCGTCTACCAAATCTTTTCCGTAGACTCCATCGAAATCATCGTGCTCGACTTCATCAACTTCATTTACCCAGAAGCGCACACATGGGCAGGCACCAGCCTACTTACTGAAGTAAACGTGCAGGTATGGGATGCCTCACCAGAACGGGTAGATAAACTCATTGAGGCCGGCCGCTATGCTTTCGAAGCCGAACGAAAAGAAAACACTCTGCGCATTTATTCGAAAATGCGCAGACGCGAACCCATCCAGATGTTCCGCAGTGGTAGGACAGTCACATGCTTGGAGCAGACAACCGTCAAGGTTTTTGTACCTGAGATTTATGAGATAAATCCGGATGAGTGGCGGCCTGACCAGGTGGACAAGCCCAAAACCCTGCGCCGAAAAACGCCGTAGTGCCGAGAAAATCTTCGGGTTTCTTCTTTTCCGATAAATACGGAACTTTTTAGTTATGGCCCACATTATTGAGCTTACGCTCTTGCCTCAGGAGCGCCACGACAAGGAGAGCCTCAGACAACATGCCGCCCAGACCCTACAGTGCTCTCCTGAGCAGATTGGTCACGTGGAGGTCTTGCGAGTTTCCTTAGATGCGCGCGGGCGAGAGCCGGTGTATCGCTTGCGTGCGGCTGTGTACGAATGCTGGGAGACGTTCATTCCCGCGCCTGCGGTGTTAAGCAATTTTCGCCCTGTAGACGCACAATCTCCGAAAGTGTTGATTGTGGGTGCAGGACCAGCAGGCTATTTTGCAGCACTCGAACTTTTGGAGCGTGGCCTTAAACCTATTATCCTCGATCGCGGCAAGGACGTGCGGGCGCGCCGGCGCGACTTACGCGCTGTTCAGCAGTTTAGCATTGTCCATCCGCACTCCAACTACTGCTTTGGAGAGGGCGGCGCGGGCACGTACTCCGACGGGAAATTGTACACTCGCTCCGTGAAACGAGGAGACTGGCGCAAAGTGCTGCGCCTCCTCGTGGAGCATGGCGCTAAGGCAGACATCTTGGTGGAAGCGCATCCACATATTGGCTCCAATAAGCTGCCCAGCGTAGTACAAAATCTGCGCGCAACCATCCTTTGCTATGGTGGCGAAGTGCATTTTGGCCAATGGGTAACCGACCTCATCTTGCGCGAAGGGCGCATTTTGGGCGTCATTACCCAAGATGTTTCCAACGGTGGAAGCGCGCCCTCCCGCGAGTGGCTGGCGGATGCCGTGGTATTAGCCACCGGCCACTCCGCACGCGACATTTATCACCTACTCCATGCGCGCGGCTTACAAATCAGGCCGAAGCCTTTCGCCTTAGGCGTGCGCGTCGAACATCCGCAGTCATTGATAGATGCTGTGCAGTACCATCGCCCCGAACGAGGGGACCATTTACCTGCGGCTAGCTACAGTCTAACTTGCCAAGTGGACGGACGTGGCGTTTTTTCCTTTTGTATGTGCCCAGGTGGCCTTATTGTGCCGGCAGCGACTGAACCAGGTGAGATTGTCACCAACGGTATGAGCATGAGCCGACGCGACTCGCCCTTTGCCAATTCTGGGGTAGTGGTAGCCGTAGAGCCGGCTGACTTGAAGCCGTGGCAGCAACACGGCGTTTTTGCACATCTGGCCTTCCAGAGCGAAGTAGAGCGCTACCTGTTTGACGCGGGCGATGGAAGTCAGCGAGCCCCAGCCCTGCGCCTGACGGACTTCATTGCTGGGCGTCTGTCTGCTGACTTGCCCGCGTCGTCCTACATCCCGGGCCTCTGGTCGGCGCCTTTGTACGAGCTCCTACCTCCGTTCATCTACCAACGCCTACGCGAAGCGCTGAAGCAATTTGGCCGCCTCTTTCGAGGATATGTCACCTCCGACGCTATTGTAGTGGCTCCGGAGAGCCGAACCAGCGCACCCATCCGCATCCCCCGAGACGAACAGACGCTCATGCACCCTGAAGCGGCCTTTCTATACCCTTGTGGCGAGGGCGCCGGATATGCGGGTGGCATTCTATCTGCAGCAATGGACGGGCAGCGAGTGGCACAAGCCATCGCAGCTGCGCTGAAGCGTTAAAGGCACCACTCTACAGCCGTCAGGTAGAGCGATGAAATAGCTCCCTGCTTCCTAATACAGCAGGTTCGGCAGCAGCAGTATCCAGACAGCAGAGTGGGAGCGCTCATCTTCGTTCATAGCTATCCTGCCAGCCAACCCTCTCGCGACAATAGGCGTTCCTCGAGTCGGAGCAAGCATAGGGCAATAACGCGCATAGAAACGATTCTTGGCAAGTTGTCTTTAGTGAGCCATGTGGAAAGGGGGATAACTATAAGAGAAGGTAAAAGGCTCTCAACGCTCGGGCAGAAGGCGATAATTTTTGTACTCGCCAGGTCGCCAGCCCGTATGCCTTTCTATCCAGCGCGAAAAGCGGTCTTTCCAAGACCAATGCGCCTGTGCAGGGTCTGCGTCAAACTGCCAGTTGAGAGTTTGAATGCGAGGCTGCATAACGGCCGGATGCGTACCCGTGAAACGCTCGAGCGGCTCGGTGTCGTTGTAAGAGTAGGTTTTTGCTTCGCCCACACGCCGCTGCACGACCTCATCGGCGTGCCACCAACGGTTAAAGCTGCGCTGCTTGCGCTGCTGGGCCTCTGGATGTTTCACCCACCCGTAGTGGTAGATGTATGCCGGAATCAGGCGCACACCCAGCTTGCGGCCGTCTATCCGGAAGCCCTGCGCATCGCGCCAAGAGCGGATGCGCTTGTTGTTGCGCAGCAGGCGCACCTCGCGCCGATACCAGCGCCGGCTAACTCCCACGTAGTCATAAGAGCCGTAAAAGTGTCGGTAATTAAAAAGAAGCCCTTCTGTTTGTTCGTCGTGTAACCAACGCGCTGCTTCGGCCTGAATGACGGGCAAATCTCCCTCGTGTACGCACTCGTCGGCCTGGATGTAGAAACACCAGTCGTAGCCTGGCGGAATGGCATCAAAGGCCTTGTTGGTCTCCTCTGCCAGCACGCGCCCGCCAAAGCGCAGCGACTCATCCCATACCGTCTCCACGATGTGCACTCGCGGGTCGTCAAGGGTGCGAATCAAAGCCAGCGTATCGTCCTCCGAGCGCCCAACAGCCACCGCGAAATAGTCGCATATGGGCAGTATTGAGCGAATGGCTTCCAGTACGGGATAGTCGTACAGCAATGCGTTGCGAACAAATGTAAAGCCAGCTATGCGAGGTTGAGCATACATAAGCGAACAAATATGGCAATGATGACCCTGCTGGTGCTGAGCGTTTTAGCGAGCAAAGGACACCAAAGAAAACGTGCTACTGGTAAAGTCCTGGCCTTTTTCTCATGAATTAAATTGGAACTTTGTTTTTAATTCCTTTGGCCATTGCGACTCTTTTTTTGTTGTGAGGTCAGCCTCCTAATTTCGCAAGAAGAACCGGCTCCGCTCTAACAGAGGATGTCGCTATGTGCAGCAACCATATATTATATTCAACCTATGAACATACTTCGACCAACAACACTCGGCTTCCTGGTTCTCTTTGCCCTGAGATTCGCGATTGGGGGAGTGACTTCTGCGAATGCTCAAGACGGCGATTTGCTTTCTCTTTTGGAGGAAGAACCTACGGTGGAGTACACCGCTGCAAGTTTCAAGACCACCCGCGTGGTCAATGGCCATTCTATTGAAAATACGGCAGCAGGCGTGCTCGATTTTAAAATTTCGCACCGCTTTTCCCCGCTGAACAATGGCCTCTACGACGTCTTTGGGTTGGACGGCGCTACTATCCGGATTGGATTGGACTACGGCATTTCTGACCGCTTGATGGTAGGCCTGGGACGCAACAGTAAAGAGAAGATTTACGACGGTTTCGTCAAGTATAAAATCTTACGTCAGTCTTCTGGCAAGCGCAATATGCCCATTAGTCTTTCGGGCCTGGTGGATGCGCAGATCAAGACACTGCGTCTCGACGACGACCTAGACCGGCAATACAGCTTCTCATCGCGGCTCTACTACACTTTTCAATTACTGCTAGCGCGCAAGTTTAGCGATCATCTGACGTTGCAGCTCATGCCCACGCTGGTGCACCGCAACTTAGTGGCAACGCGAGCAGAAAGCAACGATGTATACGCATTGGGCGTAGCGGGTCGGGTGCGCCTAACGCGTCGAGTCACCCTCAATGCAGAGTACTATTATGTACTGCCTGAGCAGCTGGCGTCGCAATACACCAACGTATTGTCGGTGGGCTTCGACATCGAAACCGGAGGCCACGTGTTTCAACTGCACTTCACCAATTCGGCCGACATGACCTACAAGGGCTTTATTACCGAAACCATCGATCGCTGGTTCGGCAGCCCTAACGGCATTCGCTTCGGGTTCAACATTTCACGTGTGTTCACCGTAGTGAAGCCACCGGAGTTTCGTTAAGGCGTCTCTATTCATCACGGTAGCAAGCGGATTCGAGGAGGGTAAGTGTTAGGGCGTCGGCGTCCAACTCAGCCCGAATGCCGTAGGGCAGGGTGGCTTGGGCAGGCATGTGGCCAAAGGGCAAACCATAAGCGATGGGCATATTCAGACCGCCCAAGCAAAGGTGAAGCGTTTCGAGCAGCGAGAGCGAAAACTCCGGCGTTTTGGGATGGCAGTCTATGAAAGTGCCCAAAGCGATGCCTGCGGCTTTGGATAAGTCTGTGGTTTGCAGCAGCTGCGTTAGTAAACGGTCTATGCGGTACGGCTCTTCGCCGACGTCCTCGATAAAGGCGATTTTATTGCGAAAGGAAGGTTGAAAAGGAGTGCCTACGAGTGCTGCCAATAGGGTGAGGTTACCGCCTACAAGCGGCCCAATAGCTTTGCCCGGTCGCAAAGTCGCCGGTGCTGGTGAGTCATCCTCGACAGAAGCGGCCAACACCAAGGGTATGCGTGGCTCTACGAGGACGGCCCGAAAGTAGTCTAGGGCAAAGGAGGGGAAATCGGCTGAAGCGCCTGGCGCATGAAAGGTAACCAGTCCAGTGCGCTGCCCAATGGCAAGGTGTAGCGCTGTAATGTCGCTGTATCCGATAAATGGCTTAGGATGGCGTGCGATGAGGCGGAAGTCCACTCGAGGCAGCAGGCGAGTAACCCCATAGCCACCGCGCACACACCAGACAGCATCCACTTCGGGGTCGGCAAATGCCCAGTGCAAATCCTTGAGGCGCTCTGTATCCTCCCCGGCCAGGTATCCGAATCGCCGGCGCAAAGCGGCTCCTTCACACACTCGGTACTCCTGCTCCGATAGGTTGGACAAGGCTTTCCGCAGCCGCTCTTCCGACACAGGACCTGCAGGCGCGATGAGAGCAACTCGCGCTCCCGGGCGCAAACAAGGTGGCTTTCTCCGGGGGCGTTGCCCCCAGCCCAACCCTCCAGGGAGCCTGCCTACCCACAGCGCAGCCGTACCTAAAAGGGCTTTCTGCATAAAATGGCGGCGTGTCATGAATGAAGAAGGCACATTTAACCTACGGTTTGTCTCTTATGCAAACTAAGGTGGATTCCCTTTACGCTCGCCAAAGATGCCATTATTGCCCCGCCTCTACGCGTATGCGCACTAATACATCATCTTCCAACGCTACGGGAGTACCACCATCAGCCGAATGAAGTGCTACTTCAGTGGCCAACACCTCGCTCTGGATGTAGTCCCGGAACTTTTCAACAGCAGATAAAACAGCAGGGTGATTTTCTATTTCGACGCGGACGCGGTCAGTAACGTTGAAGCCCAGATCCTTTCTCAAATTTTGGATGCGGTTAACCAGGTCCCGCGCTACGCCTTCTGCATGAAGTTCGGGTGTTAGTGTGACGTCGAGAGCCACCGTGAGCGTACCGTCAGTAGCGGTTTTCCAACCGGGCAGGTCTTCCGCAGTAATGATAACATCCTCTGGCGTAAGAGTGTAAGTGGCATTCTCGATAGTAATATCAATCGCGCCCCTCTTCTCCAGTGTATTGATGTCGGCCTGGCTGAAATGGGCAATGCGCGTGGCAGCCTCTTTCATATGTTTGCCCAAGCGCGCGCCCAAAGTCTTGAAGTTGGCTTTAGCTGCTTTTTTCAATAAGCCCGAAGCATCAGTTACGTACTCGATTTGCTTGACGTTAATTTCTGAAAGGATGTAGTCTTTGACGCTTTCTACTTCTGCCTGAAAGCGCTCATCGAGTACAGGCAATAGGAGGCGTTGGAGCGGCAGGCGTACGCGCAGTTTTTCACGCTTGCGAATGCTCAATGCTAGCGAACAAATACGGCGGGCATAGTCCATACGACGTTCTAAATCCCGGTCAATTTTGTGACCATCGGGCTGCACCAGGTCAGTCAGGTGCACGGATATGGGCCAAATCTTGTTGCCGCGCTGGTGTGCAGGAGCTGTTAAATTGCAGTAAACCCAATCGGCAAAAAAGGGTGCAATAGGTGCAATAAGCTGGGATAGGGTTATTAAGCACTCGAATAGGGTCTGATACGCCGCCACCTTATCAGCGCTCAGCTGCCCTTTCCAAAAACGGCGGCGCGAAAGGCGGACATACCAGTTGGAGAGGTGTTCGTCTAGGAAATACTCTATCAGGCGGCAGGCACGCGTAACGTCGTAATCGTCCATGGCTTCGCGATACTCCTCTATGAGCGTGTGCAAGCAGGAAAGCACCCAGCGGTCCAGCTCCGTGCGCCGCTCTAAGGGTACAGGAGCATGTTCCTCGCTGTAGAAGCCGTCCACGTTGGCGTACAGCGCAAAAAAGGCGTAAGTGTTGTACAGTGTGCCGAAGAACTGATTGCGTACCTCAATAAGCCGCTCCTCGTCGAAGCGCAGATTTTCCCAGGGGTTAGCGCTTGACATCATATACCAGCGCGCAGCATCAGCACCGTGCTGGCGGATGACTTCGAAGGGATCCACGACGTTGCCCTTGCTTTTGGACATCTTCTCGCCGTTTTTGTCCAAGACCAGGCCATTAGACACTACCGTGCGAAAAGCCACCGAGTCGAATACCATCGTGCTAATGGCATGCAGGGTGTAAAACCAGCCGCGCGTTTGGTCGACGCCTTCCGCAATAAAATCGGCTGGGAAATTGCGCTGAAAAATAGCTTGGTTTTCGAACGGGTAGTGCCATTGTGCGTAGGGCATAGCACCACTATCAAACCAGACATCTATGAGGTCTGGCTCGCGGTGCATGGGTTTGCCACTAGGCGCCACGAGGACTACTTCATCTATGTAGGGTCGGTGTAGGTCTGATGGCACAGTCTGCTTTGTACCGAGTATGCGGTTGGCTTTTTCTATTTCCATCTGCAGTTCCTCCACGGAGCCGATGCAGATTTCCTCTTGTCCGTCTGCCGTACGCCAGATAGGCAGCGGTGTTCCCCAGAAGCGTGAACGCGATAGGTTCCAGTCCTGGAGGTTTTCCAGCCATTGGCCAAAGCGGCCACTACCCGTGCTTTCGGGTCGCCAACGAATGGTTCTATTGAGCTCGACCATGCGGTCCTTCATGGCAGAAGAGCGAATGAACCAGGAGTCAAGCGGATAGTAGAGCACCGGCTTCGACGTCCGCCAGCAATGAGGATACGGGTGGCGATATTTCTCAATGCGGAAGGCCTTGCCATCTGCTTTTAAACGGAGCGCAATGAGTAGATCCGTAGGCTTGAATCCAGGTGCCTCCTGCTCTGCCTGAGGGTAATACTCCGCCTTGACGTAGCGCCCGCCAAATTCGGGCACTTCTTCTACAAACCTTCCCTGACGGTCTACTAATGGAAGGGGTAGCTCGGGTGCCAACGGATTGGGCAGGCCAATAAAGGGCACTCCTGCCTCTTTACAGGCTCGGAAGTCATCGGCGCCAAAGTAGGGCGCAGTGTGCACCACCCCTGTGCCGTCCTCCGTAGTTACCCAGTCGCCCGAGATAACGCGGAAACCGCGTTCCTCCAGCTGTGGGGTATAAGCAGCGGGAACAGGCAGCAGTTGCTCGTAGCGCACGCCCACCAGTTGCTGACCAGAAAAAACCTCGGCGCGTCGCCAAGGCAGCTTCTTACTGCCGGGCTGGAAGGCTTCCAAAGGCAGACCTTCGTCTTCCGCTGAGAAATAAGCCGGCAGACGCTCCTCTGCGAGAATGACGCTCAGCGGCTGACCGCTGTAGGGGTTGAGGGTCTTCACCTTGACGTAGCGAATAGTCGGCCCAACTGTACGTGCTACGTTACTAGGTAGCG
>JBEQAD010000122.1:0-9514 GCA_041640515.1 Saprospiraceae bacterium | reverse complement strand
ACGCTCTTCCGATCTGAAATGTCAAGTATAGGTGCCTCACATAAGTGCACACGCGGGCGCTGGGCCAGCGGGCCCATCTCTACAAAGGGGCGACGGTACACATAAATATCGCAGCGTTCGAGCAGTACTTCGTAGTTTTTCCATTGGTGCAGCGTGGCCAAGTTATCGCCGCCCATAATCAGAGCAAATTCGCGCTCAGGGTATTTTTCCCACAGATAAGTCAGCGTATCCACGGTGTACGATGGGCGAGGCAGGTGGAACTCTACGCTAGAGGCTTCCAACAGCGGATTGTCGCCAATGCCCAGACGCACTAAATGCAGACGGTCATAGTCGCGCGCCAACGATGCCTTAGGTTTGAGGGGATTATGCGGGCTCACTACGAGCCACACCTTGTCTAAGTCGGTTTGTGTGGCCATGTAGTTGGCAATAATGAGATGACCGATGTGGATAGGGTTAAAAGACCCAAAGAAGAGGCCTACCTTCATAATCAATCTACGACGACTTCAAGTTGCTGTCCTCTTGCTGGATGCGGTTGAGGAGCGCCTCCACGCGGTACATCTCGTCTACCGTATCGTCCAAGAAGAAAGCTAGCTGAGGCACACGCCGTAGGCTTTTCCCAATGCGATTGCCCAATACGTGGCGCAGCCGAGGTAAATGTTCCTCCATTTCCAGGATAACTTCCTGCTTATTTTCTGTGCCATAAACGCTGATATACACCTTCGCTACCAACAGGTCAGGCGTCATCTTTACATCGGTCACGGTTACTAACTTATCGCGACCGTAAATTAGGCTGCCTTCCTCCATGAGGATCATGCTAAAATGCCGCCGGATGAGCTCGCCTACTTGTCTCTGTCTTTTTGACTCCATAAGCCGGGAAATTTTATAAACCTCTTATAGAATGCCCCTAAACTGAGGCTGCTTCAAGGACAAAGGTCGCCTTTCATAGCAGTGTCGGATGGTTTTTTTGAAAAAATCCCTTGTTATTGCTTTCGCTTAAACCCTGCCCAACAGCCAGTTGTTTTTTGCTTGCGCACTAAACAAGATGACCAACCTTCCTCGTATAAAAATATATTGTTTAAGCCTCACAAGAACAGGCTTGGCTCCAAATTTTTTTTCGAGCAACTCGAATTAATTTAAAGAGAACCCTTACTTTTGCAGCCGTTTTTGGTTGGATCCCGTAGCTCAGGCGGTAGAGCACTTGACTTTTAATCAAGGTGTCATGGGTTCGAGTCCCATCGGGATCACACGGCAAGCCTCGGCGTAGACCCGTCGAGGCTTTTTTGTATACTTTTCTTCCGTCATTAGAAACTACAGCGGTGTGTCGCTTTGGAGCAGAGAGCAAGAGAAGAAATAAGGTAGTATGGCTTTATTTGCCAAATAAATGTGTACTTTTGAGGGGCTTTTTCAGCTAGGCTCACAGTGCATTCGTTCAAGCTTAAACAATTCCCACATGTCTTTTGAAAACCTTTTTTCTGGCGTAAACTTTGCCAACACCATCCAGAGATACTGCGATGCCATTGGCTGGAAAATTGCTGACCTGAACAACCAGCGTGCCTTGCTGCGCTTTAACATGGAGTCAGGGCGACAGCAGACGCTTTTCATCCTTCGCTACGAGTCTACAATAGAGTTTTCCGTTCCTAGTGTAGCGCAATTCGCATCAGACAAAGACATTCCTCACATGCTTTCATCTTTGTTGCTGCAGCGCAATGCCGAACGAAAGATTGGTTTTTGGTGCATAGAAAAGATTAGTGATAAATGGGTGTACTCCTGCATGCACAACGCAGAGTTGCAGCTGATAGACAAAGATTATTTTGCTACTTTAGTGCGCTCTTTGATTCTTGAGTGCGACGAATTTGAAGGTATGCTTATCAAAATAATGAATTAGCCTTGGGAGAGCTAGCGGCCCGACGGGCTATCGGACCGATTAGAGAGCCTCTGGGGAAGCGATGCTTTTTCTACCATCTTTGCGCCTAGAGGAAGCCTCTGTTTTGGCCGTCTATGCGATATTTTATCATCTTGGCCTATCGCGGCACCCAGTATGCGGGGTGGCAATATCAGCCTAATGCGCTCACCGTACAGGAGGTCTTGGAAAAGGCCTTAGGGGTGTTGTTGCGCCAGCCCATCAGGGTGGTAGGCTGTGGCCGTACGGATGCGGGCGTGCATGCCCGCTTTTACGTTGCGCACTTCGATACACAAAGTGATCTACCGCCGACATTTCTTCAGAATATCAACGGGATATTACCCGAAGACATAGCTGTTTATTCGGCGCGGTCTATGCCCGCCGATGCCCACGCGCGCTACGATGCTATCGAGCGGCACTATCATTACTGCATTTCCCTGCGGAAAGATCCATTTAGCCGAGATACGGCGTGGCTTTGCCCTCGCGCGGCTTTGTTAGACATGGGAGCCTTGCAGGCTGTGGCGGATTTGTTGCCGCGCTATGACTCGTTTTTGCCTTTCTGCAAAACCGACGGAGGCAACGACCACTATCGCTGCTCTGTGTACTTAGCGCGCTGGGAGCGTCTAGCCGACGACAGTCAGCTGGTTTTTCACATTGCCGCTAATCGTTTCCTACGCGGCATGGTGCGCCTCATCGTGGGTGCTTGTATAGCCGTTGCTCAGAATACGCTTTTGCTTGAGGATGTCCGACAGGCATTGGAGGAGCAGACGCCCTTGCCCAAAAGCTTGAGCGTGCCAGCCTGTGGCCTGGCGCTTACGGACGTGCGTTATCCATATCCTATCGCCTGACATCACTCACACCTGCTCCTGACGGTTGTCATTGAGGGCGAGGTGTCTGTATGACCACCTTTGCTATATTCTTACAGATATGAAGAAGATCCTCGTTCCTACCGATTTTTCAGCAAATGCGAAATACGCAGCCCAGGTGGCCGCCTCCATAGCAGGGGTTACAGGGGCGAGCGTGATGCTGCTGCACGTCAATACGGCTATCGCCTATACACCGCCATTACCTGACTACAGCGTACCCCAGGCCTTTGACTTGGAAGTATATCGGGAGAATGCCGCGGAAGCCCTACACGCTTTGAAGACAGAGCTAGCCGAGACGAGCGGATTGGAGGATGTATCTTTTGAAAGTGCGGTAGAGGAAGGCTTTTTGCACAGCGCTATTCGCCGCATAGCAGAGGAAGAAGGAGTGGATCTGGTAGTCATGGGTACCAAAGGAGCTACGGGTGCAGTGGAGTTCTTTTTGGGTTCCAATACGGAAAAAGTGATCCGCACGGCGCCCTGTCCCGTCATGGCGGTGCCACCCAGCACGCATCCTTTTCAATTGAGCAACGTCGTGTTCCCAACGACACTTCACCCTGAACAGGCAGAGGGGTTCCGAGAGCTAGCGGCATGGCAAGAGTACTTCCCTTTTACCGTGGAGGTGCTTTATCTGAACGATCCCTTGGGATTGGGCGAGAACAAGGCCATTGAAGAAAAAGCTGGAGAGATGGCTCAGGCAGTGGGTTTGAAAAACTACTCTATACTGATTGGAGGTAATACCTTCAATGAGGAGTTAGCCATCTTGGAAGTGGCGCACGAGCGACAGGCCGACTTGGTTGCAATGGGTACTCATCAACGGCAGGGGTTATCTCACCTACTGTTTGGAAGTCTCACGGAAGACATGGCCAATCACTCAGATATTCCCGTACTAAGCATTCCGCTAAAGAAGAAATAGACAGGACATGACAGGGTAGTTTTCCATGTGGCGGCCACCTGGAAGAGGATGGCCGCCGCTTTTTTGTCTGTTTGCCCGGCGTCGGGAGTAGAGAAAAAGGGCAGTGTATCTTTGCCCGTGTTATGAATTTTCCTTCGCAACTCA
Organism: Saprospiraceae bacterium; assembly: GCA_041640515.1. GTDB lineage: Bacteria > Bacteroidota > Bacteroidia > Chitinophagales > Saprospiraceae > M3007. Next base: position 5,691 of record JBEQAD010000122.1, on the reverse strand, counting down.
TCGAGAAGGCCGTAGAGGCCTTTGCGAGCCTACCGGGCATTGGGCGAAAGACTGCCCTGCGTTTGGTTTTGCATTTGCTTAAACAAGAGCCGGCCGCTACGGAGCGCTTCGCTAGCGCACTGGTAGCCATGCGTTCTGGCATTCGGGAGTGCCGTATTTGTCACAACCTGTCGGACGAAGAAGTTTGCCGTATTTGTGCCGACCCTCGACGCGACCACACCCTGGTGTGCGTGGTAGAGAGCATCCGCGACTTGATGGCCATCGAGGATACCGGCCAATATCGAGGAACTTATCACGTATTGGGCGGGGTTATTTCACCGATGGAGGGCATCGGCCCGGAGGAACTGAACATAGCCTCGCTGCGTCAACGCGTAGCAGAGGGCGAAATTAAAGAGGTCATCATGGCCATTAGCCCAACTATTGAAGGCGAGACTACGGTTTTTTACCTTTCGCAACAGTTGGCGCCTTTTGAAGTGCTGATCAGCACGATAGCGCGTGGGGTGGCTTTTGGAGGACAGTTGGAGTACGCCGATGAGATTACGCTCGCGCGCTCCATTTTGGCTCGTCTACCTTATGCAAAATGAATAGGAGGGGTGTGTGTTAAGGCGCGTTGTAACTTTGTGATAAATATTCGTATTTAATTTGCCCGGTTTGTTTAGAAAAACGTTTCGCAATCAGGCAATTAAATAAAAATCTGCCGTAGTCTAAGTCTTTATTTCTTTATTCGACCACTTCACTGTTTGAAGCTGGATGCCACCCTGCACCCCTTTTTAAAAGGTAACCGTAGGTTAAAAAATTCAAAAAACAGATGAGTCTATCGCTATGAATAAAGTAAGTCAACGCCTATTCGTCTCGGCAAGTCAGGAGTCCATCCGCATGTTTGAGAAAGACTGGATGGAGGCCCTCTCTAAGGTGCACTTTACGGTACCTTTAGTGCTTTACTTGCCGGTTGTCGGCTGGTGTTTGTGGCAGTCGGAGGGTCGTTGGGCCTCTGCGGGCTGGTTGGTCGCAGGTCTGTTTGCCTGGACGCTCACAGAGTACGTACTTCATCGCTTTCTTTTTCACTGGACGCCACCTGGTCGATTAGGTGCACGCCTTCACTTCATTTTTCACGGCGTACACCACGATTATCCTAATGACCGCCTACGGCTGGTGATGCCCCCTGCCGTAAGTATCCCTTTAGCTGTGCTGTTCTTTGCCTTATACCGCCTTTTGTTGGGTGTACCCGCGGTGTATCCCTACTTTGCCGGCTTTTTGTTGGGTTACTTGTGCTACGACATGACCCATTACGCGGTGCATCATTTCCACTGGAAACACCCTCTTTGGCAGCGTATCAAGCAACACCACATGCTGCATCACTTCCAGCAACCTGATAGAGGTTTTGGCGTAAGCAGTCCTCTTTGGGATATTATCTTTAAAACTACTTTTGTCATAAACAAAAAGACGACGCCTCACTAGATAGGGTTTACTCCTGTTTTTTCACCTTACTAAAAGCATAAGTATGAATCAAACGCTACGCGCTCGCACAGAGGCATACACGGCCGCAGAGGAAACTCGCCGAATGGGGGTATACCCCTATTTCCGCGTTATTCAGTCGGAGCAAGACACAGAGGTATTTATTGGTGGCAAGCCAGTGTTAATGTTCGGCTCTAACTCATATTTAGGGCTAACTAATCACCCGCGAGTGAAAGAAGCGGCGAAGATGGCCGTAGACCGCTATGGTAGTGGGTGTGCGGGCTCGCGTTTTTTAAACGGCACCCTGAGCATCCATATCGAACTGGAAGAAGCACTGGCAGAATACCTGAAGCGCGATGCTGTCTTGCTGTATAGCACGGGCTTTCAGGCTAACTTAGGTGCGCTGGCACCTTTGGTAGGCCGCCAAGACTACATCTTTATAGACGAACGCGTGCATGCCTCCATCATTGACGCGACGCGCCTTTGCTTCACGAATAAGGTACAGAAGTTTAGGCACAACAACATGGAACATTTAGAGCGTCTAGCCATGCAAGCTCCAGAAGAGGCGCTCAAGTTTATTGTCGTGGATGGCATCTTCAGCATGGAAGGCGACATCGCTCCGCTGCCTGATATCGTGCGCATTGCTCGCCAGTATAATGGCGTAGTGGTGTGCGATGATGCCCATGCCGTCGGCGTTATTGGTGAGCTGGGTATTGGCACGGGTTCGCACTATAACCTCCATGAAGCGGTGGACATCCAGATTGGCACTTTCAGCAAGTCGCTAGCCTCGCTGGGCGGATTCATTGCCTCCTCCCAAGCGGTGATAGAGTACCTCAAACATCACTCCCGATCACTCATCTTCAGCGCTAGCATGACGCCCGCTGCTGCTGCCAGCGTAATGGCGGCGTTGGAAATTTTAAAAGAAGAGCCCGAGCGCATTGACCGCCTATGGGAAAACACTCATTATTCGATGAAGCTCTTCCGCGAGGCCGGCTTTGAGATTGGGCACACCCAGTCGCCTATTATTCCGTTGTACGTGCGCGATAACATGAAGACCTTTGCGCTGTCGAAGGCTGCCTTCGATGATGGCGTGTTCATCAACCCAGTGGTGTCGCCCGCGGTGCCCAGCGAAGAGTCCCTAATCCGGTTCTCGCTGATGGCGACGCACACTTTTGAACAGATTGAGCGGGCTACAGAGGTGCTGTATCGCCACGCTAAACGCCTGGGAATTTTAGATAGGCAAATGGACGAAGTAGATGCTGTAACCGTATGATACACATTGAGGAGGTAGACCCCACTCGTCGGCAACAGTTGAGGGCGTTCATTGACTTCCCGCACGACCTGTATAGGGGTGACCCCAATTATGTGCCCATGCTTTTCATGGAGCAAGAGGCGTTGCTTCATCCTCGAAAATCGCCCTTCTTCCAGCACTCGATAGCGGCATATTTTACGGCCCGAGATAACGGGCGAATAGTGGGTCGCATCGCGGCCATCTTGAACCGCAACCACATAGCGTTCACAGGGCGAAAGGAAGGTTTTTTTGGCTTTTTTGACGTAGTGAACGACGAGCAAGTAGCGGCGGCTTTATTTAGCACGGCAGAGCAGTGGCTTCGGCAACAGGGTGTGGAAAAAGTCATTGGCCCAGCCAACTTCTCGACCAACGAGACTTGCGGCTTATTAGTGGAAAACTTTGACCAGCCACCCATGGTTATGATGCCCTATAACGCGCCCTATTATGCCGCCCTCATGGAGAAGTATGGCTTCCGCAAACACGTAGACTTGTTGTGCTACTGGATAACCACTGAAGCGATTCCTTCTTCAGTGATGCAGATGGGCGCCCGGCTGGAGCAGCGCTTAACAGCACGTGGTATCACCATTCGAAAAATAGACATGCGGCGTTTTCAAGAAGAGCTGCACAACTTTCTGCCAGTGTATAATGCCTCTTGGGCAGAAAACACCGGTTTTGTGCCTATGACAGAGGCTGAAATTCGCCAAATCGCCAAGGACCTGCGGCCAATTATAGACCCAGAGTTGGTCTTTTTCGCGGAAAAAGAGGGGCAGACCATTGGAGTATCTATCTGTATTCCAAACATCAATGAGCTGCTAATTCACCTGAAACGCGGAAGGCTGTTTCCTTTTGGCATTTTCCAGTTCCTTTTTGGCCTACGGCGCATCCGTACAGCACGAGTGATTGCCTTAGGTACTCTTAAGCCATATCGTCGATTGGGCATAGATGTGTGCTTCTATATGCGTACAATGCAAGGAGCCCGTAAGCGCGGCATCACGAGTGGCGAGGCCTCTTGGATTCTGGAAAACAACACCTTGATGAACCGCGCTTTGGAGAACATCGGCGCACAGGTCTATCGCACATATCGCCTTTACGAAAAAGCGCTATAACTTATGGAGCATTATCATGATTTTCGTTACAAAAATGGCCCAGAACCCCATCGGCAACGCACCCGAGCCATTCTAGAGCGACATCCAGAAGTGCGTCATCTTATCGGGAAAAACCCGTGGACGGCGCTGGTTATCCTACTCTGCGTGGCCTTTCAGCTGGTCATGGCTTACCTGTTGCGCGAGCAGCACTGGGGTTGGATAGTGGCCTTAGCTTGGCTGGTAGGAGCATTCCCGGCCCATGTGTTGTTTGTCTGCATTCACGAGGCGGCTCACCATTTGATTTTCAAAAAACGGGAGTGGAACATCTACGCCGGCATTTTTGCCAACTTGCCCACCCTGCTACCTTCGGCCATTTCCTTTAAGAACTATCATTTGAAGCACCATGTCTTCCAAGGAGTTCATGAGTTAGACGCCGACCTGCCCTCGCGTTGGGAGGCCCGCTTGATTAACAATTACTTCATAGGTAAAGCCTTGTGGCTGCTATTCTATCCTTTTTTTCAAGCGGTGCGTGTGTTGCGTTGTAGGGAGGCCATGCTGATAGACCGTTGGGTAATCCTTAACGTTGCCGTCCAGCTGGCCTTCGACGTCGCAGTGGTTTATTTCCTGGGATGGAAGGCTTTTGCCTACTTGGGACTAAGCCTGATGTTCTCTATTGGCCTGCATCCTTTGGGCGCCCGCTGGATACAGGAGCATTTTTTGGTGCTTGACCCCGACCAAGAGACCTACAGCTACTACGGACCGCTCAACACCGTGAACTTAAACGTGGGCTACCACAACGAACACCACGATATGCCTTCTGTACCGTGGAACAACCTGCCCAAGTTGCGGGCTATGGCGCCGGAGTTTTACAGCCACTTGAAGTACCACACCTCGTACACGCGTCTGCTTTTGCGCTTTTTGTTTAGCCAAGAAATCAGCCTCTTTTCGCGCATCGTGCGCAAAGACCGCGGAGGTCTTCCGCTGAGCGATGAATCTACGCCGGATATAGCGCTTGTTGAAAATCTGCCTAATGCGACTGCTGGTAACAGGGGCTAATGGCTTCATTGGGAGCGCCCTGACAGACAGGGCATTGGCCTTGGGATGGGAGGTCACAGCGGCTGTGCGCCCCAACAGCGACCGCACGTGCTTGCAAGACCGGCGGTTGCGCTTCGTGCACTTGCCGTATGAATCTCCTCAGGCCCTAATAGAAGTGCTCCACCAACAGGGGCGCTTCGACTATGTGGCACATATTGCCGGAACGACTAAAGCGCTGCGCCGCCAAGACTACTTCCGTGTCAATGCCGACTACACGCGTCATCTGGCCCAAGCCCTGATGGAAGAGGCGCTTCGGCCTAGGTGCTTCTTATTCCTAAGTAGTTTGGCTGCCCTAGGACCCGCTACTACTGCTGAAAGGGTGTGGCCTACGCAAGCACCAGCTCCCGTAACGACATACGGAGCGAGCAAGCGCGCTGCCGAGGAGTACTTGGAAACTTTAGGCGAACGGTTGCCGTGGGTAATTTTGCAGCCTACAGCGGTCTTTGGCCCCCGCGACCGCGATCTATTTCAATTTGCTCAGATGGTCAACAAGGGTCTTGAGCTGTACATTGGTCTGCGGCCCCAACGCGTCAGTTTTATCTACGTTGCCGACTTAGTGAGCATGATAATAGCAGCGTTAGAACGCTGCCCACACGGGCGAAAGCTTATTGCCGCGGACGGTCGAGACTATACGACAGATGATTTAGGCAACGCCGTGCGCGCGGCGTTGGGTCGGCGCACCTGGCGCTTTCGCCTGCCCTTGGTCGTCGTACATGCCCTTGCAACCTTGATGGAAGTAGTGGGGCGCTGGCAGGGTAAAATGCC
>JBEQAD010000121.1:0-9501 GCA_041640515.1 Saprospiraceae bacterium | reverse complement strand
CTTTCTTTTCCGCATCTTACTGGATTACCCTTCCTTAGAGGAAGAGCGAGTAATCCTTCGTCGTTTTCACGACGACTTTGACGGCCGACTGGGGCACGTGGTGCAGCCTAAGATTACACCTCAGGAGATTGCCGATTGTCGTCGTTGTATTGAGCAAGTGTATATTAGCGAAGACTTACTGGACTACATCGCTACCCTTGTGCATCGCACGCGCCATCACCACGATCTGTTCTTGGGGGCCAGTCCGCGCGCGTCGTTGGCCCTCACGCGCAGCGCCAAAGCCATCGCCGCCATGTCTGGGCGGAGTTTCGTTACTCCCGACGATATTCAAGCTGTTGTTGTACCTGTGCTCAACCACCGCGTCATCTTGACGCCCGAGCGCGAGATGGAGGGTTATCCTATACAGCAGGTCATAGAGGACGTAGTGCGAGGCGTAGCCGTACCTCGTTGACACGCGTTAAACCTAACCGCCCGTTTGTGCATTTTAGAACCATGGAAAAATGGCTTCGGCAGCTATTCGTACTGCCCATTCGCTTCTACCGCCTGTTTCTTTCTCCGTTGTTGGGGCCGAGCAAATGCCGCTTTAAGCCTACGTGTTCCCAATACGCTATTGAGGCTATCTTGGAATGGGGCATCTTCAAAGGAACGTGGTTAGCGCTGCGGCGTATCTCCCGCTGTCACCCATGGGGGGCTGTTGGCTACGACCCTGTGCCTAAAAAAACGGATGAGTCTTCTTAGGCCTAAGAAGGTATTTCCAAGGGCTCTTCTTCTGCAGATGATGGCAGCGTTTCCTCTACTGCATCCAGCTCTACGCGTAGGTTTTGAATGATAAAATCCTGACGTTCAGGAGTATTCTTACCCATATAATAGTCCAGCACGTGGTCGAGGTTGGTGTCTTCGTTAAGGATGACCGGCTCCAGGCGCATATCGGGCCCAATGAACCGGCCAAACTCTGATGGTGATATCTCACCCAGCCCTTTGAAACGCGTGATTTCAGGCTTGCCTCGCAGTTTTTGGATAGCTTCTTGTTTTTCAGCTTCGGAGTAGCAATAGAACGTCTGCTGTTTGTCGCGCACACGGAAAAGCGGCGTTTCCAGGATATAGAGATGACCGTTGCGCACTAATTCGGGAAAGAACTGCAAAAAGAACGTGAGTAAAAGCAAGCGGATGTGCATACCGTCCACGTCGGCGTCGGTAGCGATGACGACACGGTTGTAGCGAAGGTCGTCCAGCGAGTCTTCGATGTTGAGGGCATGCTGCAGGAGGTTGAACTCCTCGTTCTGATACACGATTTTTTTGGTCAGGCCGTAGCAGTTAAGCGGCTTACCGCGCAAGCTGAAGACGGCCTGAGTATCCACGTCGCGCGCTTTGGTGAGCGAGCCACTGGCCGAGTCACCTTCAGTAATGAAGAGCGTAGAGGCGAGGCGTCGCTCTTCCGGACCTTTTTCGTTAAGATGATAGCGGCAATCACGCAACTTTTTGTTGTGAATACTGGCCGCCTTGGCCCGCTGGTTGGCGATTTTCTTGACGTCGGCGATTTCCTTGCGTTCGCGCTCCGACTGTTGGATACGCTTGAGCATCTCTTTGGCTACTTCGGGGTTTTTGTGCAAATAATCGTCTAAGGCTTTGCACAAAAAGTCGTTCATCCATGTGCGGATGTTCGGTCCATCGGGGCTGATGCGGTCAGAACCGAGGCGAGTTTTGGTCTGCGATTCGAAAACGGGCTCTTCAACGCGCACGCTGACGGCTGCGATGATGCTCTCTCGGATGTCTTTGGCGTCGAAATTTTTCTTAAAATGGTCGCGCACCGTCTTGACCAATGCCTCTCGAAAGGCGTTTAGGTGGGTACCACCCTGAGTAGTGTTTTGGCCGTTCACGAACGAATAATACTGCTCGCCATAGTGATCGCCGTGAGTAAAGGCAATCTCGACATCCTCTCCTATCAAGTGGATGATGGGGTAGCGGATGTGCTCAGCACCAGTCTTTTTGGTGAGCAGGTCGAGCAGGCCGTTTTTCGAGTGGAATACCTTGCCGTTGAAGCAGATTTTCAGACCGGCATTTAGGTAAGCGTAATTCCACAATTGCTGTTCTACGTATTCGTTCACCCAGCGATAATGGCGGAACATGCTACTATCGGGCTTAAAGAAGACGGCTGTACCGTTGGGCTCAGTGGTGGGCTCTAACTTGCTCTCTTTCTTTAATTTACCAAACTCAAACTCTGCCCATTTAGCCTGGCCGTCGCGATAGGAAATTACCTTAAAGTATTCTGACAAGGCGTTGACGGCTTTGGTACCCACGCCGTTAAGACCTACTGATTTCTTAAATGCCCTACTGTCGTACTTAGCACCAGTATTGATACGGCTGACCACATCTACGACCTTGCCCAATGGGATGCCTCGCCCGAAGTCGCGCACATACACGCCACGATCGTCAATAGTTACGTCAATCTGTTTGCCATAGCCCATGGCGTACTCGTCAACGGAATTGTCGAGAACTTCCTTGAGTAACACGTAAATGCCGTCTTCTGGGCTGCTACCATCGCCCAATTTACCAATATACATGCCAGGGCGAAGGCGAATGTGTTCGCGCCAGTCCAACGATTGGATTTCAGCTTCGGTGTATCGGATTTCTGCCATGTCGGTGGTTGCTGTTGTTAAGGGGCCGTAAAAGATAGGTGTTTTTACGCGCCCAAAGTAACGGAGTTTTGACGGGTTAAGGAAAAAGCATGCGCAAATTTAAAACTTTTTGTTTTTTGCGCAAAAGCCGTAGCGAGCACAGGGGGTTTACCGCGAAAGTTGGATTTTTGCGCCAACAATTGGCCTGCGCATGAAAATAGCTGTCTTTCCTGGCTCCTTTGACCCCATTACCATTGGCCATGTGGATCTGGTGATACGCGCCTTACCCCTGTTTGACCAAATTGTAGTGGCCGTTGGTGTTAACAGCGCCAAGCAGTATCTGTTCTCTTTGGAGCAGCGCTTAGAGTGGCTTCACCAGGTGTTTTCTGCCTATCCCAAGGTTCGAATAGACCACTTTCAAAAACTTACGGCGCATTATTGCCAGCGCATTGGAGCGCGCTACTTACTGCGCGGGCTGCGCAATGGTTCTGACTTTGATTACGAAAAGACCATATCCCAAATTAACCGCATCGTGGGCGGCGGCGACTTGGAAACAGTGTTTCTGATTGCACAACCAGGTATGTCGCACGTCAGCAGCACTATCGTCCGCGAGATTATTATTGGCGGTGGCGATGCCTCGCCCTTCTTACCCAAAGAAGTGAAAATCAACACTTAATACTATGCCAGACGCCATTTTTTCTATTCCTCTCCCGGTTAATGAATCCGTATTAACCTATGCACCCAGCAGCCCAGAACGCGCTGCTTTGAAGAAGGCTATAGCTGACCTAAAAGCCCAAGAGCGCGACATCCCTATGTACATCGGCGGGCAACATATCTATACGGGTCAAACACGCCGTATCAGCCCTCCTCACGAGCTGCGTCATACGCTAGGCCATTACTCTAATGGCACAGCAGAACATGTGCAAATAGCTATTGAAGCTGCACTAAAAGCCAAGCCCGCCTGGGAAGCCATGCCCTGGGAAGAGCGCGCGGCCATCTTTCTCAAGGCTGCTGACTTGCTCACCGGCCCTTATCGCGCCCGTATGAATGCCGCTACCATGCTGTGCCAAAGCAAAAACCCGTTTCAGGCAGAAATTGACGCCGTTTGCGAGCTGGCGGATTTTTGGCGTTTCAATGTCTGGTTCATGCAGGAGATTTACAAGCAACAACCTCTCAGCGTGCGCAACACCTGGAACCGCACCGACTGGCGTCCGCTGGAAGGTTTTATCTTTGCTCTGACGCCGTTTAACTTTACTTCTATCGCCGGCAATCTTCCTACCGCTCCCGCTATGTTGGGCAATGTGGCCGTTTGGAAGCCTGCCGAATCCCAGATTTACTCTGCCTCCGTCATCATGGAGATTCTGGAAGCTGCCGGCCTGCCACCGGGTGTTATCAATCTGGTCTATGTGGACGGCCCAACGGCTGGCGAGGTAATTTTTAAGCACCCGCTTTTTGCTGGCCTTCACTTCACGGGCAGCACAGGAGTGTTTCAGCGGCTTTGGAAAACAATTGCCGAGAACCTCTCCTCCTATCGCTCCTATCCGCGTATTGTGGGCGAAACAGGTGGTAAGGATTTTGTTGTAGCGCACCATTCAGCCGACCCTAAAGCACTGGCCGTAGCCCTCACGCGCGGTGCTTTTGAATATCAGGGACAGAAATGCTCTGCAGCCTCGCGCGCCTACATTCCTCAGTCGTTGTGGCCTCAAGTGCGGGAGTATCTCCTGAGCGATTTGAGCAGCATGAAAATGGGCAACCCCGAAGATTTTACCAATTTTTTCAATGCAGTCATAGACGAGAAGGCGTTCGACAAAATCTCGCGCTACATCGCTGATGCGAAGAAGTCGGATAAAATTCAGGTTATTGCCGGCGGCCACTGCGACAAGTCAGAGGGGTACTTCATTGAGCCAACCGTGCTGCTTACCTCAGACCCGAACTACGTCACCATGTGCGAGGAAATTTTTGGGCCAGTGCTCACCCTTTATGTATACGACGACAACCAATACGAGGAGACGCTAGATCTGGTCAACAACACCTCACCCTACGCGCTAACAGGGGCTGTATTCGCCCAAGACAGGAAAGCGCTGGCCCTGGCCGATGTTCGACTGCGCCATGCTGCAGGCAACTACTACATCAATGACAAGCCCACGGGCGCGGTGGTGGGTCAGCAGCCCTTTGGTGGTGCGCGCGCATCAGGCACCAATGACAAGGCCGGCTCCGTGCTCAACCTTTACCGCTGGGTGTCGCCGCGCACCATTAAAGAAAATTTCCTGCCGCCCGACGACTACCGATATCCCTTTATGTTAGAGCCTTGAGATGGTGGTATCCTATGCAGCGCTTTTTTACAGCCTCTACATGAACCACTGGCAACCCGGTTTTTGGATACAAGCCCATAAGAAAATTGGCTGGCCTCCACAGTGGAAGACCAGCCAATTTTATTTTCTATGTTACCATGCCCCCTCAGAACAGAGGGAATTACTCTTCGCCGCTGGAGCTGGTGCTGCCTTCGTTGGAGGCCGAGCTAAAAACCTTTAATTCCTTGATTCGCGCCTTCTTACCCACTAGATTGCGCAGATAGTATAGGCGCGCGCGACGCACGCGACCGCGTTTAATAAGCTTAATTTCTGCGATATTAGGATTAGAAAAGGCAAAAATGCGCTCCACTCCCACGCCGTGCGAAATCTTGCGCACTGTAAAGGTACGCGTCAGACCGGTGCCTTTAATTTGAATAACATCACCGCGAAAATCCTGCTCCCGGCTCTTTTCACCCTCGTGAATGCGGTACTTCACTACAATGGTATCGCCTGCCTTAAATTCTGGAAAATCAGGCTTTTTCAGCAGGGTTTGATGCACTATTTCGATAGCGTTTCTCTCGTTCATAGCTTGGCGAATACTTCAGTTCAAAAATTGAGCGGCAAAGGTACTGCTCTACTCGAGAAATTCAAGTGAAAGTCCAGAATTTTTGTCGGTATGACTCTAAAAAGACACCCAGCGGGAGATTTCACGATCCACCGGGCGCCTATTCCGTCCAAATGAAAAATTATTCCCTGCTCAGTGTGGCAGTCGATCGCGGAAGTAGCCATACACCCACGTACCCAGCACAGCGCTAGCAATGGTAACCAGCACCACCAGTGCGCCGGCGCCTACTTGCGCGAAAAGAGGCCCTGGGCAGGCGCCAGTAAGCGCCCATCCCAAGCCAAAAATAGTGCCACCAATGATCTGCCCCTTGTTGAATTTTTTGGCGTGAAACTCGATAGGCTCGCCGTATATCGTCTTAACTTTGAATTTTTTAATCAGCCAAACAGAAAGAGCACCTATCGCTACCCCCGTCCCAATAACGCCATACATGTGGAATGATTGCAGGCGGAACATTTCTTGGATGCGGAACCACGAGATAATCTCCGCCTTATAGAAGGCAATGCCAAAAATGAAGCCCACAGCGGCATATTTGAGGTTGTACCACCAGGGGTGCTTCAACTGCGACTCATTGACACACATGGTGTCAAGCGAACGCACCTCAAAGTCTGTGTCTACTACTGGCGCTGAGCCCTGGAGGACATCCGTTTGTGGTACAGTATATGTTTTTACCTCTGACATATGGCTTAAAAGTGAATTTAAATTGGTTTACAAAGACAGGATAACAGGAAGCAGCAAATTGGCCGCAAAGAAGCCGCCAACCATGAAGAAAATGGTGGCAATCAGCGAAGGAACCTGTAAATCGGATAGCCCCATGATAGCATGCCCGCTGGTGCAGCCGCCCGCGTAGCGCGCGCCGAAACCGACCAGAAAGCCCCCCACCACCATCATAATGAAACCGCGCAAAGAAAACAGGCTCTCCCATGAAATGAGCTGTGCTGGAATGAGGCTGCTATAGTCAGTAATGCCGTATTGCTGGAGCTCGGCCACCAACTCAGGCGCGACCTGGATAGGCTCCGGCGAGGCTAACCAATGGGCGGCGAAGAAGGCACCGGCCATCATACCGAGCACAAAAAAGAAATTCCAAATTTCTTTTTTCCAATCGTAGCGAAAGAATTGGACATTGCTCGGAAAGCATGCGGCGCACACATGGCGCAAGTTGGCTGAAAGGCCAAAGTGTTTGTTGCCCAAAATTAATAGGGCTGGAACAGTGAGGCCGATGACAATACCTGCGGCCCACCATGGCCAAGGCTGTGTAAGTGCTTGCATAGACAGGATAGTTTTTTATCTTACAAAGATCTATCCTTAGATTTGTTTCAAATCGTGACTTATGTCACACAAGAAGCAATAAAAAAACTATCAAAAGGTATAATTCAAGATAAAGTTAAAGTGCGACATGTCCACCTTATTAATAACGTGCCGATAGTCGCCGTAAAACTCTCCTATTCGACCTTTCCACATATAAAGCAGCTGACCGCGCAACCCTCTTAGCGCGCCTCCAAAAGTGTAGCGCACATCAAAGTTGAATTGTCTAAAAGCAGGAAAGGCGTATTTATTGAGTGCTGTATTTTTTATATCCGGAAGATAAAAGTGACCATAGGCCGCCTCTATTTTCCAACGCGTATTTGAGGAGGCCCATAGGAGGCGTCCTGTCACAGAATGCGAATCGCCGCTGCCTTCAATCCGTTCTCGCGGGATAAAGGTATAGAATGGCTCACGCCCCCATTCGCGGGGCGACAGAAAGCGTCCCTGGGCCGTTATTCGGGTATAGGCCACGAGGGCTTGCCATTGCCCTTGCTGCCAGCCGACCTGAGTGCTTATCACTCCTGATTTGCCTTTGGCTGGGAAATAAGTCTTGGAGGGGACCTCATTACCACCATACGCCATGGCATCTTGTCGAACCAGCTGCAGACCAAGAACTAATCTACCTCTCTCATTCACCGGCCGAACTACATCTGCCTGAAAGAAGGCTGTGTTGAAAATGTTCTCTACGTACTGATTCCACAGCTGCAATTTCACTTCCTGCACCGGGCTATAGGTGATGCCCAGCAGCCCGATGCCCTTACTAGTCACGTTACCAGAGTAGCCGCTGCTTGTGCCATCGGGGTTGATGCCTCTGGGATACAGTCCGATAGACTCGCCAATAGTGTACCATCGCACAGTGCTTCTGGGAGAAATGCGCCAAATCCAGCCACCTTCTATTTTTAGGTCAGTCCATTCGTTCACTTCCACCCAGGCGCCAGCTTCAGCAGTAGGACGCATGCGTCCGTCCTGATGATTGATAAACGGAGATTGCAGTAATTGGTGCCCTACAGTGAGATGTGATTTGCGCCACCGATAGCGAAGCCATAGCTCCTCTAAACGGTCTAAATCACGCCGATTGTAGGGGTTTTCTACATCGAATAGCCCTATCTCATAGCGATTGGGTGCCCCTGTTGCAGAGTCTCGCTTCCCCAGGTCAGAGGAGAACACGTTAAAATTAAAAGCACCACCTATCCCTACGGAGAAGCCCCGCCAGGTGGCTGTTTGAAAATGTAACCATCCTCCGACGGCCCAGGCGTAATAGTCCGATAGATTGCTCGTATTATCGGTAGCCATAAAATAAGAGCGTAATTGGCCGTTGTGTCGCCCTTTTTGGAAAGCCTCCAGCAGGGTACCAACCATTAGATGTGCTTCCGCGGAGACCTGTTTCTTGGGGACGGATAGGCTGTCTACCGCTATGGAGTCTGCCTGTGCTAAACCAACTTGAACAATCCATACCCCCACCCAGAGCACTGGGATAATTTTTGTATAACACCTCATCTCACAAAGATTCCATGGGAGCCAATAGACTATTTTGTATTAAGGGAACATAAACTAATAATCACACCTTTACTCTTCATTAAAAACCCGCCTTAATGTATGACCAGCCCTCTTCCTGACGTGAAACAATGTGTACGATACCGCGCTCAACATAATCCGACTCCGGTATAATATCTGTTTTAGGAATATTCATTTGCTGCAGCGTAAACTCACACGCGTAAAAACGGACGCCTCTGCTCTTTAAACTGGTTATTTCAGGTACAACATTTGACTTTTTCTTTTCTAAAATAGCAATTCCCTTATTATGTGCCACTACCTCAAGGCGAGCTTCAGGCCACTCTATAAGTACGTTATTCAACTGGCGCATCAAAGCCCGATAGGCCAGCGTATCTGGGGTGGTTAATTGAAAGACGATGCGATGCTCTTTTTTCTTTTTCTCCCCTCTATTACTGTGAGGCTCAATAACAGAAAAAGAAAAGACAGCTATCAAAGTTAATGAGGAGAATAGCCCTAACAGGTAATAAATGATGTATCTCATACTACACTTATTTTTTCATATTAAAAAGAAGCATCGCAATGTGGATAATTTTACATACTAATTGTAGTGGTGTCGGCATGGACGGCGTGTTTATGGTGCCATTCATCTTCATTCAATAGGGTAACTCGGCCACTATGCACGTCATATATCATAGGCTTCACGCTTACTTTCCCCTCTTTAATTTTTTCCGCCAAAATAGGCTGTTGCCGAATTTGAGCCGCTCCATGTATCACGTTGCCTTCTATGCACGCTATCAGGTTTTTCCCTTCATGTTGGAGAATTTCCTGTTCTTCGTGTTCTTGTCGCAGAGCCTCCACAATCTGGCGGATGTGGCCGTGACATTCGCTACCCTCTAAAAAGGCTTTTACCGCGCCGCACTCTGTATGGCCAAGCACGACAATAAGAGGTACCTCCAGGTGTTCTACGGCATATTCGATACTGCCTAATTCCAAATCACCCACCAGATTACCAGCAGTTCGAATAACGAATAAATCGCCAATACCCTCATCGAAAAGAATTTCTGGCGGCACGCGGCTATCAGAGCATGTGACAACGACGGCAAAAGGGTGTTGGCCGCTTTCAGTCTCGTGAATGCGCTGTTGGTCTTGGTGCGGATGCTTCAGTTCACCCGTC
>JBEQAD010000120.1:0-9560 GCA_041640515.1 Saprospiraceae bacterium | reverse complement strand
AGGGCGGTCTAAAGGCCGATCAGGTATCGGTATCAGGGTTGCCGTGGGCGGGGGGGGTGTAGTGTCGATAGGCCTGGAGAATTGCACTTTAAACAGGTCATTGCAGCAGAATTTATTGGCCTCGTCCAGGTATTGTGCGCCAGAGCGGTTGCTGCTGAGATAGCCCGAGTAACCCTCGGGAGCCAGCACGAAATAGAGGTCATTGTAGCTCGTATTCAGCCCAGGCCCCGCGTGTTGAGGTGCCGACAGGGTACCGTCAGGTTGTCGCTGTGTGCGGTAAATGTCGAAACCTCCCAAATTTTCGAGATATCCATTGGAGCTGAAATAGAGCACTTGAGTGGGTGCGTGGAAGAAGGGAGAAACCTCGTCATAGCGCGTATTGATGGTTGAAGCGTTGCTGGGAGCGACGAAGGGCGGCAGCGGAAAGGGCTTGCGCGCATCTACCGGGATATGGCAAGGGCAAAACCAATTGGTATCCAGTGGTGTGTACCAAATATCCAGGCCACCTCGGCCGCCGGGGCGATCGCTAACAAACCAGAGGAAAAGCTGCTTTAGCGTGCTATCGAAAGCTACGTTAGGCTGAGTGGTTGTATAGCCAGCGGCATTGATAGGCTCGGGCAGGCGCACCGGAGCCGTCCAGCGCTTTCGAACATCCTGGATGCTTAGCCACAAATCGCAGCGGATGTCAGAGGCATTGCGGTTTTTACACAGCGTGAACACGACAAAATGCCCCTCGCTAAAGAAAGCCGCGTGCGCCACGTGGGCTGTGTCTACGGTAGGGAAAGGCCGCCCAGCCTCTCGGGCGCGCCCATCGCGTACCGATATCATGAGCCTAGTCAGTTTGGTTTTGGGCAGGCTCTTATCACCGCGCTTATCAAAGCGGTACGACGAAAAAAAGAGCGTATCGCCCAGGATGGCGGGGGCAAAATCGCTAAACGGGCTATTGATATGCTTGCCGGCATTGCTGACTACTACGGAGTCAGAGCCGGCGGGCTGGTACTGCGCCCATATGCACGCCTCGCGGCTTAAGCGAGCGTATTCGGCCTGTTCAGCCGTTGGGTTTTGCTGTAGGAAGTACTCGAAATAGCGGGTGGCTTCTTCGTATTTACCCTGCTTTCGCAATACCTCGCCTAACCGAAGAGGCAGTAGCGGATACAGCAACTTTCGCCTTTCGGCGTTCTCCATACGCCTGTACCAGCGCTCAGCCAAGGCATCCGCGTGGATAAGGCGTGCGCTCTCAGCACTTTTCCACAACAGCTCCAGGTCATCAGGTTTGCGGCTCAAGGCGGTTTGATAGTATTGCAAGGCAGCGCCAAAGTCTTTTTGCTCAAAAGCTTTATCACCAGCGCGCTCGTAACTCTGACGAGACTGAGCCCCTGCGGTACTCGGCAGCATCGCTGCAAACAGCAAAAGCGCTGGCCCTAAAAGCCAGGTTGTCGAATAGGGTGATCTCATCTTTTAAATAGTTTCTGGGAGGCAATGAAAAAATTAGAATATTGGACAGGATTTGAACACTTTAATTGGGGGAACGGTGATGGGGCGATAAACGGCGGCTATCTCCAAACCACCGCGCCCGCGCGTAGCCACCTCAAAATCAGATATGTTCCAATCGTAGCTGACACCGAGGGTCCAATCGCCAATCTCATACTGAAATGCCGGGATAATAGCATCACCCGACCGCATAGATACAGTAAAACGCAAGGCCGTTTCCTGCGCCCTTAACCAAAGGCGAACGCCGCCGCCGACCAGCCTCTCTCCAGCCGTGCCCATTTGCCAGAGGCCACCCACGACCACCAAATCGATGCTTGTGCTTACAGCTTGCGTCAGCTGCGTGCTCAATGCCCAACGGACGGGCAGACGCAGCGCGCTTGCGCCATCCCGAAAGTTCACACTAGGTCGGTTGAGATGGAATGCACCAAGGCCAACTTCGGCACCGCTGCGATAATCGGCGCTGTGGATACGCCAGCTAAGACCAGCGCCCAGCGAAGGCTGAAGCCCCGATGTCTGATCGAAACTCTCGCGAGAGGGTAGGGCAGGGTCGAACGCATCTCCTGTCCACTGGTTGCTGAACTTGAGCCGGCTGATGTCGAACTGCCTTTGCACCTTTGAGCCACTGAAGCCCACAGCAACATACTGCCGCTCTCCTATCCGCTGTGAGGCGCTGGCCGATAGTCCCAGCTGCACCCACGACAAACCCGCATCACCGGCGCGGTCGCCCTGTAAGAGCAAGCCAGCGGATAGGGCCTGGAGCCCTTTTCGCCACAACACGCGGTCGGCACCTGCAGCCAGCGATTGGTAGGATACCGGCACGCTCGTCCACTGGCCTCGCATCAGCCCCATGGCTCGTATATCGCCCTCGAAGGCGCCTGTAAGCGCAGGCGAGTAGTGCATGGGATGATGATAGAACTGAGAAAAATGCAGGTCTTGTGCAGGCAACAGATGTGAGGCGCAGCACCATAGCCACAGCGTAAACCAGCGAGTTTGCATAAAATACGAGAGGAGCGTTGTTCTGCCCGCTCGAAGGTACGCACCTTTCCGCTTTGCCTGATCGCTAAGCTTAGGCCTACTCTTGTTCCCGGTAGTCGAACTCTTCGTCTGGCGGTAGGAAATTAGGGTGCTCGCTGGCGCGTCCGCGTGCGTTTTGCTCGGCCAGCGTTAGGCGGTCGGTGGTGCTCGTCACAAGCCAAGTATCACCTGATTTGCGCATAACTTGCACGTGTAGCCCAAACTCGCGCTCCAGCAGTGCTTCCGCCTCAAAGGTGGGCATCTCTGGAGGCAGATTGACAAAACCTGTCTTGGCGGTAGGCATGAGCGAACCTAAGGTCGTGTCAGCCTCTTTAACCATGTATTCCGCTGGAGAGCCCTTAAAAGCGCGGTGAGGCTGGGTGAAAAACGTGAGCTTCAGGTAAGGATATTCGGCTTGAAAGGCCTTTTGCACGTCTTGTATGGTCTGGTCAGGTGAGAGGTGCAGTTTCATAGAAAGAGGATGGTTTCAGCAAAAAAGACAACTACAAACAACAAATTTCACCGGCAGCCGCTAATTACCGGTTGACAAAGGTCAGGCAAATCTATGATAGAAAATGGCAGAGCGGATCACGCCTGTTGACGCACGTGACCGCACACATACTTTGGACACCCGCCCGCGAGCTAATGGCTGCTTAACGGTGAATGCTCTCAGGCAGCCGCTAGTTACCTACATCTACTTGGATGCGATAGGGTCGGTTGGCCAAATCCCACGCTGTATAGAAAGCCAGTTGGGCCCGTTTGGCGGCGGCCCGATGGTCAATTTTTTCCGCTGTGTCGGTCGGTTTGTGATAGTCAGCATGCGTACCGTTAAAATAGAAAATCGCCGGTATGCCGCGTTCGGCAAAATTGTAGTGGTCGCTGCGCTCATAGAAGCGGTTAGGGTCTTTCGGGTCATTGTACTTATAGTCTAAGTCTATTTGGGTATACATAGCATTGGCGAACTCGTTGATCTCATGCAGCTCGGTGCTCAGGCGGTTCGAGCCAATGACATAGATGTAGTTGGGGTTGTTTGTGTGGCGGTTATCTGTGCGGCCAATCATGTCTATGTTGATGTTAGCCACCGTGTTTTGAAGTGGAAATATCGGAAATTCGACATAGAACTTAGAACCAAGTAGGCCCTTTTCTTCACCGCTAACCAACATGCAGACCACACTGCGCTTTGGCCCAACCCCGGCGGCCTTAGCTTTGGCGAAAGCCTGGGCAATTTCAATGACTCCGGCCGTTCCGGAGGCATTATCGTCTGCGCCGTTGTAGATGACGTCGCCCGAGGCCCCCAAGTGGTCATAGTGGGCTGTGATGATCACGTACTCATCTTTAAGCACTGGGTCTATGCCCTCAATAAAGCCGATGACGTTAGAGCCTTCGAGGGTCTTCACGTCTTTGGCCATGCGGACTTCGATATTGGTCTTTATTTTCGTCGGCTTAAAAGCGCTGGGATTGTTTTTTACCGTGGCATATACTTGCGCAGCTTTGTCCGCCTTTTTTCCAAAAAAGGCATTAGCTACGTCTTGGCTGATAATCATGGAATTGACCAGGCCTACATGCAACGGCTGAGCCTGAGGCGAACTGGGTGTCCAGCCCCAGCTGGACAACATGCGCCGGTTGAGGCGAGAGGTCTCAGCCAGATTGGGAGTTATAATGAAGACGAAAGAGGCACCTTTCTGGGCAGCTAGTCTGACTTTGCGCGTCCAGTCTAGTGTCCATGCCGTGCGCGCTTCAGTGCCCGTGAGCAGCGACCGACCCTGGTCATCTGTAGGTTCGCCATCGTACATGATGACTGCCTTACCTCGCACATCGACATTGGCGTAATGATTGATTTTGCCCTCCTCTATGCCGTAGCCTACAAAAACAACCTCTTTGAGGTTAATACCGGGCAAGTGATCATTATAGGCAGGATAAACGAGATAATCCTTTCGCGCGCTATAAGTAGTGCCCTCAACCGTCAGACTTAAGTCAGCCCAGTTTTCGCGTTTGAGATAGATATATTGAAAATACGTGTTCCGGTCGGCCACTGGAGGTAAATTCATCGCTTTGAATTGTTCAGCAATGAAATTAGCCGCCTTGCGCTGGCCTTCTGTGCCTGTTTCACGCCCCGCCATAGCATCGGAGGCCAGGGTGTCTATAAGGAACTTCATGTCTTCGGCTGTTATCGTTGTGCCGAAAGGGCGAGCGTCGGGCAACTGGTAATACCGCGGGCGCAGCGATAAACGCGCAGTAATGGAGTCATCATAGGTAATGCCTACCTGAGCCACTGCGGACAGCCAAGGCATTAAGAACAATGGGATAACAATGGCAAATAGCTTCATAGATACGAGCTGATATGAGAATAATTGAAGTGAAATTACAGACAGGCAATTTTTTCTACGCGGTGTTGATGGCGGCCACCTTCAAACGGTGTTTCGAGGAAGATACGTACCATGGCCTGAGCCAAAATTTCAGGGACAAAGCGAGCAGGTAAGGCAATCATATTGGCGTCGTTGTGCTGGCGGGCTAACGCAGCAATTTCTTCTGTCCAGCACAAGGCACA
The DNA here is from genome assembly GCA_041640515.1 of Saprospiraceae bacterium. Taxonomy (GTDB): domain Bacteria; phylum Bacteroidota; class Bacteroidia; order Chitinophagales; family Saprospiraceae; genus M3007. The sequence goes on along the minus strand of JBEQAD010000120.1, from coordinate 4,507 downwards.
GCGAATACCGGCGTGTTTATTGGCTGCCATAGCCACGCCATTTCCGCTGCCACACAGCACAATGCCTCGATCAGCCTGGCCCAACTCTACTGCATGCGCTACCGCGTGTGCAAAGTCGGGGTAATCCACCGATGCTGTACTGTGGGTGCCAAAATCCTGCACCATATGCCCCAGGCGTTGGAGCATGGCAATCAGCCCATCCTTGTAAGGGTAGCCGGCGTGGTCGCAGCCAATAGCAATTCTCATAGCAATAAGGTATTTTTTAACGGTCCAAAGGTAAGACAAGCCTTTTTTGCGCTTTTGACGCTTGTAAGCAAATCGCCCAAAGGGCGTTTAACCAAGGCAAACGTACCTTTGAGGTGCACTTCACAACAGTAATCCGTTATGCGTTTTTTTATTTTTCTAACAGCTTGCTTTTTTTCCACTGCACTTTTGTCGCAACCTACCCATCCGCAGCCCAGCAATTTGTCTCCTTCGGTTAGAGCGCGGGTGATGCTCGGGGAACCTGCCGATGTATTGGTCGTTTTTACTGCAAAGGCAGACTTGTCGGCCGCAGCTCATCTGCGCGGTAAAGCCGAAAAAGGTCACTTCGTCTATCGCCGTTTATTGGAGACGGCTGAAACGAGCCAGCAGCGGGTGCGCGCGCTGTTGCATATGAGAAATGCTCGCTTTCAGTCGCTGTTCATCGTTAATGCTATAGCCATCTATCAAGCCGACCCTGAACTGATACAAACCCTAGCTGCCCTGCCCGAAGTGGGCTACATCGCTCTGGACCCCACCACGCCCTTGACAACACCGGAACAAGAGGCTCCCTTATCGGTTAGCGACCGTGGCAACATTGAATGGGGGGTAGAGAGGATCCAGGCCCCTGCGGTATGGGCTATGGGCTATACAGGCCAAGGTATTACTGTTGGCGGCGCTGACACAGGCTACGAATGGTGGCATCCAGCCATCAAACGACAATACCGCGGGTATAACGCCATCACGGGCGAGGTCGACCACAACTATCACTGGCACGATGCCATCCACGAAATAAGCCCGCTCAGCGGGGATAGTGTGCCGGACCCTAGCAACAATCCCTGCGGTGTGAATGTCCCTTATCCATGTGACGACCACAACCACGGCACCCATACTATGGGCACTATGGTCGGCGATGATGGTCAAGGCAATCAAATCGGCGTGGCTCCGGCCGCACAATGGATCGCCTGCCGCAACATGGAGCGGGGCAACGGCAAACCCTCCACTTACCTGGAGTGCTTCGAGTGGTTCTTGGCGCCTACTGACCTAAATGGGCAACACCCTAGACCCGATTTAGCGCCTCACGTCATCAATAACTCTTGGTATTGCTCCGTAGAGGAAGGTTGCACCGATTTGGTTATCAATGACTTACTTCGACAAGCTGTAGTGGCGTTGCGCGCTGCGGGTATTGTGGTGGTCGTCAGCAACGGCAACTCCGGCTCTAAAGGCTGCGCCAGTACGTTTGGCCCACCGGCCTATTTTGAGGAGAGTTTCAGCATAGGCGCTACTGCTGAAAACGATAGCATTACTGGTTTCAGCAGCCTCGGCCCAGTGACTATAGACGGCAGCGGACGCCTAAAACCCAACGTGGTGGCGCCGGGTGCAGCGGTGCGCTCCTGTATTCGCAACAACGGCTATGCTCACTTTTGGGGCACCAGTATGGCCGGACCTCACGTGGCAGGGCTGGTAGCGCTGATACTTTCTGCTCGCCCCGACTTGGCGGGCGAGGTGGAACTCATTGAAAATATTATCGAGCAGACAGCTGTACCCAAGTATGGCTGGAAAGATTGTGCCGATAGCGCTGGGCTGGCTTATCCGAACAACACTTATGGCTATGGTCGCGTAGACGCCTTGGCCGCTGTCCTTCAAGCGTTAACGATTACGGCAATTGGTGAGAGGCCTCCACAGCCCGTACACTGCGTGGGGTTGTTGGAAAATCCCTTCGGCGAAGTGGCCCGTTTTCGTACGTATGGCATCCGTGGAACGCTGAGCCTAACCTTGCATGCTGCTGATGGACGTACATTGCAGGCAGTAACCTACGTGCTTGATGGCAGCGAGACGCTGTTGGCAGTACCGATGCAACACACGCCTCCAGGGCTGTACTTCTGGAGGGCTCAGGCCGGCTCGATGGTCAGTACTGGCAAAGGCGTGCGCCGTCCCTGAACGCAGAGGCTACACCGTAATCACTCGTAATGGCCCCCAACGCAGTAACAACTCGAGCACTAAGAGGCTGAAAGCAATTGCCAGCATTCCCAAAAATAGCTCGTTGCGATGCACAATACGAGTGCGTTGCACAACGGCCTTTTCCAGGTCGTTGAGCTCGCGCTGAATGGCCTGGAGTGCCTCTGCATGGGTGGCTCTTAGGAAGCGGCCACCAGTGGTGGTGGCTATGCGTTGCAGGAGCAACGTGTCGAGCGCCATAGAGCGGCGGGCAAAATCGTAATTGCCATCAAAACGCCGTCGTGTAGGCGACAGCACAGGGCCATCGCGGCCTATGCCTATCGGATACACTCGCACACCCAAAGCCCGGGCCATTTCCGCTGCTTGTAAAGGGCTAATGGCCCCGCTGTTGTTTTCTGCGTCGGTTAGCAGTACTATCGCTTTTCCGGTAGAAGAAGTGCCGCGGCTCAAGTGATGCAGCGCGGTGGCTATGCCCATGCCGATAGCAGTGCCTTCTATCAGACGCCCTACTTGGGCATTGGCTAGAAAAGCTTGTAACAAGCGGTGGTCCAGCGTTAGCGGACAATGCACAAAGGCCCCGCCCGCAAACAAAACTAGCCCGATGCGGTCGTGTGGACGCCCAGCTACCCACGCTGCGGCCAGGGCCTTTGCAGCGCTTATTCTGTCCGGCTCGACATCTTTGGACAGCATGCTGTGCGACACATCTAACACTAAAAAAAGATCGCTGGCCTGTACTTCCTCGCGCTCCTCATAGTCCAGCCATTGGGGACGAGCCATTGCCAACACCAATAGTGCCAACACCAACCACCGCACGTATTGAATACTGCCGCGCGCATACACCACCCACGTTTTTACTCCTTTCATAGCTGCCTGACGCGAGACTTGCAGGGCAACGTGCCGTCGTCGCTCGGCTCGATGGTAGCCGTAAGCCAACGGAAACAGGACCAGCAACAACAACAGCCACAAAGGCTCGGCAAACGATATAGGCAACTCCATAAAATAAGACGTCGATGGGCAAAGGTAAGGGCGGCCAGAACGCCGCCAAAGTAAGAAGCCCAAAGGGTAGGGTAAAGGCCGCTGGCTAAACTAAGGTAAAGAACGAAAACATAACGGCGCCACCTAAGCCTTATCACGGCTCTGGTGGCGCCGTTTCTCACCTTCGAATGAAAGAGCACAACTACATACCAAAAGCATAGTAATGTGTGCCCGGCCGATCTTCGTAAACGCCCTCCAATAGTACGCCGCCTTTCCGGCCCTTTAGGGCGTTCACAAAATCGTCGACAGTGGTTACCGGTTTGCCGTCTAAGCGCGTAATAATGAAGCCCTCACGCATGCTGGTATTGCGGCGTATTTTGCCTTCAGAAAGCGCTTTGACGCGCAGACCTCCCTCGAGGTCGAGTTTTTGCGCTGTCTTTTTGTCTATGGGTTCCAGCTCTACGCCCAGCACGTCGAGTACATCCGAACTACTGCCATTTTTGCTAGCTATGGTGGTCTTACCACTGCGCGTAGTTAGGCGTACCTCATAAGTTTTTACGGTGCCTTTGCGATTTACCTTTACTTTCACCACATCGCCTGGTCGGTGACGGGCGATGAGTTCCTGCAGCGAGGAGGAATTGGTTACCGGAGCATCATTGATGCTGATAATTACATCGCCTGGTTTAATACCTGCAGCACCGGCAGCGCTGTTTTCCAGTAGGCTATCCACGTAGGCACCTTGCGTCAAATCAAGTCCTTTTTCGCGAGCTAGGTTGCCATCCAGATTGCGCACCATCACTCCTAGGACACCGCGCTGCACACTGCCGTATTGCAGTAGATCTTCCACTACTTTGCTCACGATGTTGGACGGCACAGCGAAGCCATATCCCGCGTATGCGCCTGTAGTGGATGCAATAGCCGTGTTAATGCCAATTAGGCCGCCTTCCAAATTTACTAAGGCGCCGCCGCTGTTGCCTGGGTTGATAGCGGCATCGGTTTGGATAAAGCTTTCTACGGCGAACTGCTCGCGCAGAATGTTGATATTCCTCGCCTTAGCGCTCACGATACCCGCTGTCACAGTGCTGGTTAGGTTAAACGGGTTGCCTACAGCAAGCACCCACTCACCCACGCGCACTGCGTCCGAATTGGCAAAAGGAATGGTCGGCAGGTTCTTCTCCTTTATCTGGAGCAGGGCTAAATCTGTGGTAGGGTCTGTCCCAATTACAGTAGCCTTATACGTTCGATTGTCGTATAGCGTAACCTCAATGTCCTCGGCATGGGCAATGACGTGGTTGTTGGTCACAATGTAGCCTTCTGAGTTAATGATGACGCC
>JBEQAD010000119.1:0-9575 GCA_041640515.1 Saprospiraceae bacterium | reverse complement strand
GGCGTCGCGGTGGCTTGTTTGCCGGGGCCGCTATCCACCACATTTTGGAGCCTAGAGCAACCTTTTACAATCAAGGCATTCCGGGCGATAGGTTTTACAGAAAAATATCGGGGCAGGTGGCGGCTAACATCTCTCTTGGCACGTCCCGCACTGCTCTATTACCTCGTTTCCTCTTTGCGCTACAGGGACCTCATGCACAGATAAATGCTGGCACCAATGTGCGTTTCCCCGTGGGCCGCTACGGCACCTCAGCAGTGCATTTAGGTGGATGGGTGCGCCCGGTGCGCGGTACCACTGGATTCGATCTGGATGCCATTGTGGGGCTAATTGGTTTTGAAGTGAGCAACGTGCTTTTTGGCATCAGCTACGACATCAACCCGAAGGCCCTGAGTTTTGGGCGGCGGCAAGGTGCTTTAGAATTCTCCGTAGCCTACCTGGGCGAGTACGAAAACGAGCAAATCCTCTGTCCTAAGTTTTGAGTCGCCTCCCCGATAGAATAGCCTTAGGCATTCGTATGAAACTCCACTGGGCTGACTGGCGTAATGCTGCCGAAAGGGTAACCTTCCGGCGGGCTTGGAATGCGGTACAGGTGTTGGCGTCTTATTGGCTTACCCGTCTATTGCGCCGACCCATTCAATGGGGAATGCCCATATCCATCAGCATCGAGCCAACCACTGCCTGCAACCTCCGGTGCCCTGAATGCCCCAGCGGCCTGCGCGCTTTCAGCCGCCCTACCGGCAACCTGCGCGCCGACTTCTTTCGACAAGTGGTGGACGAACTCCACCGCGACTCCTTTTCTTTATACCTGTACTTTCAAGGAGAGCCTTACATCCATCCGGAGTTTCTCGACATGGTGCGCTACGCCCATCGGCGTGGTCTATTCACGACGACCAGCACCAATGGCCACTTTCTTGATACCGAGCGAGCACGCCGCACGGTGGAGTCGGGATTGGACAGACTTATCGTCTCGGTGGACGGTACCACGCAGGAGACGTACGAACAGTATCGCATTGGCGGCCAGTTGGAGCGTGTCATACAGGGCATTCGGGAGGTGGCTCACTGGAAACGTCGCCTGCGTTCGCGACGGCCGCATCTCATCGTTCAATTTCTTGTCCTGCGTACTAACGAGCACCAGGTAGACGATATCCGACAGCTGGCTCGGGCATGGGGCGCCGACGAGATACGCCTGAAGAGCGCACAAGTGTATGATTATCAGCGAGGGCACGCACTCATCCCGAAACAAGGCCGCTACGCGCGCTATGTTCAGCAGCCCGATGGCACGTGGGCACCACGTCACGCCTTACTCGCTCATTGCTGGCGGTTGTGGCGCGCTAGCGTCATCACGTGGAATGGCATGGTTGTGCCTTGTTGCTTTGATAAAGACGCTGCACATCATCTGGGTAACTTGCGGGAGACTTCTTTTCGCCATGTCTGGTATGGAGAAGCCTATCGCCGCTTCCGCCAGCGCCTCCTGCAGGGACGTCAGCAGATTGACATCTGCACCAACTGTTCAGAAGGTTGCCAAGTGTGGGTATAACTTATGGCCAGCGCCCTAACCAAGATTCTAACTGTTGAGATGAAAAAAGACGTGCAAAAACCCACCACCCACCCACGGCCCCAACGGCGTTAGCTAGCATATCGTCGTACTCAAACACGCGATCAGGAAAGTATCGAAACTGAATATACTCCAGAAATGCGCCAATGAGCGCCGCAATAAGCACGGTAAGCACTCCCTGCGGTGTTCCTGCCTGCCCCTGCCAGCGGACGAAACCCCAAAGTGTGAGCCAAGACAGCAGGCCATAAGCTGCTGCATGAGCCAATTTGTCGGTTTCAAACAGCTGAAAAGTAGGCATTGAAACACCACCCATTGTGGACAAAAACACAACGGCAACCAACCACAAAAGAGCAGGAGCAAACGCGCGAATCATCCAGGCGAAATTAGACGCTCATCCGCACATACCGCAGTGCAACCTTGCTTTGCGAGTTTTCTCGCCCTTTTTGCTTTTCACTTTGACTATCTCCGTCAAGGCGGAGCGCTTTACATCATATAACAAACGACACTATTGGCTCTTCATGTAGAAAACTTGAGGTTTATTATAAATAATTGAAAATAAATTTTTTATAAAAAATTTCCTTGACAAGACGCACTAATTTACACCGTTTAGCCACATTAATCTATTCAACAAAGCCAAAATTTTGTACTTATTAGCAACGTTATTGGCTTGCACTTTTGTATCGTCAAAAATGGCGCCTGTCCTCTAATACTCCGAGCGTATGCAAAGAATCCTTCTCGTATGTAGTCTCTTGTTATCGGTCGCAGTCCTCTCTGCGCAGGGGTGGGAACGCGTATTCGATGGCGGCGGCCAGGGTCAAATTAATGACATCCAACTGGCGGCAGACGGAGGATTTGTGGCGGTAGGCTATTATGCCAGTCTCAATCGCGCTCGTTTTTTTAAAATGGATGCCGATGGCAGATTGCAGTTCACCCGTGATTATTTCTTAGGCTCCCAGACTTCAGCGGAGGGCATTGCTCGAGCGCCAGATGGCCACTACGGCATAGCGGGTTTCACTAAAACAGGCATGACGCCACGCCGCGCTTTCGTCGTGAAAACCGATGGAACAGGAAAGGCGCTGTGGACATATTATCTGCCTGGCTCTTTCGATACAGAAGCTAAAGATATTGTTGCCTTGAGCGACGGTAGCTTTGTGGTTTGTGGGCATCGTAAAAACAGCTCGGGCAACGAGGACGCTCTGATTTTCCGCGTATCGGAGCATGGTCAACTGATGTGGAGCAACGTCTACGGCGAAACCAATGTGGTGGAGAAAGCTTTTGCTATTACTCAGATGGCCGATGGTTCCGTGGTGGTAGCTGGCGAGAAGAAGACTGTTCCTCGCGACATTTGGGTTGCCCGTGTAAATACAGCCGATGGAGCACTGATATGGGAGAATAGCTTCAACTTCTTTGAGATTTCTCAAGGCATCCCGGCAGACGATGTAGCACGCGCAGTGTTGGCTGATACGGATGGCCATGTCCTCATTGGCGGCCGCAGCACGTATGAAGAAAACGGCGTTGGCGTTTTGATGAAAATAAATGGTCAGGGTAGCGGTCAGATCTTGTGGCGCACGGGGTTTGCACGCGCTGACCTATATGGCATAGCGAAAGCATCCAATGGCGACTTGTATGCTACCGGCACCAAGGCAACTAACCAATCCGAAGATGTGTACATCGTGCGCGCTAATGCCCAGGGCGATCGGATCTGCGATATCGCCGTAGGCCGCCCTGGCTTCGACCAAGGTATGGCCGTGGTGACCACACCAGATGGCGGTGCAGTAGCAGCCGGTGTAGGCGAATTTTTCTTCCCGACCATCGGCAGCGAGTCAAACCCGTACCTGGTGAAAATGGACCGCAACTGCGTGTCTTTTTCTAGCTACATTTCGGGCAAAATCTTTTTTGACATCGATGGCAATTGCCAACGCGAAGCCAACGAGCCGGGACTGGAGAACTGGATTGTGCGTGTAGAAAGCCCCAATTTCACTCGCTATGCCGTAGCCAAAGCCGATGGTGAGTTTCTGCTGTTGGTAGATACAGGCAATTACAAGGTCAAACTTTTCCCACCCAACAATTCGTGGCAATCCTGCGCAGCGGAAATACCCGTTAAAGTGACAGGCTTTTTGGATACATTTGCCGTAGAAGTGCCCGTGCGCGCCGTATCGCTTTGCCCTCGCAACGAAGTGGATGTGGCTACGCCTATCCTGCGTCGGTGCTCGGAAAACGTGTACACGGTGCGCTATTGCAACTCCGGCACGTTGCCCTCAAGCAACACGCGCATAGAAGTGGAACTTGACCGAGACCTTACTCTCGTCAGTAGTTCTATTCCGGCTACCTTAATTCAGGGAAACACCTACGCGTTCGACATCGGACTCCTGCCCCATGGCGAATGTGGCTCGTTTACTTTTACTGCCTTTCTGGCTTGCAATACTCTCACCGGTCAGGCACACTGTGTACGAGCGCACATTTATCCCGACTCTTTCTGCAACATAACTGGATGGGATCGCTCTATTGTGCAGGCACGTGCCAAATGTGAGCAAGGCGTCGTTCAGCTCAGCCTGGCTAATGTCGGCATAGGTGACATGCAAGAGTCCGTGGGCTTTGTAATCGCAGAAGATGTCATTATGCTCACGCAGCCAGGCGACCCGCTGTATCGACGCCAGCTGAAAGCGGGTGAAGAGTCGCTCGTATGGACGACACCAGCTAACGGACGCACCTATCGCGTCATTGCGGAGCAAACGTCGGGCTACCCGGGTACCAGTTATCCTACGGCAGCCGTTGAAGGGTGTCGCTCCGATACCAGCGCGCCTTTCAGCACGGGCTTTTACACCATGTTTGCAGAAGATGATTTGGAGCCCTTCCGCTCCTCCGATTGTCAAGAAAGCTATAATCCGGATTTTAATCCTACTTACTTGAAACGAGGCCATCCCAAAGGCTACGGCTCAGCCAACTACGTCCGCCCTGAAGCGGACATAGAGTATTTAATCCAATTCAGGAATACCGGTACCGATACGGTATTCCAGATTGTCGTGCGCGATACGCTGTCGCCCTTCCTCGACCCGGCCACGGTGCGTCCTGGGGCGTCTAGCCACCCGTACGAGTTTGATGTCAGTGGCAGTGGTATTGTGCAGTTTACCCTGGCCAATGCGGCCTTACCTCCACAGAGTGGCTCGAACGAAGGCTTTGTAAAGTTCAGGGTAGCTTTTGTCAAGGGTGTCCCCTGCAGAACAGAAATTCTCAATACCGCTGCCGTCATCTTTGATTTTAACCCCCCATTAATAACTAATCAAACGTTTCATACCGTCTGTGCGTTAGATACGTTTATCGTAGTGAAAACAACGCACATTGACTGGAAAGGTGCTGAAGTGAAGGTGTATCCAAACCCCTTCGAAGAAGGCGCCATCTTTGAAATTACTGGTGCGCCAGCAAACGGATACACTCTGGAAATTTTTGACCTGCAAGGCAGGAAAATTCTTAATCAATCCTACGATCAACCCACGTTCCGATTGCAACGGCAACAATTGCCGGCAGGTATGCTGTTCTTCCGCATCACTACCGATCGCGGACAGCTCATTGCCTCCGGAAAGCTCCTCGCTCGATGACGAGAGACCTCCCAGCCATTGCCAATAGCCGATTTTACCCATAACCGCTTACTTTTTAACAGATGAAAGCCGCAGGGAACATCCACCTGCGGCTTTTTCTTTCTTCGTCAGCGTCGAGCACAATGCTTTCTTTTTGTAAGCCAACACAGACAACTCGCTACGCGCTATTTTTGTGCAGTACCAGTAGCTTGTGCACATGCTTAAGAAAAAAAAGAGAGCTTCTTTTCTCGCCGTAGTGCTTGCAGGCATGGCGGTAGGCATGGCTGCAGGTGCTTATTTAGCCTCTGGACCCAGTACTGTGCAGCAGCGGCTGGCGGCCTATCTTTCTGAGCGCCTGAATCGCTTGGGCGTCTATATTTCCGAACAACTAATGCGCCTGCTCGAAGCCAACGGAGTCGCAGGAGAAGAAGAGCCGGCAGAGGCCCATATCGAAGCAGCAGAGGGAAAGAAACCGCCCGAGTCGGTCGAGGAGCCCTCACTATCGGCCGAAGACATTCGCGCTGCCTTTGAGGCCGGTGCTCGACTCGCTCGCCAGCGACTGGCCGAAAAGTGGACTGAAGTTGAAAAAAAACATCTTAGCTAATGACCTTCACCTAAGTGCTTACGTCTTATCCTGCGCTATGGCTAAAACAACGAGAGATACCGAGGAAGTACTTCAGTCTGCAGGCGAAACCATTACTTACCTGCGCGAATACCTCCGGCTACAACTGGACTACCTGCGATTAGACCTTGCCGAACGGACGGCCAAAGTGGCTTCTGCCTTAGTGGCTGTGCTGGCCGTAGGAGCATTGCTATCTTTCAGCCTGTTTATGGCTACTGTGGCATTGGCGCTTTTCTTAGGACAACTATGGGGCTCCTATGCGCTGGGCTTTCTGGCGGTAGCAGGTCTGTATGCTTCGTTAGCCGTATTACTATCTATATTTAAAGAACAATGGTTGACAAATCCTCTTCTGGGCAGATTGCTAAGAGCTTTTTTTAACGACATTACTGAGGCCGATAATCATGAGACGCAATATCCACAGTCTTAAAGACCTATCTTTCGAGAAAGCGCTCTTGCGTGCCCGCATGCGCACTGTAGAGGATGAACTTTTGGCCAGCGCTCTGCGCACTCGCGATGCTCTGGAGGCATACATAGAGGGGAAAATGGACATTCCCAACCAAATAGGTAAGCTGTTAAAAGACGACGCAGAGCAATCCTTAGGCACCACCTTGCTGCGTACCCTCATACAAGCGATAGGGGTAAACAGGCGCTGGGGCAACGTTTTGCTTGTGTTGGCTCCAGTAGCAATATCTTATGCTCGCAAAAAATGGACTGAGCTGCGCCAGGCAAAAAGACGCGAAACTTCCACTGTTTCAGTGAGGACGGTGCCCTCCGGCAACCTCACCTCGCCTCATTGAGGGTCCAGTCATAGCGCAGGTATTCGATAGGAGCCTCTGGCGAGAGCGGCGCATGCGCGTAGCGGTTGATGTAAGCGCGAAGAGAGCCTGCGTCGCGCTTAAAGTCGTCGCTGAACCAACGAAAAATACGAGACAGTTGCGCTCCTTGGGAATGCACGCGGTTGCGAAGCGGATCATTGATAAAGCGGCGCATAGCATCGTCGAGTTGAGCGTCGAGGCGCTCTGGAGTGTAGGCTTCGTTGCGCAAGGGTGGGCATGAATAAGAGGCGCAATTGATGGCCGCGTGGATACGTGCGTCCCTAAATACAGCCCGCAGGATGTTGTGCTCGATGTTGTTAAGGTCATAGGTGTAACCCTGGATGTGGATAAATTTCAAATCCCACACTGAATTGACAAAGGCAATACCGCGGCGGATGTCTTTGATGCTGCGCACGGGATAATGGCGCAGGACGAGTTGCACCGTGTAGGCGTTGTAAGCATTTATCCAATAGGCCATTTGCTCGGCACGCGTCCAGTTTTCATCGTTGGGATGGGCACTTTCTATAGAACGCAAATAAGTATTCAGCTCGGCGCTGTCGCTTAGGAAGCCTCGATAGTTCACCAGCCCATCGGCACCAACGTGTTTCTTCAAGAGCGCGTCCCAACGCTCGTGCGATACCGGTCGCGAGGATACCTTGCGCACTACTATAGAGCGGCCGTTAACCCAGACCCACCAACCGGTTACCGTTGACAATAAAACCACTAAGAGAAACACCTTTTTCATCGGGAGAAAAACTCGCCAGAAGGCAGTGTCTACCTTTGTATGGCAAAAAAACACAGGCTGCACCATGAGTTACGTCAAAGGAAAAGAGACCTCTGGATACCTCAAATATGAACTGAAGACTTTTGAAAAAATTCCAGTGCGTATATGGAACGATGCGCGCGAGGCATCCCGATATGTCGCCCAAAGCATCGCCTTAGCAATCCGACAAAAGCAACAGGATGGCGAAAAAATTGTACTTGGCTTAGCTACGGGTAGTACGCCGATTAAAGTGTATGAAGAATTAGTGCGTATGCACAAGGAAGAAGGGCTAAGCTTCCGCAACGTGATAACGTTTAACCTCGACGAGTACTATCCCATGCCCAAAGAAGCTCGCCAAAGCTACTGGCGATTCATGCACGAGTATCTGTTCGACCACATAGATATCCAGCCCGAAAACATCCACATTCCTGACGGCACCCTCCCCATCGAGGAAGTGGCCGACTATTGCGAGCGCTACGAGAGGATGATTGACCTATTTGGCGGCATTGACATTCAGCTGCTGGGCATAGGACGCACCGGGCACATCGGTTTCAATGAGCCCGGTTCATGGGAGACTTCACTGACACGCATGGTGCGACTCGACCATCTGACACGCCACGACGCACTAAAAGACTTCCAAAGCGAAGATGCCGTACCCTACCGCGCTATCACCATGGGCATTGCGAGCATCTTTAAGGCGCGCACTATCTACCTCATGGCCTTTGGCCAACACAAGGCCAGTATCATTCGGCAGGCGGTGGAAGGCGAAATAACCCACTCTGTGCCAGCTTCCTTTCTCCAAAAACATCCCAACGTCAAAGTCCTACTGGACCGCAGCGCAGCAGAAGAGCTCACTCGCATAAAAGCGCCCTGGCTCGTGGGTATCTGCAACTGGACGGATGACCTCATCTGTAAAGCCGTCGTATGGCTGTCACAAAAGACAGGCAAGCCCATCCTGAAACTTACCGACGAGGACTACAACGAGCATGGCCTAAGCGAACTGCTCATCGAAGAAGCCAATGCGTATGAGCTAAATATTCGCATTTTCAACCGCCTGCAGCGCACCATCACCGGCTGGCCAGGAGGCAAGCCCAAGGCCGACGATACCAATCGTCCCGAGCGCGCCCACCCAGCCCGCAAACGCGTAGTCATCTTCAGCCCTCACCCCGACGACGACGTCATCTCTATGGGTGGCACCTTCCAGCGCTTAGTAGACCAGGGACACGACGTCCACGTGGCCTATCAGACCTCGGGTAACATCGCCGTACACGACCACGACGCCCTGCGCTATGCCGAATTCATGCTCGAGTTTGACCACATGCAGGGCATACTCACTGAACAGAACCGTGCCCTGTATGAGAAAGTCATTCACTTCCTACGGCACAAGGGCGCAGCGCAACTGGACCTGGCCGAAGTGCGCACCATCAAAGGCCTCATTCGCCGTGGTGAAGCGCGCGCTGGCGCTCGCTTCATCGGGTTGAGCGACGACCACATTCACTTCTTAGACATGCCCTTTTACGAGACTGGCGCAGCGCGCAAGATGCCCCTCAATGAGGCCGACATTCAGCGAGTAGCCGATCTGCTCGAGCGTATTCAGCCGCACCAGGTATATGCCGCAGGTGACCTGTCTGACCCTCATGGCACCCACCGCATTTGTTTGGATGCCATTTTTGAAGCGTTCCGACAACTCAGCAATCGCCCTTGGATGAAAGACTGCTGGCTATGGCTTTACCGCGGGGCCTGGCACGAGTGGGCCGTGCACGAAATCGAGATGGCCGTTCCGATGAGTCCGGAGCAATTGCGCAAAAAACGCCAGGCTATTTTTATGCATCAAAGCCAAAAAGACCGGCCGCCTTTTCCAGGTGACGACAGCCGCGAGTTCTGGCAACGCGCCGAAGATCGCAACCGAGCTACAGCTCGCATTTACCGCGAATTGGGCCTAGCCGAATATGAAGCCATGGAAGCCTTTGTTCGCTGGAAAGGACTGGAGGAAACACTATCCTGAATCTACACTTTTCCAGTAGCCTTGAGCACCAACCAGACCAGATAGATTATGTAAAGCCCAAGTAGCAGGCCACCTTTGGGCCGGTACATAATCTGTTTTTTGAGTACCAGTCCACTGGCGAACATGAGAAAAGTGGCCAGCAGGCAGAAAACGAAATCTATCAGCGTAATGTCGCCCAGAGGTAGTGGCGCTACGACAGCACTAGTACCAAGAATAAAAAAGATATTGAAGATATTCGAC
>JBEQAD010000118.1:0-9607 GCA_041640515.1 Saprospiraceae bacterium | reverse complement strand
GGTCATTCGAAAAATCCCCGTAGCCGACAATGTTCTGGAATACTGTGTTGCCCTGGCGTCCAAAACCCGTCCCAATACGCCACGCGCCGCTAAAATCGCCAACGACTATCTGTCCTGGGGGGCAGGTCCGCGGGCCAGTCAGTATTTGGCCTTAGGGGCAAAATGCCACGCCGCTATTCGAGGTAAATACTCGCCCGACATTGAAGACGTGCAGGCCATCGCATCGCTGGTCTTGCGCCACCGCATCGTGCGCAACTTCAAAGCCGAAGCTGCTGGCGTTTCCGAGGAAAACATCGTGGAAGCCCTCCTCTAAGCGATGCCCTGCGCTGGATTTTTGCCCACTACGTCTTTAAAGTAGTTCCACAGATAATTCAAATCCTTGCTCTCGTTGTCCGTAGGAAAAAACAGCTGCGGCTCAAAGTGGATTTCCTTTTTTCCCCAGTCAAATTTACAAAGGGCAATAGGCACCATGGCCGTGCGGGCAATGTGGTAAAAGCCTGTCCGGAAACGCTCTACCTTTTTGCGCGTGCCTTCAGGAGCAAGCACTAAGTGCAAGTAGTCTCGCTGGCGAAACACTTCGGCCATTGTCGCAACAAAATTGCCGCGGCGTGTGCGATCCACAGGAATGCCTCCTAAACGACGAAATAGCACCCCGAAAGGCCCCTTAAAAAGTGTGTGCTTGCCTACATAGTTAGCCTTGAGCCGATAGGCCCATTTCACTAACACGCCGACGACAAAGTCCCAGTTCGACGTGTGCGGCGCGACGATTAAGACCAACTTGGGCACATGGCTAGGATACTGGCCTGTTACCTTCCATCCCCACAGGCGCAATAGCCAGGCACTGAACTGAGCTAGCATGATATCGTCTCGAATTGAACGGACAAAAGTGGCGATTTGGTCGGATATTCTTCTCCTTACTCGTTAAACTGTTCGCATGAGGTGCTACTTTAGCGGCCAGATGGTCGTCAATTTCTTGGCTGCACTGGGTTATGTTTGTTCAACCACCTTAAGCGCTCCCTCTTATGTTTAACGGTCTCTGCTCCTCCTTTCGCTTCGTTGGCGCCTTCTCATTTAGCCTACTATGGGTGGCTCCCTTTTCCACAAGCTTCGCACAGTATGCCCAGCCCATGCCCGTCTTGTGCGGGCAGGACATTTTCCTACATATCGTGCGCGAGTATCATCCAGACTTGCACAAAGCCTTTGACGTCGCCTTTGAAAACTGCCGAGCAGATGCCTTGCGCAAGGACGGCGCCGTCCAAGATCGCACGGTGCTGACTATTCCTGTCGTCTTGCACGTCGTCTGGAAAAATCCAGCCGAAAACCTCCACGACAGCATCCTGTTCGATCAGATAGCCGTACTCAACGAGGACTACCTTCGTCTCAATGCTGACACAGGCAACTTGCGCGCCCTCTTCCGACCTGTCGCGGGCAATCCTCAAATCCGCTTTGAAGTGGACGAAATCCGTCGCGTACAGACCACTGCTAATTTCCAGCTTAACCTACTGACTGGCGACCTGATGGCGAACTTGAAAAACTCTGCTCAAGGCGGCAGTACGGCTAAGGACCCCTCGCGCTATCTTAATCTTTGGATTTGTCGCATTCAGCCCATCAGTATCTTGGGCATTCCATTCGGCCAGATATTGGGCTTTGCTTTTCCACCCAATAACCTGCCTAACTGGCCAGCCAACAGCGGAGCACCCACTCCTGGGCAAGACGGCGTAGTGCTCGACTTCCGAACCGTAGGACGCAATAACCCCAATCCTATGCCCAATCCTTCTGGCACAGGAGGCAATTTAGTCATTCGAGGCAGAACAGCCACCCACGAAGTGGGCCATTACCTCGGCCTGCGTCACATTTGGGGCGACGGTGGCGGCCTCCTCAGCCCGACCAACGACTGCAACCAAAGCGACGGTATTGACGACACGCCCTTTGCCAACGCACAGTCACCTTTCGACTGTAATCCGGGCAGAAACTCCTGTGTTAAGGTCGAGCCTTACTACGGAACAGATATGCCAGACTTAGTGGAAAATTACATGGACTATTCTCGCGAAGACTGCATGAACATGTTCACTAAAGGCCAGGTGAACCATATGCGCGCTGTATTGCAGGGGCCTCGGAAAGAATTGGTTCAATCCAGCAATACGCCATGGGTTGCCGCTCAGCCCAACCCTCTTCTATACCCCAATCCGGCATCAGGGGGCGTTTTTTGGCTCAAGGTCCCAGCGGCGTGGCGGTTTAGCCATTTAAGCCTGTTCGCTGCTGATGGACGCCTCGTTGTGGAGCGCCGCCTTGAGCAGGACGGGCAAGAAGACGTACGCCTCGTTGTAGAGCCTGCCAGCACCGGCTGGCATTTCGTCTATCTGAGAAAGGGCGCCAACCTGTGGATAGAAAGGGTTTTTCTTCAGCCTTAAATGTCCATTGAAAAGGAGGCGCGCTGTATCTTTTTTACCTACGCTGTATTTTTCTTGAAAAAAATATCTTCATCTCCTCTCGTTTTGTGGAAGAAAAGCCGCTCAATATCTTTGGCGAACCTCTAGCTCCTTGCAGCACACAACCGCTGACAGGCTTTTATCGCGACGGTTGCTGTAGCACAGGCCCCGACGATGCGGGCCGTCATGTAGTATGCGCCGTGATGACGATGGAGTTTCTAATCTTCACGTACGAGCGCGGCAATGATCTCCTTACGCCGCGCCCGCAATATCGTTTTCCTGGGCTGCGCCCCGGCGACCGGTGGTGCTTGTGTGCTTTACGCTGGAAAGAAGCTTTAGAGGCTGGCTTAGCGCCGCCGGTGGTGCTGGAGAGCACCAACGAAGCAGCCCTGCGCTACGTGCGCATGGAAGACCTGCTGGCCCACGCTCACCGCGATAAAGAGAAAAAAGAGACGGCTGACTGATGGCTAAGAGCCCCTGCTATTCCCTGCCTTATTCAGGCAGCGACCAGTCAATAGGCGGCAAGCCTTGTTTCTGCAGAATTTCGTTGGTGCGACTGAAATGCCCACAGCCGAAGAAACCGTCGCCTGCCAGGGGCGAGGGGTGTGCTGCGGTGAGCACATAATGCCGCATCTCGTCAATGAGGGCTTTTTTGCCCTTGGCAAAGTTGCCCCAAAGCAAGAAAACCACGCCCTCTTTGAGAGCTGAGAGGCGGCGAATAACAGCATCGGTAAACGTCTGCCAGCCAATTTTCTGGTGCGATGCAGGCTTGCCGGCCTCTACAGTGAGCATAGCGTTGAGTAGCAGCACGCCTTGCTTAGCCCAAGAGGTCAGGTCGCCGTGCTTGGGCATGGGCAGTCCTAAGTCGCGCTCGATTTCCTTGAAGATGTTGACCAAAGACGGTGGGATGCGCACACCGCGTGGCACAGAAAAGCACAAGCCCATGGCTTCGCCAGGGTTATGGTAAGGGTCCTGCCCTAAAATAACTACTTTCACCTGGTCAAAAGGTGTGGTGTTGAATGCATTAAAAATGAGCGGACCCGGTGGATAGATCACCTTGCCTGCCTTCTTTTCTTGCACCAAGAAAGCCTTAATGGCCGCGAAATAGGGCTGCTGAAATTCGTCGGCCAGAATGCGCTTCCAGCTTTCCTCTATCTGAACATGCTGGACTTTTTCTTCCATATGAGTACCTATTCGGCCTCAAAAATACACCCACTAGCTGCTTCCTTTCCTGGTCTCAAAAGGCCCCTACGTCCAGCCCTGCAAAGTGGCCTGCGCTGGCCAGGAGCAAGATAATAATGCCCACCAGGATGCGGTAGTAGCCAAATACCCGGAAGCCGTGGTGGGTAAGGTATTGAATGAAGCCCTTGATGGCTAACATAGCCACTATAAAACCCACGCCATTGCCCACCAGCAAGAGCCATACTTCTTGACTGCTGAACTGCAGACTGCCCTCGCGCCCGTAGTCCCATAGCGATTTGCAGGTGGCAGCAAACATGGTAGGGACGGCGAGAAAAAAGGAAAATTCTGCTGCCGTTTTGGGCGACAAACCTTGCACCAGGCCACCGATAATCGTGGCCGCCGAGCGGCTTACCCCGGGCACCATGGCAATAGTCTGAAACAGACCAATAGACACTGCCTTTTGCCAGCTCATACTGCCAATGTCGCTGTCCGACTGCGCCCGTCGGGCAAAAAGGCCATCCAGAAAAAGGAAAACAATACCCCCTACTACCAGCGCTACACCCACCACCACGACATTTTCTAAAAGCTGGTCAATTACCTTTTTCAACAAAAAACCAAAAAGGACTGCGGGCAAAAAGGCAAGAAGAAGGTTGCGATAAAATGCCAACGTCTGGGAAAAGCGATCGCGATACAATACCACCACCGACAGAATAGCGCCGAATTGAATAGCTACCGTAAACACCTTAACAAAGGGATGCGTAGCAATGCCCATAGCTGTGGAGGCTATAATCATGTGGCCAGTGGACGACACAGGCAGGAATTCCGTCAACCCCTCCACAATAGCCAGAATGATGGCGTGTAGCAAGTTCATGCCGAGGGGGAAGCGTCAGCCGTTTTTGAGTTATCGCTGCTGGGCTTTAGAAAAATACCCATAGCCACTATGACAAAGCCCGCCACCATAAGCATGGGCGCCAGCGTAATGCGCCGCGGGCTGTAAATGAGGTTGGGCTCCCAAACTTCGGGGCTAGGCATAGCACCACCGCTCATAGCCACCAAACCTACTACAACCAGCAACAGCCCGATGCCCATGACAATAAAATTACGGCGGTCGAAAATGAAGGGCTCATCCTTGCGCATCAGCCAATCAAAGCGATTTCTCGTCGGCGTTTTACGCGTAGGAGCTGCCGATACCGGGCGCTTAGTAGGAGCTGCCTGACTGGGCGAGCTCGGACGGCGAGGTGTTTTTTTTGCCATTTATTTCAGCTTTTTTTATAGGAAATACCTTTGTGAGAAGATGGTCGGCTTGCTAAAGCACGGCAAAGGTCAGGATAGCAGCACTTTTTTCCCAATTTCATCAAAAGGAAAGACGTGAAAACGCCTTCAGCTGGGATGGTTGTGTCAGTACAGTTCGTCCACTTTCATACGCAGAAACCGCCGCACTACAGCGTATGTGCTAGCCACAGAAAGCAAGGCACCCAACACAAGTAACCCGATAAAAATGATTAGAATATCATTTAAGTCGCGCAGTTGCTGCAGTTCAGGTAGCTGATGATAAGCCCAATTGAGCGAAACTACGAGGGCCGCGATAGCCAAAGTTGCACTGATAAGGCCGTTAATAAGCCCTCGCCGTAAATAGGGGCGAATGATAAACCCCCAAGAAGCGCCCACCAGCTCCTGGTTTTTGATGAGGAACCGGTTGGCGTATAAAGCAAGCCGGATGGTGTTATAAATGATGACAACAGCCACAACAAAAAGCAGCAGTGCTAACCCCAGGGTTGACCACCCGATAAGGTTGAGGTTGCGACTGATGTTGCCTGTTTCAACCGATTCCACATAGAGCTCTGATATGAGCGAATCTTGTTTGAGTTCCTCGCGCCATTGCTTTAGGCTATCGCGCTGGAAAAAATCGGCTCGCACATGAAAGCGCACAATGTCGCGCATGAGATTGGGCAGGTCAGCCAGCAAGCTTTCGTCTCCTAAATCTTGACGCATAGAAGCCGCTGCCTGTTCGCGCGTGATGTAGGTAACCGTTTCGGACTTAACAAAAGGCTTTTGGCGGATTTGCTGAATGATGCGCGCCACCTCTTCCTGAGGAATATCCGGTTTGAATTCCAGCCAAACATCCACTTTTTCCTTGAATAAGGCTACTAAATGCTGGCTGTGCAGAGCAATAAGAGCGAACAGACCGACCACAAAGAGCACCATCGCCATGCTGACGATAGCAGATAGATAAGTGGGTCGAGAACGCGCCATGGGTAACAGGTATGACACTGGGATGTTGGGCAAAGTTGCAGCATATTGGCCAAACGCCCAAAATCCTCAATACGCCAATAGATTTCTGAGTTGCTCGCGCAATCGCTGCACAGGGAAAAAATTTTGCTCTAACGACAAGGCAAACGGCACAGGAGTATCCAGGCTAGCAGAGCGCACAACGGGCGCGTCTAAATAATGGAAAAGATGTTCTGCTATCCAGGCTGCCACCTCGCCACCGATACCGCCAAAGAGCGTGTCTTCATGTAGGACGAGCACGCGGTTGGTGCGCCGCACGCTGGCGGCAATGGCCTCGTAGTCCAGCGGCAGTAACGTGCGCAAGTCCACGATATCGGCATCTATGCCCATTTCATCGGCGACAGCCTCAGCCCACCGCACGCCCAGTCCATAAGTGATAATGCTTACATCTTGACCAATACGCACTTGACGCGCGCGCCCTATTTCCGTGGTGTAGAAACCTTCCGGCACTGGCCCCGATAGACTGCGGTAGAGTGCCTTGTGCTCGAAATACATGATGGGATTAGGGTCCTCGAAGGCCGCCAGCAATAGCCCTTTGGCGTCGTGTGGCGTGCTGGGGTACACCACCTTGAGGCCAGGAACATGAGTAAACCACGCCTCGTTGGACTGGCTGTGAAATGGCCCAGCGCCAGTGCCCGCTCCCGTCGGCATACGGATAACGACGTCGGCGCATTGCCCCCAGCGCCAGTGCAACTTAGCTAAGTTGTTGACAATTTGATTAAAACCGCAGGTGACGAAATCGGCAAACTGCATTTCTACCATGCTCTTCATACCCTTCAGACTCAGCCCTAGTGCGATACCAATGATAGCGCTTTCGCACAGAGGTGTGTTGCGCACGCGCTCCCGGCCAAACTCGTCAACAAAGCCCTGAGTAATTTTGAACACTCCGCCATACTCCGCAATATCCTGTCCCATGAGAATAAGTTCAGGGTGTCGCTTCATGGCCTCGCGCAAACCGTCAGTGATCGCATCAATAAAGCGCAACTCGCGCTCAGGGCCGCTGGAAGCTACCGGCGGAGGAGCCACGGCGTACACGTCGCGCAATTCTTCCTCCGTATTCGGCACGGGGTCAGGTTCGGCAAACATGACCTCAACAGCCTGCAGGATGGCCTTTTTATGCTGGTCGTATACGGCCTTTCGGCGTGTTTCGGTGAGAATACCTTGCTCAAGCAGCCAATTTTCGTAGTTTTTAATCGGGTCTTTTTGAGCCCACTCTTCTATGAGTGCTCTGGGCACATATTTGGTGCCGCTGGCTTCTTCGTGCCCGCGCATGCGAAAAGTGAGGCACTCTACCAACACTGGCTCAGGATTCTGGCGCAGGTCCTCGGCTAGGTTGCGAATGGTGCGGTATACCTCTAATATATTATTGCCATCAATCTGGACGCCTCGCATACCATACCCAATAGCGCGGTCAACGAGATGCCGACAGGCGTACTGCTCCTGCACCGTGGTGCTCAGACCGTAGCCGTTGTTTTCGATGAGGAAAATGACTGGTAACTTCCATACCGAAGCGACGTTAAGCGCTTCGTGAAACTCTCCCTCGCTGGTAGCGCCTTCGCCCGTGTAGGCCAGCGACACCCGTCCTTCCCGGCGCAGCCGATGAGCTAATGCTACGCCAGCAGCCAGCGACAACTGCGGTCCCAGATGGGAAATCATGCCCACGATGTGATGCTCCATAGTGCCAAAGTGAAAGGAGCGGTCTCGCCCTTTAGTGTAGCCTCGGCGTTTGCCCTGCCACTGACAAAAGAGGCGATCGAGCGGCACTTGTCGTACCGTGAACACGCCAAGGTTGCGGTGCATTGGGAAGATGATTTCGTTGGGCAAGAGGGCACAAGTAGAGCCCACAGCGATAGCTTCCTGCCCAATGCCACTAAACCACTTACTGATGCGCCCCTGTCGGAGCAGGTTGAGCATCTTCTCCTCAATCTGACGCGGTAAAACTAATTGCTCGTATAAGTACAATAGCGTTTCATCGGAAAGTCCAGTACGGTCAAATGTTATGTAGGATGTCATACGGTTCTCGTTAGCGGGCGCGAAGGTAGAAAGGAGGCCTGCCGTTCAAAGGAGGAAATTTGCCCGAAGTCTGCTAATGCATTAGCGGCCATAGGCAACTAAACCTTAGGAACACGTATCGAGCTTTCGATTTGACATACCTTTGCCAACAACTCACTTTACTGATGACAACAGCATTATCCTTCCGGCTTAGAAAATTTTTCCAGACATGAGAAACAGGGCTTTTCCCATCCTTGCTACACTCTTTTACACGCTGACGGTATTGCCATGGGCGGCTTTTGCACAAACAACCCCTACCGGAGCACCTGTAATACCTCTACCCAGTGGCGATGTGCGCAAGAAAGCGCCACAGCCCGGCACACCACCCAAAATCCAGATAGGCAAGGCAGCGACGAAAAAACTGAAAAACGGCCTAACAGTCATCGTGGTAGAAAACCACAAGCTGCCTCGAGTATCCTTTCGCGTATTTGTGGACTTTGACCCGATACTTGAAAAAGACGCAGCCGGCTATGCTGATATGGCCGGCGAATTGCTCTCCAAAGGCACTACTAAGCGCACAAAGGTGCAATTGGATGAAGAGGTAGACTTCATAGGTGCCTCGCTATCGTCCGATGCCAACGGCGTCTCGGGGGCTTGCCTGAGCAAACACACAGACAAGCTGCTCGAGCTGCTTTCTGATGTGCTACTCAACCCGTCGTTTCCGGCAGAGGAATTGGAAAAAGCCAAACGCCGAGCCGAAAGCGGACTGGCGGCAGCCAAAAATGATCCCAACGCCATCGCGTCTAACGTAGCTAATGTGTTGCGCTACGGCAAAGACCATCCCTATGGCGAAAATATGACCGAGGAGACGTTGGCCAAAATCAACCTTGACCAGATTCGAAAGTATTACCAGACTTACTTCAAACCCAACATTGCCTATTTAGTTATCGTAGGAGACATTAAGCAGGCCGATGCATTTGCCAAAGCAGAAAAGTACTTCGGCAGATGGGCTAAAGGCAACGTGCCTAAGCATGCATACCCTACCCCTAAGGCGCCAGAGAAGACTCAAGTAGCTTTTGTGGACAAAACGGGGGCTGTCCAGTCGGTCATTAACATTACCTATCCCGTAGAGCTGCCACCTAACCATCCCGATGTTATACCGGTGCGCCTAATGAACACTATCCTGGGCGGGTACTTCAACAGTCGCGTCAACGCTAACCTGCGCGAAAAACACGGCTATACTTATGGCGCGCGCACATCGCTGCAACCCGACCGCCTCATCGGGAGCTTCTCTGCTACCGCGAGTGTGCGCAATGAAGTCACCGACAGCGCCATCGCTCAATTTCTCGTCGAACTGGAGCGCATGCGTAACGAACCCATCCCGGAGGAAGAACTGCAACTGGTCAAGAACGTGCTTACCGGTCAATTTGCCCAAAGCCTCGAAGAGCCAGGCACTGTAGCTCAGTTCACCCTCAACATTGCCCGGTACAAATTGCCCGCCGACTACTATGAAAACTACCTCACCAACCTGCAGAAGGTTACCCCAGCGGAAGTGCAGGCCATGGCGCGCAAGTATGTGCGTCCTGATCGCGCTCACATCTTAGTGGTGGGTAGCAAAGACGAGGTGTCTGACCGCCTTAAGCGCTTTTCTACTGACGGAAAAATCAACTTTTTCGACCCTTACGGCAATCCAGTGCGCCAGGTAGACCAGTCCG
>JBEQAD010000117.1:0-9694 GCA_041640515.1 Saprospiraceae bacterium | reverse complement strand
CACAGGGCGCCTGCAAACCGTGGCGCGCGACGCCAACCCGCGATTTTATCGCCTCATTGAAGTTTTTGCACAAAAAACTGGCGTACCAGTCCTGTTAAATACGTCCTTCAACGAAAACGAACCCATCGTCAACCGACCGGAAGAAGCACTGGCGTGCTTTGCTCGCACTCAGATGGATATGCTTGTCTTGGAGAATTACCTTGTTTATCGTTCTGCCACTGCTTCTGCAGGGCATATCTCTCATCAAACCACCTGACCACCGCAGCTAGAGCCTGCGCCTGCCGTACAGCCGTAGCAGTGTTGGTTAAGCACAATGTCGCGCTGTTCGAGGGCTTCTAAGTCAAAGTCGCGTAAATGAACGCAAGGAGCATTTACTCGTAAGTCGAGCATTTGGTTGAAATCGCAGTCGTATAAGTAGCCATTCCAACCAACCGAAATTGTATTGCGGCACATGACACCAGCCACCGCCGCCGGATTGAAGGCTTCAAGCAAGGTGTGCATGTAGTTTTCATACTGGCCGCTCTCTAACAAGTACTCCAGAAACCGGCTGATAGGCATATTCGTAAGGGCATACAAGTGGTTGAACACGACACCGTACCTGCGCTGAAGTTGCGCTTTGAACTCTCGTTCCAACGACTGTTGGTTGCCGGGCAGAAAAGTGCCGGTCGGGTTGTACACCAAGTTGAGGGTTAACCCACTGTCTGGATGCCCATAGCCGACGTCATTGAGCAGTCGCAGGGCCTCTATGCTGGCTTCAAACACGCCTTCACCGCGCTGGCTATCCGTCCGACGGGCATTGTAATGCGGTAGGGAGGAGACAATTTCCACTCGATGCTGAGCGAAAAACTGCGGCAAATCGCGGTAACGCTCGTGCGAAACAATAATAGTTAGGTTGCAGCGGTTCATGACGTGCTTACCCATAGCTCGGCACTCCTCCACGAACCAGCGGAAGTGTGGATTCATCTCCGGAGCGCCACCAGTAATATCTACTGTTGGAATGGCATAGCGGCGCAGGACATCCAGACACAGGTCGAAGGTCTCCTTCGACATGTTTTCGCGCTTCCGGTCTGGTCCTGCATCTACGTGGCAGTGAGCGCAAGCCTGATTGCACAGTTTGCCAACATTTACCTGGAAAATCTCTATGCGCGTTGGCTTCAGGATGCCGTCGGCGTAGCCAGCCTGGCGAATGGCTTCTGAAAAAGCAGGCAATCGAATATCCGCTTTCACTCGCCCATTGAGCACTTCCAGCTGGAAAAAGGTATCCGAAAGGGGACTTTGCCGACGCGCCAGCGTTTGTGTGCGCGGGTGAATAGTCATGACAGAGGAGTTGGAAAAAGGAAAGGTTATTCAAACCTGGCCAAAGGCGGGTTAACCATTACATGGTCATCTCCCTGGCGTGGTTCATCATTTGTGTGGAGAATACTAAGCTTGAACCTGCGCGAATAGCTGCCGCCACATGTACGGCTTCCATCATCTGCTCTTCATCAGCCCCCTTTTCTAAGCAAGTTGTGGTGTAGGCATCTATACAGTAAGGGCATTGCACCGTGTGAGCCACTGCTAAAGCAATGAGTGCTTTTTCTCGTTCACTGAGCGCACCTTCTTTAAACACCTCTGCATACCAAGCAAAAAACTTGTCTGCCATAGGTTTCTGCCATTCTCCAATTTGGCCAAACTTTTTTAAGTCTTCCGGGTCAAAGTAATGCTTCTTTACCATAAAATATTAGGTTTTTTTTAAAGCAAGCGTAAAATTTTGTTTTGGAAACATCTACACCGTAGAAGCCCAACCGCTATGTAATTTATCAGATGGGCTATGGTTCGAGGCCATATACGTCTAATAGTCTCTTATGGTTTTGGTTCCAGCTAAGAAAATTCTCGCGCGAAGAAGGTAAAATCAAAAAAGGGGATCCATTGACCTATTCAATAGCCTCCCCTTTCCGACCGAGACACATTCAGGCTTAGAGGCGTCCCAATGCACCGGCCAGCGACGTAAATACAAAGGGGAAGCCCACCCACACCCACTCTGGAGCAATGAAAAGAAGGGCTATGGTACCTACTAAGCTGATCGCGAAAACCAGAGCGTCGCGCTTGCGATTTCCTACATATTCTTCGTTGTGGCTCATGATGAAACAGTTTTTTAACAGTGCCGGCAAAGGTAAAAACGTTTCCTACTTTGGATATCTGCGCACAGCAGCGCTGCGCAAAACTCG
Organism: Saprospiraceae bacterium; assembly: GCA_041640515.1. Lineage (GTDB taxonomy): Bacteria > Bacteroidota > Bacteroidia > Chitinophagales > Saprospiraceae > M3007. Next base: position 7,487 of record JBEQAD010000117.1, on the reverse strand, counting down.
TTTCTTTGCCGCTGCATTTTGTATAGCCTTTGATTATCCATGCCCTCTCCTACATCCAAAATTCAAGTGTTCGTCACTGGAGGCACGTTCGACAAGGAATACAACTACCTGACTGGCGAGCTTTACTTCAAGGATACCCACGTCAAAGAGATGCTCGAACGCGGGCGCTGCGAGGTACCAGTAGATATTAAAACCCTCATGATGGTGGATAGCCTAGACATCGGCGACGATGAGCTCTCCATTATCATTTTCAACTGCCGCAAAACGGAAGCATCGCGCATCCTTATTACGCATGGCACCGACCGGATGGTGGAAACTGCGCGCGCGTTAGCTGACGCCAGCATCGAGAGCAAGACCATTGTGCTTACTGGTGCCATGATTCCTTATGCCTTTGGGACTTCCTCTGACGGTTTTTTTAATTTGGGCAGTGCCTTGGCCTTTGTTCAAGTATTACCGCCTGGCGTTTATATCGCCATGAACGGCCGCTACTTTCACTGGAACAATGTGCGTAAAAACCGCCAGACAGGCTCTTTTGAGGAACTCCACCCAGCTCAAGGTTAAAAGGCTTATCTATTCAGAAACGCGTCTCGATGTAGTAGGGCAGCATGGCCCGCCAAGTGGGCCAGTCGTGGCGCATATCGGGCCCCCAGATGTCGAGCTCGTGCGGAATGCCCTTAGAGGAGAGAATACCCGAAAGGCGGCGCGAGGCGTCAGGGTCTTCGTAATCACCTGAGCCGGTTACGATGTGGATATGTTGCATGCGGCGCAGCAGCGGCAAGTGATAGTCGTCGTTCAGATTAGGTAAATAGTGCGTCGGCGAATTGAAGTAGACGTCTTCGTCGAAGTAACCTTTAGTATACGTAGTCAGGTCGTAAGAGCCTGACATGGCAATGGTGCCCGAGAAGAGGTCTGGGCGGCGAAAACACATATTAGCAGCATGTAAGGCACCCAGGGAGGCTCCACTGGTAATGATGGGCGTATCGGGGCTAGTGTGCATTTGAATAAACGGCACCACCTCGTTTTCCACGTAGCTATTGTATTGCTGATGGCGAATGGCCTTATGACGCGGGTGCATGCGGTTATTTAGCCAGGCTTCAGAGTTAATGCTATTGATGGAAAAGACCTTGATTTTGCCGGCATCAATGTGGGGTTCCAAAACTGAAATTAAATAGAAGCGCTCGTATTCCAAAAAATCCGCCGCAGCCGTCGGGAAGAGCAGTAAAGCAAAGCCGTAGTGGCCATAGACGGCAATTTCCATGTTCTTGTTTAGTCTAGGACTAATCCATTGGTGTATTTCTCGTTTCATGAAAAAACTGTTTTTAAACACAAGTATCGGAGCAAATGTAAGTCAGCAGATAACACGGGTTGCTCCGAAAAACATTTTTGGTTTACCGCGATGCCCAACTCAAAGGGGGTCCACGTCGATGTAGATGCGCGCCTTCGCGCAATTGGGGCGAGCCTGCAATTGTTCTACCGTTTGCAGAATAAGCCGTTTGGCATTGTTTAGAAGCGCGGTCGATTTCTCGATTTTGAGCATGATTTCCTGGATAAAATAGCCTCGGATGCGGCTAACAGCCGGCTCTGAAGGGCCTAATACCCGATGGGCCAAATGCTGACGCAAAACACTAGCTAAGTCCGTGGCTAAGGCGCGTGTGACGTCCTCCTTCGGATGGCGCACATGCAGACGGATGAGCCGAACAAAAGGCGGATACAAAAATTGCTGGCGTTCCTGGAGCTCTCGGCGAGCATGTAACTCAAAGTTGGCGCGAAGTACCTCTTGCAATACCGGATGTTCCGGGTTCCAGGTTTGAATAAGAACCAATCCTTGCTTTTGCTTTCGTCCGGCACGGCCAGCTACCTGAGTGAGCAGTTGAAAAGCACGCTCTCCAGAGCGAAAATCGGGAAAACGCACCATCATATCGGCTCCTATCACGCCCACCACGCCAACGTTGTCAAAGTCTAGCCCTTTAGCAAGCATCTGAGTACCCACCAGTACATCTATACGTCGCTCTTCGAAGTCGTTCAGGATGTTATTTAGCCCTTGCTTGCTGCTGGCGGTATCCAGGTCTAAGCGAGCAATGCGCGCTTTGGGTAGAAAAATTTTTAGCTCGTCTTCAATTTTTTCTGTGCCCGAACCTAAGAGCGCAATCTTACCACTGTGGCAAGCCGGGCACACTGACGGCATAGGCTCTGCGTAGCCGCAGTAATGACAGCGCAATACGTGGGGTCGTTTGTGGTAAGTTAGACTCACATCGCAATGGCGACATGCTGCCGTCCAGCCACAAGTGCGGCACTCCAACACGGGCGAATAGCCGCGGCGGTTCTGGAACAGAATGGCTTGCTCACCTTGCTCTATAGCCTTCTGCAACGCTTCTAACAAAGGAGCAGAAAAGAGGCCTCGCAAAAGCCGCTTCTGTTGCTGTTCGCGCAAATCAACGAAGCGCACCTCGGGTAGGGGTACGTTGCCAAAACGTTCGGGCATCCTTACTAAACCGTATTTGCCGCTTTGAGCATTGTACCATGTCTCCATCGAAGGCGTAGCCGTGCCAAGTATTGCTTGTGCCCTGAACAAATAGGCTAAATAAAGGGCACTGTCGCGAGCGTGGTAGCGCGGCGCCGGATCTTGTTGCTTAAAAGACAAGTCGTGCTCCTCGTCTATGATGATGAGCTGCAAATTCTTAAAAGGTAAAAACAGTCCCGAACGCGCCGTCAGGAGGATAGGCTTGCCGCCAGCTGCCGCACGCCAGACTTCTACGCGCTCGCTATTGCTAATTTTCGAATGATACACGGCCACGTCAGTGCCGAATACGCGCCGAAGCCGTTGGATAGTTTGCGCCGTCAGCGCTATTTCGGGCAGCATATACAGCACTTGGCCGCCGGCCCGTAGAACTTGCTGCATAAGTTCGATATACACGCGTGTCTTACCGCTGCCGGTAACGCCATAGAGCAAGACTGGCTTTTTTTGGTCAAAAAAGGCCCGAATTTCGTCAACAGCCCGCTCTTGCTGCTCAGTTAGTGCTTCAGCCGTGCTTGTTTCGTCAACACACCCGGCCATACGGCTTACGTGTCGCTCATACAGCTCAAGAATGCCTTTCTTCAAAAGGCTGTTTAAGCTTGAAGCATGCGCATTGGCCTTGTCCAGGATTTCCTGTCGGCCTACCCAAGGCCGTTTGCGGCTTAGATGAAGATAGGCTAAAAGCACCTGCATCTGGCGTTCGTGGGTGGCCAATTGGTCCAAAACAGGAGCGAGCAGGTCAGGCTGCGTGCGATATGGCTCTGCTAATTGCACTGCGTATACTTTCCGAGGGCGGTAGCGTTCTTTGACTTCTTCTTGGATAAGCGCCACACCTTTATCAATCAGCCGTTGCACTACCGGCATGATTGTTTTCTTATTCAGGACTTTACGGGCATCGGCCAGACTAATGGTTTCGCGTAAAGAGAGCGCTTCAGCCAACAGGTACTCCTCCACATCCAACGCAGAGAAGTCATTGCCATACTCGGCACGGCGCACCAGTTGCGTTTCGCTGCTCAACTTCAGCTGGGCAGGCAAGGCCGCCACCATGACTTCACCTAAAGTGCAGCAGTAATATTCGGCCATCCATTCCCACAGAGCCAGTTGCTGAGACCCAATAACTACTCCATAATCCAGCACGGCTAAGATAGGTTTTGTTTTAAAACCAGGTGCCTCTTGATGGATGCGGTATACGATGCCCGTATAGTGTTTATTTTGTCCAAAAGTCACCTCTACCTGTCGGCCTACCTGTACAGCATCCAACAAGTTGTCTGGCACGATATACGTGTACGCCGGCTTAGGCAGAGCCAGCGGTAGAATGACATCGGCAAAATGAGGCACAGCGTGTTGTAGAAAAATGAGCGGTGGGTTAATCGTGTAGCGCAGTGCTACCAGCAAAAGTAGGCTACTGGAATAAATCTAAAAATTTTCTCTCACAACCAGCCGCATTATCCTACGTCTGGTTGTAATTTTGTGTGCTGAAAATGAGCAAGTGGGTATTCGGATGGATCTCCGGGTATCCGTTTTTTTTGAAAAAAAGGAGATAGCCTCCATTTCATTTGTATTTTTTCACCAAACTACACGCTTAATTGGCTTTACAAAAATCGTCTAACTCGGGCGGCGGCTCTGGTCGACCGCCCCGTCCAGAAAACAGATCCGGTACAAGAGTAGGCCGCGGAAGGCAACAGCAACAGGCCGAGCATCGCATTAATGAGTATATCCAGGCGCCAGAGGTTCGACTGGTGGGCGACAATCTGGAGGAAGTAAGCAAAGTAGCGGGTCGCCCCATTGAATTAGGTATTTACCGCACTACTGAACTGCTCAAATGGGCTGCAGCCTTGGGGCTGGACGTGGTAGAAATCTCTCCTAATGCCAATCCTCCTGTAGTCCGTATTATCGACTACAATAAGTTTCTCTATCAGAAAAAAAAGAAAGAGAAAGAGCTCAAGGCCAACACGGTTAAACAACAGGTAAAGGAAATCCGCTTCGGGCCAGAAACGGGCGAGCACGATTTTGAATTTAAGCTTCGGCACGCTAAAAACTTCCTCCAAGAAGGCAATAAGGTAAAGGCCTACGTGCAGTTCCGCGGCCGGGCCATCGTATTCAAAGACCGGGGAGAGTTGTTGTTGCTTCGCTTTTTGAAGGAATTGGAAGAGTACGGCGCAGCAGAACAAATGCCCAAGCTGGATGGCAAACGCATGATGGTGATAGTTGCTCCGAAGAAATTTCCGGGTAAGAAGTCCTAACTCTTGCCTCTTGTCATACAGACAAAAAATTAAACTCAGCCCTTGCGCATATAGGTGAAGGCCGTACTTTTGCGCTCCATTTAAAAATAAGTCAGTATGCCTAAAATGAAGACCCACTCGGGCGCCAAAAAGCGCTTTAAGGTGACCGGAACGGGGAAAGTTAAGCGCAATCAGGCCAGACTGCGCCACATCGCAAGCACAAAAACGAAGAAGCAGAAACGCCATCTTCGGCCAGCGGTGATAGTGGACAAAGCAGAACACGCCCGCATCGAGCGGCTGCTGGCCATCTAACGTTTTTGTTATCTCTTTTTTAACGAGGGCTTCGGCCAAAGTGTCCTTTTCCAAAGAAAAAGGCCCCGAAGTCGCACTAAAAAACACTGCACATGCCAAGAGCAACCAACAATCCGGCTAGTCGAGCGCGCCGCAAGAAGATCATGAAAGCCGCTCGCGGGTATTTCGGTGCGCGCTCCAAAGTGTACACCGTTGCCAAAAACGCTGTGGAAAAAGGCTGGCTTTACGCCTACCGCGATCGGAAATACAAGAAGCGCACTTACCGCCGCTTGTGGATCGCGCGTATCAATGCCGCTACGCGCGCAGAGGGCCTTTCCTACAGCCGCTTTTTCCATGCGCTGAGCCAAACAGGTATCGAGCTCAATCGGAAAGTGCTGGCCGATTTGGCACTTAACCATCCGCGTACTTTCCGTGCTATCGTGGATGCCGTCAGAGCCGAGGCCTAAAAGAGTAAGAAGTGGCCTCTTGACCTGCTCTGAAAGGGAATGCGTGGAGTAAGCACCATTCCCTTTTGTATTTTTTCCTTTCCTCCGCAATTAGTTTGTTTTTAATAAGTCCGGGAATTGCCGGAAATTGGCCGCCAGGATGCCTGCAGCGCTCTTGGCGAAGCCGTTTTTTGACCTTTCAACTTTGCTCAATAAACAAACACGATGGTTATGTACCGAAACCTCTTACTCCTCTGTGTTCTCAGTTTGGCTTTAGCCTCTTCGGCGCTCTCTCAAACCTGCCAGCGCGATTCTAACCTACTACAAACCAAACAGCTGCTTTCTCCTGCGCCCTATTATCCAGACTCTCCGTTCTACAATTTAAAGGAGGCTTGCATCAATGAGCCCTACAACCAATCGGTAACGGTATTCGTGCCAGATACTTTTACCTACCTAGGTTTTAAAGTGCCCATCCAATCGGTGAGCATTGCCCTATCAAATGCTATCCTTAACTACCCAGCCGGCATGGTCTACTCTTGCGACCCGCCTAACTGCGTTTTTTCGGCGTTGAGCTTAGGTTGCATCCTGCTTCACGGCACACCAGCACCATCCAATCAACCCGATACTTTTGATTTGGGTATCTCTGTGAAAGTAAAAACTCTGCTGGGCGAAGTACCGTTGGTGTTACCGCGCGACATTAACCCGGACTACCACTATTACCTGATTTTGAAAGAGGAAGGCAAGTGTCAAGTATCAACCCATGCCTTAGAAGAGCCGTTTAGCACCCTACGGCTTATGCCTAACCCAACGCCTGGGCCGATATACATAGAAGCCTCGAGCAGGCGTGACGGGGCTTTCCGAGTAGAGGTGTTCGACTTGTTTGGTCGAGCAGTGCACCAACAGTGGGTCTCCTTGCATGCGGGTGAGAATCGCTTCGAAGTAGAGTCTCCAAATCTGCCCGCTGGCACCTACGTTGTTGTTGTCCGCGACGACCAAACGCGCACGGTGCGTCGCCTCGTTCGGATGTAACGATTTTTTATTGAACGCATTATTTAATCCGCCACACCCTTTCTCTCCTGCCAGGGTGCATGGTTTCACTAACTAAAACCGGTTTTTTATGAAACAGATGTTCCCTTTGGCGCTTATTGCGCTCTTGGCAGTGCGCCCATTGTTGGCCCAGACAGGATGTCCGGGATGCATGGTCTCTTTGCCTGCCTATTTACCCCAGGACACCCTCTACTTACCGCCCTTGCCTCCTGGAGAGAAAGGACAGCTCTACAACGCCGACCTCTCTTTCAGGGTGCCCAAATCCACCACGCCTGTTAGCAAGGTAGACTCCACCACTCCACCTGGTCTGCCTATCTCCAAAATTGAGATTATAAGCGTAGAAAATTTGCCGCCGGGCATAGCATGGCAAGCCAATAAAACGATTTTTGAGACAGCTACCGAAACGGACGGCTGCTTTAAGATGTGTGGTATCCCCCTAAAAGCAGACTCTTTTGTGATTACCGTAAAACTGCGCGCCACAGTGCTTATTTTTACCCAAGAGGCATCATTTACCATGAGTCTGGTGATTAAGCCACCAGTGAGTGTCAATAAGGGCTTCACAATGACCAATGTAGAAGGCTGTGGCAGTACGACAGTAACGTTTACAAACAACATCCCTTCCGAAGGCCGAAATGGCTTTTCTTATGAATGGGACTTAGGCGATGGGACGAAGTTTGTCGGTGAGAACCCTCCACCTCACACCTACAACAAACCAGGCACTTACATAGTCAAATACAAAGCCCAAATTGACACCATGGGCTACATCTTAACCAAGGTAACCCTATTAGGGTTGGGCTGCATAGACCTTTTCAGTAACCCAGATCCCTTCTTGCGCAATTGTCGGGGAAATGAATTGATCTTTCAGAACAACCATGTGGATAACGTAGTACTACCATTCACCTTTAGCCTCAACTTACCTCTCCAACCACAGACTAATTATATCTTGGAGGTCTGGGATGAGGATTC
>JBEQAD010000116.1:0-9713 GCA_041640515.1 Saprospiraceae bacterium | reverse complement strand
TATTAGAAATTCCGGCCCAGTTGGTAGACGAAGTAGCCGTCAGTTCTACCAAAGTGCGGCGGGCCCTGGATATGGGCGACATTGCTCTAGCTAATCGACTGTTAGGGCATCCGTTTGCTATATGCGGGCAGGTGGTGGCCGGCAATCGGGTCGGGCGCACCATTGGCTTCCCTACAGCCAATCTACAATTGGAAGAGCGGCGCCAAATCATCCCGCCGGATGGTATCTACGCTGCGCGGGTACAACAGCTACCCAATGCGGCTTTTGCTGATGCTATGCTTTACATTGGGCAGCGGCCAACGCTCTCAGGGAGCCAAGAGCGCGCCATCGAAGTACATATCCTTGACTTTGAAGGCGACCTATACGGGCAAACCCTGCGCGTGGAAGTGCTCGACTTCATCCGAAAAGATCGAAAATTAGACAATTTAGAGGCCTTGCGCACGCACATTGAGAACGACCGGGAAGTGATACGCCAGCGGCTCGGTACGCTGAGGCAAGAGAAGCGGACAACGCCCGGGCCTTCTGAGGTTCTGCGCCTTTATGCGCCGGGAGAAGTGGTCATTGTCGTCCTCAACTACAATACGCGAGCGCATCTAGAGACTTTTCTGCCCAGCATTCTGGCTCACAGCCCTGGTGCGCGCGTGGTAGTGGCCGACAACGGCTCGCCTGATGATTCCGTAGCGATGTTGGGGCGTCGTTTTCCGCAGGTGGACGTGTTGTCGTTAGGCCGCAACTTCGGCTTTGCGCAGGGCTACAACGAGGCATTAGCGCGCATTGAAGGAGCCGCCTTTTTTGTTGTTCTCAACTCCGATGTGGAAGTAAGCCCAGGCTGGTTGGAGCCTGTGTTGGCCGCCATGCGCGCCGATGAGCGCATAGGCGTGGCGCAGCCCAAAATTCTGGCTTGGCGCGACAAGGGTCGTTTTGAATACGCTGGCGCCGCTGGCGGCTGGATTGATGCTCTGGGCTATCCTTTTTGTCGGGGGCGCATCTTCAGCCATTGCGAAGAGGATCACGGCCAGTACGATACGCCGCAGGAGTGCTTTTGGGCGGCGGGAGCGGCCTTTTTTATCCGCGCCGATTTGTACCACCGCATGGGTGGTTTTGACGGCGATTATTTCGCGCATAATGAGGAAATTGATCTGTGCTGGCGTCTTAAGCGTGCGGGCTATTCGGTGTGGTGCTTTCCGCAGTCGGTAGTGTATCACCTCGGAGGGGGCACGCTGGAGTATGAGAACCCACGCAAGGTTTTTCTCAATTTCCGGAACAGCCTATTCACCTTGTTGAAAAACGAGTGCGGAGCTACGTTGCTCTGGCTCATCCCCGCGCGTTTGGCGCTCGATGGTGTTGCGGCTGTGCGCTTTTTGCTAAAAGGGCAATGGCGCGCTATTGGAGCTATTTTGCAAGCGCATATATCATTCTATCAAAATTTTCAAAAAACCTGGCGCAAACGTCGGCAAATGGGCGCATTGGTAGAGGCTCATCGTATAGGCACAGTTAACCGAAAAGGTGTTTATAGAGGTAGTATCGTCTTTGACTACTATGTCCGCCGCATTCGGCGTTTTGCGCAGCTCACAGGCCAAGCCGTGCAGCTACGCTGAAGGCCTTGCCCATCTGCCTTATGCCTAAGCACAAAATCGAGTTGCTTTACGAAGACAATGCCGTGTTAGTGGTCAACAAGCCAGCCGGGCTGCTGACTATTCCCGATCGCTTCGGCAATACCGAAAGCGTGCTCCACGAGTTGGAGCGGCGGCATGGCCGTGTGCTGGTGGTGCATCGGCTCGACCGTGAGACCAGCGGCGTCCTTTGTTTTGCGCGCACTGAAGAGGCGCACCGGCACCTGTCGCTGCAATTTGAGAAGCATACGGTGGACAAGTTCTATCTCGCTCTAGTAGAGGGAGGAATGCCTGATGAGGAGGGCGAAATTGACAAGCCCATTGGGGCACATCCGACAATAGCCGGTAAAATGGTCATTACTTCTTCTGGCAAGCCCTCGTTGACGCTCTACCGCGTCCTAGAGCGGTTTGCGCATTTTACGCTGGTGGAAGCCCTGCTTAAGACAGGTCGCACACATCAAGTGCGCGTGCATTTTCAAAGTATCGGGTTTCCGCTTGCTGTGGACGCGCTCTACGGGCGCCGTTCGGCATTTTTCCTCTCTGAAGTGAAGGGTAGAGCGTACCGCACTGGCAAATTTAGCGGCGAGGAGCGGCCGCTGTTGGCTCGCACTAGCCTGCATGCCTTTCGCTTGCGCTTTGACCACCCTGTCTCTGGCGAGCGCCTGGAGTTCTGCGCCGAGTTACCCAAAGACTTCGCCGTCGCATTGCAACAGCTCCGAAAATGGGGCAAGACTCCCTGAAAATAGAAATCCCTCACTGATTGCAGCGAGGGACTCTAACCCAAACAAATAAACACAAAAACTACTTGCTGCAATGTTAAGACGACTTTGGCAGTTGAAACAAATATCTGCCCAAGTTTTTTTTTATCTAAAAATAACCTCTGGACTGCAGCACAGGTTCGGAATAAAGACAGGAGAAAGCAGCCGTACAGCATGCAAAAAATGGAGAGGCTATCAAATAGGTGAGGAAGCTAACTGCTTTTTTGCGCACTAAGGCCTGGCAGCAACTCTATACTTTCCTTAGCGCGACACCGCTTTTCCGTTACCTTTGCGGCGTTTTAGATAAAAGTTATGGTATTCGCCGGGGGCGGATCTTAGAGCAATAGAAAAGTAGGATGGAAGACAAACAGGGCATATGGAACACCGTCATTGGGATGGGCCTAATCTTTTTGCTGGTTTATCTTTGGATGCAGTACTCAGCGGTCCCGCCTAAGCCCTCTGACCCAGGAACAGCGGAATTGACCACCTCCAGCAGCGGCCGGCATCCAGATACGTCCTCAGGAGGTGTCGACACGATTCTCAAGGTGGTACCTACTGACACAGGTCGTGCGCTGGCAGGGCGCTACGGCGTGTTAGCACCGGCGGCGATGGGAAGGGCGCAGCGTGTAGTGATAGAAAACGACTTAGTGCGTATCACCCTCAACAGCAAAGGCGGACGCATAGAAGAGGTTTTTTTGAAAAACTACTTCAAAAGCCGGCCTGACAGCACCGGCAAGCTGGTGAAATCGCCTGTGCGCCTGTTGTCCAATCCTTCGAACCGCTTGGAATACCTGGTGCCGGTGGCAGGCGCCTCGCAACGGGTGAGTACAGCAGATCTATACTTCGAGCCAACATTGGAAGGGCGCTCTGTAGTCTTCCGTGCACCAGCAGCCAATGGCGGCTACATCGAGCAGCGCTACACCCTCAGCAGCGACAACTACGAGATAGACCATCGCGTGCGCATTGAACAGGCCGACAAGGTGCTGGCACCAGGCCAGGAGGCGCTCTATCTAAAATGGGTCAACAGGTTGGACAAGTTGGAGCCTAATGAGGAGTACGAGCGCTCTATGTCTACGGTGTATTTCAAGCCTGACGATAGCTCGCCAGATTATTGCAACTGCCGGAGCAACGACACAGAAGCACTGGGCGACCGGGCCGTGCGCTGGTTCAGCCATGCTAACCAGTTTTTCAACACGTCGGTCATTGCACGCAACTTCGCTTTTGAGGATTTCATCGGCGAGACGGTTGTGCGTACCAACGCCGACCCGGAGCTAAAAGTGTTGCGTACGTCGGCGCGTATTCCGCTGCAGGACGGCGAAGCCCACATGACGGTATTCTCAGGGCCGAGTGAGTTTGAGCGCCTGCGGGCCTATGGTGTTTCTTTGGAAGATATTATCCCCTTTGGATCTAGCATCTTTGGTGCTATTAACCGGTGGATTATTCATCCGTTATTCGATGGGCTGGCGCGCTTTATTGGCAATGCAGGCATCATCATCCTGGTGCTTACACTTATCGTAAAGTTGTTGCTTTACCCGCTGACCTACCGCATTGTGTACAACCAGGCTAAAATGTCGGCGTTGAAGCCCAAAATCGAGGAATTGCGCAAGAAGTATGGCGATGACCAACAAACGCTGTCGGTCGAGACGATGAAGCTGTATTCTGAGTTTAAAGTCAACCCTTTGGGTGGCTGTTTGCCGGTGCTGTTGCAGATGCCTATCTGGTTTGCACTGTATCGGTTCTTCCCAGCGGCTATCGAGTTTCGGCAAGAAGGTTTCTTGTGGGCGAGTGACCTGTCCAGCTATGACGTGGCGTTTCACTTACCGTTTCACGTATGGGGTTTGGGCAACCACCTAAGCGCCTTCACGCTCATCTGGGTAGTGACTACGCTGTGGTACACTTGGTACACTATGCGTCAAATGGACAGTGCTGCTATGGGGAGCAATGAGCAGATGCAAATCATGAAATACATGCAGTACGGCATGCCCGTCATGTTCATGTTCTTCTTTAATTCCTTTGCTTCGGGGTTGACGCTGTATTTGTGCTTTAGCAACCTGCTCAACATTGGCCAGACGTTCTTTACTAAGGCCTTTTTGATTGACCACGAAAAAATCAAAAAACAGCTGGAAGCCAACAAAAATCGCCCTCGAAAAGCGGGTGGCTGGCGCGACCGTTTAGATGCCATGATGCGCGAGCAGCAGCGCATTCGCGAAGAACAAGCCAAGCGCGAGCAGCAGCGCAAAAAGGCCAAGTAAAAAAGCCTTGGCGAAGAGCAAAAACGGTTTTATAGCATCAAAAAATAACATAGATAGTCCAAACCATGCGCCTCACCGGTTTAATCCTCGCCTGGAGTGTTGTACTCAGCCGGCTTGATGCTCAAGTCTATACCCCTGTCTTTCCTCAATTGAGTGGCTCGGCACTTTACCAGGCGCTGGTGGCCAATTACAAGCCTTCGGTAGTGCTCGATTATGCCAACGCTCGCGATACTCTCTACGCCAGGGTGCTCTCCGTAGACGACGACAGCGTACGTTGTATCTACTCTGGGCACACGCTGTTCTTGGACCGCACCAAAAATCCACGGCAGCATTTATACCAGAACGGCAGCCCGTTGGGTATGACTACGGAACATCTTTATCCTCAATCAAAAGGCGCAGATAGCGGTAATGCACGCAGCGATATGCACCACCTCCGCCCTGCGCGCACGCCCGTTAACGAGGCCAGAAGTAACAAGCCTTTTGCTGAAATACCTGACGAGCAAACACTGCAGTGGTTCTACAAGACATTTGCCCTGTCGGTCAAGCCGGTAATGACTGATCACCTGTACAGCGAGTCGAATAACGCCTTTTTTGAGCCTCGCGAGTCGGTCAAAGGCGACGTGGCCCGCGCCGTGTTCTACTTTTATACGATGTACACCAGCGAGGCGCTCGGTGCCGACCCTAATTTTTTTGAAAGTCAGCGCCCCACACTTTGCCAGTGGCATTACCAGGACAGGGCAGACTCTGCTGAGTTAATAATCACTTGGCGCATCGCTCCCTATCAGCAAGGTAAACCAAATCCATTCATTCTGGATTGCACCTTGGCGCGCCGCTTATATTGCCCTGACTTGCCCAACGACTGTCAGACTGTCTCGACCTATGGCCAGGCCTCTGTAACACTGGACATGCGGGTAGTTCCTAACCCCTGGAGTGGGCGCGGGCGCGTAGAGCTTGTGCTGCCCCAAAGTGGTGAAGTTCGGATGCGTCTGCTGTCGCTGCTCGGCCAGGAGATAGCCGTCTGGTCGACGCCCAATGCCGAGGCGGGTCTGTTCTTGATGGACGTCGAGGCTCCGGGTGAATGGTCTGCAGGCATGGCCTTTCTGGAAGCGGTGCTGTGGCGCGACGGCCAGCTGCTGCGAGCGGTGGTGCCAGTAATATGGCATCCCTAAGCCATTACCGCATCATTTCTTCATCTTCTTCGCTTCTCCTTCATGCTCGACCTATTGCTCCAGTTTTTTGATTTCATTCGCCACCTGGATGTGCATTTAGAAAATATCATGCGCGAGTACCAACTGTTGACCTATGTACTGTTGGCGCTGATTATTTTCTGTGAAACCGGGTTAGTAGTAACCCCCTTTTTGCCGGGCGATTCATTGCTGTTTGCCGCTGGTGCTATCACTGCCAAAACAGGCATCCTAAACGTTTGGCTTCTCATTCCCATTCTTTTTTGCGCTGCTATCTTAGGCGATAACACCAACTACTTCTTCGGTAAGTTTTTAGGCGACAGGGTGTTTACGCGCGACTATTGGTTCATCAAGCGAAGGCACGTGGAGCGTACGCAGGCGTTTTACGAGAAGTACGGAGGCCGCACCTTAGTTATCGCGCGCTTTGTGCCTATTGTGCGCACCTTTGCGCCCTTTGTGGCGGGCGTAGGGCAGATGCGCTACCGGCGCTTCATTGGATACTGTATTGGCGGTGGTATGCTGTGGGTGACCAGTTTGACCTTAGCTGGCTATTTCTTTGGGCAAATTCCAGTAGTGAAGAATAACTTTGAAATAGTGGTTTTTGGCATCATTGCCATATCGCTTATGCCCATCGCCTTCGAATTTCTCCGCAACTCGCGTTTGCTGCCGCGGCGCAACTTCCCTTAGCCTTAGTAAGTGGGTGGCGGGGGCATCGCTACCATCTCACCTATGCGCGTACTTCACCTTTTTGACTATTATTTGCCCTCTACCTTGAACTGGGTGAGCTACCTGCTGCGGTACTTGCCTGAAGGTATGGTCGAAATCGGTGCTCCTTGGATCATTCGCGGTTCATTTTGGCCGTCGTCGTTTCGGGCATACCAGTACCCGCTTCAATGGTTAGGATTGTTGGACGCGCGTACAGAGGCTGATTTTCCGCTGTTTCGGCGCTTATTTACGCGCTCCCAACGTTTGTTGCCGACGTACGCTTACTGGCTGGCTGGTCGCCTGCATAGCCATCCTCCCGATGTGTTGCATGCTCATTTTGGTCCGGTGGGCTGCCTGTACGCCCCCTTGGCTCGTCAACTGAGGCGGCCCTTGGTAGTAACATTCTACGGCTTTGATTACGAGCAGATTTTGAACCGTCGCCCATCCTTTCGAAAAAAGTACCAGCAGCTGTTCGAGCAAGCCGCATGTATGGTGGTGGCCAGTCCATTTGGGGCCACGCGCCTAGCGGCCCTGGGTTGCCCTACTGAGCGGGTGGCTATTATTCCTCCGAGCCCCGACTTGTCGTGTTTTGTTTTTAAACCTAATACGAAACCATCAGGGCAGCTACGGCTGGCTCAAGTGGCTACGCTTACGCCTAAAAAAGGGCATCTAACTACGTTGGAAGCTGTGCGACTTGCCCGCCCTCATTGCCCAGGGCTGCACCTGACGCTGGCCGGCGAGCGCTACGACTCCGAGCTCTGCCAACAGGTGGCCGACTTTATCCGGCAACACCGGCTGGAAGACTGTGTCACTTGGCTTGGGCCTGTGGAGCATCGCCGAATGCCGTCCTTCTTAGCGACGTTCGATGCGGTGGTGCATCCAAGCCAACGCACTGCCGATGGCGATCACGAAGCCTCGCCCGTGGCCATACTCGAAGCGCAAGCAGTGGGACTGCCTGTGCTTGCTACGCGCCATGCCGACCTGTCGCTGTTGGTGGCTCATGAGCAAACGGGTGTGCTGGTAGGTGAAGGTGACGCGGAGGCACTGGCGGCAGCCATACGCCGTTTCCATGATATGGATACTGTTGAATACGAGGGTTTTGCTCAGCGTGCTCGCACTCATGTAGAGCAGCACTTTGGCGTGCGCCGTAGTGCGGAGAAACTGCGTCTGCTGTACGAGTCTATTATTTAGGCATACGTTTGAAAATGTTTTTCGACCTTTGTGGCCGACTCATTGGGGTGCCTCCTGGAGGCTGAGATCATACCCATCGAACCTGCTCGGGTAATGCCGAGAAGGGAATGAGAGGGGTAGAAGCATCACCACGCGACCGAAGCCCCTTCGGAAGCGGATGTTTCACCAAAATGTTTCATCCTAACTATGTTTTTGCTTCACCTGAAGAAGCAGCTCGCCGCCTGTGGGCTGCTGGGCTTGTGCTGGCCCGCTTTATCCTTATCCCAAACGACTAACCTGGACACGCTTTCAGAGCCAGAGACAAAGGCGTTGCGCACAGTGGTTATCCAAGCCACGCGCGCAGGCGAGAAGTCTCCTGTGCCCCACACAAACGTGTCGGACGAGCAGATCGCGCGTATCTACCATGCGCAGGATGTGCCGTTCCTGCTTACTGGCATACCGTCGCTGGTGGAAACTTCCGATGCGGGCACAGGTATCGGTTACACGGGGATGCGTATCCGTGGTAGCGACCAGACGCGCATCAACGTAACTATCAACGGTATCCCGCTCAATGACGCGGAAAGCCAAAATGTCTTCTGGGTAGATTTGCCCGATTTGGCCGCCTCAGCAGCAGAAATTCAAGTGCAACGCGGCGTGGGCTTGAGCACCAATGGCGCAGGCGCTTTTGGCGCAACGGTCAACCTCGACCTATCGCACATAGCCCCAGAGCCATTTGCCCGCTTGACTAATACAGTAGGAGCCTTCCACACGCGCAAGCATTCCGCGTATGTGGGTTCCGGGCTGCTGAACGGCCGCTTTGCCTTTACGGGTCGGCTCTCGCAAATCACCTCCGACGGCTATGTGGATCGCGCCACCGCTAACCTGCGGTCTTATCACCTCATGGGCGCTTACGTGGACGACCGCCAGTCGCTGCAGGTGCATCTGTTGTCGGGCCACGAGCGCACCTATCAGGCCTGGTATGGCTTGCCCGCCCAGTACTTAGAGGTGGACAGCCTGCGCACATTCAACATCGCCGGCACCGAGCGCCCCGGCGAACCTTACCCCGACGAGGTAGACGACTACACGCAGCGACACTACTTGCTGCACTACAAGCGCACGCTGGGCCTTGGGTTTGACTTGCAGCTAAACGGCCACTACACGCGCGGCTTTGGCTTTTATGAGCAGTACAAAGCCGACCAGCGTTATGCCGCTTACAACTTGCAACCGCCTGCGCCCGGTGGTGTGCCCATCGAAGCGACCGACTTAGTGCGCCGGCGCTGGCTGGACAACCATTTCTACGGCACCACCTTCGCCTTGCGCTGGTCGCCGCCCGTTAATCCCCCGAGACTAACCGCTCCTCCTGTACTTACGCTGGGCGGAGGGTGGAACCGATACCTCGGGCGCCATTTTGGCGATGTTATTTGGGCACAATATGAAATGCCTAAGGGGCACATTTATTACGATAACGACGCAGACAAACGCGACTTCAACCTCTACACTCGCATAGATTTTTTCCTTAAAAAAGGTCTGTCTACTCTGCTCGATTTGCAGTATCGAACGGTTAGCTACGAGTTTCTGGGTTTCGACCAAAACCAGAATAATGTCACTCAATCGGTGCGGCTGAACTTTTTCAATCCTAAAGTGGGCGCTCACTGGCAACTCCAGCCGGCCTGGGCAGTGTACGCCTTTTTTGGCGTGGGACATCGCGAGCCGAACCGCGACGACTATACTCAGTCCACTCCTGCTAGCCGCCCCCGCCCTGAGCGTCTTTACGATGTAGAGGCGGGGCTGAAATACCGCGCTGGCGCCGTACAAGTGTTGGCTAATGGCTTCTTCATGGATTATCGCGACCAGTTAGTACTCGATGGGCGTATCAACGACGTAGGTGCTAACATTCGCACTAATGTGCCGCGCAGCTACCGGGCTGGCATAGAGGTGGAGGGCATGTGGGCGGCTACGCGCCGCTTGACGTTGAACGGCAGCCTCACCATCAGCCGCAACAAAGTGCGCGAATTCGTTGAATACCGCGAC
>JBEQAD010000115.1:0-9746 GCA_041640515.1 Saprospiraceae bacterium | reverse complement strand
TGCCGGCGCAACAAGCGGCCAAGGAGCTGTTGCTTTGCAATGCTGCAGCGCCGCAAAAGGGCAAACAGTAACATAGACGGATATGTTCTCCTTCGAACACCCAGAGTTTTTTCAGTGGTTATGGGCCGTACCCGTGGTGCTTGGGCTCTGGCTACTCTATTTGCGCTGGCGCCGGCGGGCACTGGCGCGGCTAGTGGCTGCATCGGCACAGGAGCGCGTGTTGCCGGGCTGGTCAACGGGGCGGTTTTGGCTGAAAAACAGCTTGTTGTTAACCGCCCTGGTGTTGCTCATTGTAGCAGCGGCTAACCCGCGGCGCGGGGTGCGCCAGGAATCGGTGCAGCAGCGAAGTGCCGACGTGCTGTTGGTGCTTGATGTTTCGCAGAGCATGTTGGCGCAAGACGCCCAGCCCAGCCGGTTGGAACGGGCCAAAATCTTTGCCCGGCGCCTGGTGCGCGCCTTAGCAGGCGAGCGCGTGGGGCTGGTTTTCTTTGCTGGAACGGCTTATGTGGCTGTGCCGCTCACCACTGACTATGGAGCCGCCGATATGCTATTGAGCGCGGCTTCGACCTCGTTAATTAGCACCCAAGGCTCCGACATAGGTAAGGCGCTGCTCACGGCAGCCGAACGCTTCGACCCCGACCCCAGCGCTGGTCGCGCTGTGGTGCTCCTCTCCGATGGCGAAGACCACGAGGGAAAAGTAGTCAAGGCAGCGGAAAGGCTCAAAGACTTAGGCGTCATCGTCTTTTGCGCAAGCGTCGGCACCGAAGAGGGCGCTCCCATTCCGCTACCCACGGGCGACTACAAGCGCAACGAGCAAGGGCAAGTCGTCCGCACGCGCGCTAACGAAGCCCTCCTGCGCCAAGTGGCGAGCACCACCCGCGGAGCCTTTTACCGCATGGCGCAAGGGGATGCTGCCGTAGAAGCCATTCGCCGCGAGGTGGCTCAGCTGGACCGTCGCGCGGTGCAAGGGCGGTCGTTGGAAACCTTCGAATCGTACTACTCCTGGTTTGTTCTGCCTGCCTTTGTCCTGTTGGCGCTTTACGCCGGGCTGAGCTGGCGCATTCGCACGGCCATATTGCTGTTAGCCTCCCTAACCACCGCGCAAGCACAATCGGCGCGCGGTCTGTTGCGCCAAGGCGATGAGCACTACTCGGAAGGGCGCTACGCCGAGGCTGAAAAGGCCTACCGCGACGCCCAACAGAAAGAGCCGCTCAACCCTCAAGCCCTTTACAACCAAGGCAACGCCCTCTATCGGCAAGGCCAATACGCCGATGCCCAACAGGCCTGGGAAAAAGCCCTGAACAGCACCACCGACCCCAACCGAAAGGCCGACACTTGGCACAACCTCGGCAACGCCTTAGCCCAGCAAGGAAAACTTCAAGAAGCCATACGCGCTTACGAAAACAGCCTGCGCCTTCGACCAGGGGACCCAGATACTAAAATTAACCTCCAGCTGGCCCGCAAACAACTACAGCAACAACAGCCCTCACCCCAGCCCTCAGACCAGGCGGGGAACGACGCCCGCACCCCAAGCCAGGGCGATAGCATTGCATCGCCACCACAACCCCCCCCCGAACCGAACGCAAAAGGCCGCATGACTCCCGAGGAAGCCCGCCGATTGCTCGAAACTACAGTGGCTCCCCAAGACCAACGCAACAGCCGCAAATACCGCGAACTCACTCCAGAACGGCACCAACTTCGCCCCAAGAAGGACTGGTAGCACATAGACAAAACTCTTCCGCTGTGATAGAACTTATTTCCTACAACGTCAACGGCTTGCGCTCGGCCATTGGAAAAGGGCTGCTCACCTGGCTGGCAGAACAACAACCCGATATCCTTTGCTTGCAGGAAATCAAAGCCCAGCCGGACGACCTGCCTCTGCTGGAAATAGAGGCTGCTGGATACCGTCCCTATTGGCACGCCGCTCAAAAACCCGGCTACAGCGGTGTTGCTACCTGGAGCAAACGTCCCCCTGACCGCGTGGTGGTCGGCTGTGGCATGGAAAAATACGACCGCGAAGGGCGCATCTTGCGCACCGACTTCGGCTCCTGGTCGCTGCTCAACGTCTACTTCCCCTCCGGCACCACCGGCGAAGAGCGTCAAGCATTCAAAATGGAATTCCTCGACGACTTCCTGCACTGGATAGAAGCCCTGAAAAAAGAACGTCCTAACCTTATCGTGGCCGGCGATTTCAATATCGCTCACACTGAGCAGGACATCCACGACCCAAAGGGCAATAAAAAAAGCAGCGGCTTCTTACCCGAAGAGCGCGCTTGGATGAGCCAGTGGTTTGCCAGCGGTTTCACGGATGCTTTCCGCTACCGACACCCCGACCGCATCGAGTACAGCTGGTGGACCTTCCGCGCCAACGCCCGCGCTAAGAACAAAGGCTGGCGCATTGATTATTTTGCCGTCAGCGACCCGCTTGCTTCGCGCATCGCCGAGGTGCGCCATTTGGGCCATATCGCCCACTCCGACCACTGCCCCATCTGGATGCAGATAGACCTATAACCCAAAACGGCGGCTCCCTTTTCTTAACGCATCGGCCCGATGCCGTATTTACCTGTCTAAAAGCGCAGGCGCTATCCCTTTTCATTTTACAAAAAAGGAGGACCTATGAAACAATGTTGCACACTACTGGCACTAAGTCTCCTACTCCCTGTGCGGTTATGGGCGCAGCCTTGCACGGAAAAGAAGTACAACTGGTGGGTGGAAAAAGACCTGCTTTATGGCAAAGACGTCAACTATTTAGGTGACTCTATAGAACTTCGGCTCGACCTCTACAAGCCGATAGATGATGGCAACACCAAGCGGCCGCTGATGGTGGTTGTACATGGGGGCTACTGGCTCACTGGCTGCAAAGGGAACGTGCAATGGTTTGCCGAAGAAATGGCTGTTCGGGGTTATGTGGTAGCGGCTGTGGACTACCGAAAGGGGTGGCACAAGCACAGCCATGTGGCCGTTAAGGACTGTGCGGTCAATACATTATTATTCAATAAGGAAGAGTTCAAGTCTTTATACGTTGCCGATTCCGCGGAACACTATCGTGCGCTTTATCGGGGCATGCAAGACGTGAAGGGCGCTATTCGATGGCTGAAAGCGCGCGCAGACCAAGACTCCGTGGATCACACCAAAGTCTTCGTCGGTGGCGAAAGCGCCGGGGCGGCTATCGCCTTGGCGGTAGCCTTGCTGGATAGACCGGAGGAAAAGCCGCTTTCTTGTGGCGCGATAGGGCCTGCCCCCAAGCCTTACGACTCCAAGGCCAATTACTTTGAGCCATCCAAGTGTGAAGGCATAACCCGGGACCCTACGGAACCTCAACGGCTGCGTTTAGACTTAGGGCCAATAGAAGGGCGTCTGAATCTCAACGGCCACCATACTAGAGTGCTTGGTGTGTTTAGTTTTTACGGCGGAGTTCCTTATGAAGCACTGAGCAAGAATTGGATAAATGGCCCCGATACGCCGGCGATTTACCTCTACCACCGCACCTGCGATGGTGTGGTGCCTTTTATCTATGGGCAGGTCCTCGATGTCCTTTCCATTTATTGCAATACAGGTTGTGATCCATGGCATTACAGGGTCATGCACCTCTGGGGGAATGGTGCCATTGCCAATTTCATAGAGGGTATGCCCAAGCCGCCCAAGATGATGAATGATTTTTTATACTGCCCGCCTTTCAACCGAACAATTAGCGCCCTGGAATGCCTGCGCTATCTGGATAATAAGGGCTATCACAATATTTTAGAAAAGCCGAAACGCGCCCAGAACATTGCCAACTTTTTCGAGCCTTTGGCCTGCCCAACAGTAGCCACCCATGAACCGGGGCTCTCTGGACAGGTGCGGGTGCAACCTAATCCCTTTGCCCAAGAGTTGACGCTTTGGATAGATACGCCCATTTCGGAGCCCGCCCAGTGGTGGCTGACCGATCTTTCTGGGCGTGTAGTTTGGTCAGCGCAGCGCGCGTTTCCTATAGGCAGCCACGTCCTATGGGAGCATAATACCCTCCCTGCTGGTGTCTATGTGCTTCACCTGCGCTCCTTAGAGGGCGTCGGCGCGTGGAAAGTAATTCGACAGTGAGTTGATTGATGTCCTGGAGTTCTTTCAGGCCATGTTCCTGAGTGGGTGTCGCTTCTAAAAGCAGAAGCGGCACCCTGTTGCCTTACCACCGCCGACGACCTAAAGACACTACCGTGGCGGCCAAGAACAGCACAATAAGCGACAAGAAATAGACTACGTCGCGCGTGTCCACCAATCCGCGGCTCATCGAGTCATAGTGGTATTGGATGCCAATGGCTTGCACGATATCGTCCGTCTTGCCGAAGAATATGGGCAAACGGCTGAGCAAGTCGAACATCTGGAAAAAGAAAAAGCACAAAAAGGCCGCTAAAAGGAAGGCGACTATCTGGTTTTGGGTGAGCGATGAGGCAAATAGTCCGATGGCCACAAAAGCAGCCGCCAAAAAGAGCAGACCAATGTAAGAGCCAAAAATGCCGCCACTGTCCAAGTTACCCGGCGGCGCACCCAATTGATAGACCGTAAAATAGTACAGCAAAGTGGGCAACAGGGCGAAAATAACCAGCGTCAAACAGGCCAGAAACTTACCCGTTACGATTTGCCAATCCGACAAAGGGCGTGTAACGAGCAGCTCCAAGGTGCCGGTTTGCATCTCCTCAGCAAAGGAGCGCATAGTAACAGCCGGAATGAGGAAAAGGAACACTTGAGGCGCCATAGCAAAAAGCGTGTCCAGCGTAGCAAAGCGGCTGTCAAGGATGCTGTACTCGGGTAACATCCACAGCAGCAGACCCATAAGTACCAAAAAGACGCCTATGACGACGTAACCGATGAGAGACGAGAAAAAAGCGTTGATTTCCCTGAAATAAATGGCTACCATAGCGGATTTGGGTCAGCAAGAAGGTTAACGGGTAAGCTGCTGGAAGACTTCTTCCACGGAGAGCGTCTCTTTGCGCAATTCCAGCAGCGTCAGGCGGTGCTCCGCAGCAAAAGCCGAAACAATAGGGCGTAAATCGCGGTCTGCCGATGCCACCAGCTGCCAGCGGTTGCCCCCCAGCGCTTTCACCTCACGCACGTGCGGCAGCGCGCTGAGTTGTTGGCTCTTGACAGCCTGGCCAAATTCGACCGTAACCACGCTCTGGCCTGCCATGCGACTCTTGAGCGTCTCGATGGTGTCATCTGCCACTATTCGCCCCCGGTGAATGATGATGGCGCGGCTGCACACCGCCTCTACTTCAGCCAAAATATGCGTGGACAAGATGACCGTCTTTTCTCGCCCCAGCTCTTTGATGATCTGGCGTATTTCGACAATTTGGTTAGGGTCAAGGCCTGATGTCGGCTCGTCGAGGATGAGCACTTGCGGGTCGTGGAGCATCGCCTGAGCCAGCCCCACGCGCTGCCGATAGCCTTTGGACAGCTCGCCAATTTGCTTGTGGCGGTGCGACGTCAGACCTGTGCGCTCTATCATCTCTTCCACGCGAGCGCGCACATTGGGCAAGCGGTGAATGCCGCCTACAAACTCCAGGTACTCGCGCACGTACATATCGCGATACAGAGGATTGTGCTCCGGCAAATAACCCACACAGGCGCGCGCTTCCATCGGCTGGGCTACAACGTCGTAGCCGCATACTTTTACCGTGCCTGAGGTGGCGGGTAAGAAGCCGGTAATGATTTTCATCGTGGTTGTCTTGCCGGCTCCGTTAGGGCCTAAAAAGCCAAGTACTTCTCCCGGCTGTACTTCAAAGGTTACTTCGTCAACAGCGCGTTGGGCGCCGTATATCTTTACTAAGTGACTAACCTGTACTGACATCGGAGTGCTTGAAATGTCGTGAGTGCCTCGCTTTCACCTCTGGTGGGCGGCTTAAGGCCGGGCAAAAATCCGAATTTTTGCGTCATCGCAGGTGTGGCGGACGAAGCACTCGCTCCTCAGCCCGGCTACCCCTATAGCCGGCAGCTATCGGGCAAGGTCGCGCTCTCGGTAGAGAAATGCCACCGATAGCGCCAGGGTCGCCAGTTTTTCCGCTGGGGTAACGCGGTAAGAACGGTGCGCGAAAAAAAGAGACCTCGCCGGGCGGGCTCACCAGGCGAGGTCTTCAAAGATAAAAAAGAGACTACCGCGCAATTATCCACTTGCGCAAGCCGACGCCGTCGCTGGAGCGCAGGCGCACCCAATAGAGACCTTCAGGCAGATGGGAAGCCTCTATGCGCCAAGCGTTTTGCTGGCGCGTCGGCTGTATCTGAAGCACGCGCCCTGTGGCGTCGAGCAGGCTCACCTCGATGTCGAAGGGGGCCGGAGCGGTCAGGAGCAGTTCAACCACGCCAGTGCTGGGGTTGGGCCACAGCAGGAGGCCCTGTACCCAGTCGGGTTCGCGGGTGTTCACGATGTTGTCCACGGAAATGTTGCGCACCACCACTATGCAACCGTTAGCATCTCGGATAGTTACGGTGTAGCGCCCTGCCCGAATGTCTTTCAGGTCTTCGTCGGTACCCACCGTGTTGCCCTGTTCGTCCGTCCAGGTAAAGGTGTACGGCGGTGTGCCGCCACTGAGCGAAAGGTCAATGGCGCCGACGCTTTGGTTATCCACATCATTCTTGACCACAGGGTCGGGCACCTCAATGGGTGGCGTTACGGTAACAGCAAAGGAGCAACGTCCGACATTGCCAGCGCCATCGGTGAAAGCGTAGGTTTGGATGGTGGTGCCTACCGGGAATTCGGAGCCACTGGGGAGACCTTCTTCTAAGGCCCACTGGCCACCTAAGGCCAGGCAATTGTCTTGGGCAATGGGCGCTGCATAGGACACTTTATTTTCGTACCAGCAAGCGACGATGCTCTCCGAACAAGTGAGGGTAGGCGGTAGGTCGTCTATCACTTCCACTTCCACAGCAAGTACGGCAACGTTGCCGGCACGGTCAGTAGCGGTAATGGTGACGGTTTGCAGACCTTGCTGCGAGCAGTCAAAGGCCGCAGGTTCGATGTGCACCTCCTGCAGAGCACAGTTATCTCCTACGGCTGCGTCCAGCGTTTGCAGGGTAACGGGCGCGGTACCGTTGGCGCTCAGAGCCAGAATAGTGTTTTGTACCGAGATGACTGGTGGTTCGCTGTCGGAGGCCTCCAAGGTGTAAGAGGCCTCCGTCATGCAGCCGTTGGCGTCAGTGACTGAGAGCGTGTACGTGCCAGCCGGCACTTCCTCCAGTGAGCTTCCTGTGTGGCCAGTGCTCCAAGTGTAGGTATATTGCCCTGTGCCGCCTGAGGCGGTCGTCTGGATGGAGCCCGAGGGTTCATCCGGGCACAGGGGGTGGGTCACCTCAGCAGATAGCTCCAGCGCAGCAGGCTCGGTAACGCCACCTTCTACTACTACACTACAACCCTTAGCATCAACCACAGAGACCGTGTAAGTGCCAGGGGTAAGGTGTTGAAGAGAAGGTGTTGTTGCACCGTTGCTCCACAGGTAAGTGTAAGGTTCGTGGCCTCCGACAAGGCTGACCGATATGGCACCGTTATCTTCGCCGAAACAGCGCACGGGCGATGACACTGCCTGAGCCATTAGAGCGCAGTTAAAAGCGTTGACCACTACCGACTGGGTGGTGGTGCAGCCGTTCTCGTCTGTGATGGTCACCGTGTATGCGCCGGGCGCTAAGCCGGAGAGGCTTTGGGAAGTTTCGCCGTTGCTCCACGTGTAGGCATAAGTACCTGTACCGCCACTGGGTGCAGCGGTGGCCGAGCCGTCGTTAGCGCCCAAAGCCGTTTCGTTCGTGGCGGTAGCATTGGCTTGCAGGCGTTGAGGTTGGGTAATGGTAATGTTTGCTACGTCGGCGCATTGGGTGTTGTCGACCACCTGTACAGTATAGGTGCCGGGCGCTAAGTGGGTGATTTCCGCGGTGTTGGCGCCGTTGCTCCACATATATCGCACGGGTTCATTGGCACCTGTAACGATAACGCGGGCCGAGCCGTCGTTAGCGCCAAAACAGCGGACGTCGGTGTGTTCAATGTCAGCGGCAATAGTGCAGTCAAAGGCATTGACTACTACCGCTTGCTCTGCGGTACAGCCGTTCTCGTCTGTTACCGTTACGGTGTAAGTACCGGGCGCCAGATCTGTGATGCCCTGCGATGTTTGGCCGTTGCTCCAGGCATAGGTGTATGCACCCGTGCCGCCCGTGGGAGAGGCCATTGCCGTGCCGTTGGCGGTGTTAGCGGCTGTTTGCGCCGTGGCCGAGGCATTCGGCTGGAGGGCGGTGGGTTGTTCGATATTCACTGTTGCTACCGCTGTGCAGTTTTCGCTATCTGTGACGGTAACTGTATACGTGCCTGCAGGGAGGTTATCTGCGGTGGCTGTTTCTGCCCCTGAGCTCCAGGCATATGTAAACATCTCACTGCCGCCAGTAGCAAAGACAGTAGCTGCTCCGTTGGTGCCACCAAAGCAGGAGACCGAGGTGATTTCCTCTGCTTCTGCGCTTAGTGGGCTGCGCTGAATTACTTGAACAGTGGCGGTGGCTGTGCAGCCTGAGGTGCTGTTGCTGACGAGGAGCACGTATTCTCCTGGTGCGTCCACGATAGGGTGTAGCGTGGTTTCTCCCGAAACAATATTTCCCTCTTCGGTTGTCCACAAGTAGCTTATGTGTACTCCTTGAGCGGAGGCGGTACCGTCGAGCTCAAGAGCGCTGATGTTGCAGTTCAAGGTTCCGGGTGCAATAGCAATGGCGAGCGGTGGCAAGGTATCGTAATTCACCAGTGCAGTAGCGGTGGAGGTACAGCCGTTTAGGGTATCTATAACCAGCAGATCGTATGCTCCACCTTGCCATACCACTGGGTTTTGCTCTGTGCTTTCGAAGCCTTCTGGCCCCGTCCAGGTAAATACTGCGTGGGTAGATTGCGTCTGGGCGTTAAGTGTTGTGGAGTCCACTACACAGGTGAGCGTTCCGCTGCTTGCCTCGGCACCTGGAGGCAGGGTGTCTATCGTTACAATAGTGGAATCTACTTTCAAGCAGCCTGTAGCGGAGTCGAGCACGGTGAGGAAATACTTGCCGATGACATTTACTTCGGGACTTTGTTCGGTGGATTCGAAGTCGTCTGGCCCTTTCCACGCGAAGCTGGGCTGACTGGCTCCTGTGGTGGTTGTCAGGGTCACGGAGGAAGCCACACACGTTAGCGGCCCGTGCTTGATACTTACCTTAGGTGGCAAGTTTTTCGGTGCTACGAAAGCAGTGTCTTGGCGAACGCAGCCATTCGCGGTGTTGGTTACTCTCAAGATGTAGTAGCCGCCCGAATCTACCACTGGGGCTAGCGTACTGTCGCCCGACACAATGTGGCCGCCTTGGGTAGCCGTCCAGACGTACACAAAATTAGGCCCTGTAGAGGCGGTGCCTTCTAACTGCACCTGGGGGATCAGGCAAGTAACGCTCGTATCCGCTCCGGCATTAGCATTGGGCGGAGTAATGTCGGCCGTCACAATAGTAGCGGCGAAGCCGCGGCAATTGGTTACTTCTTCGGTCACCTGTAAAATGTAGGTACCGGCGGCGTTGACAGCAGGGTTAGGCGTATTGGCACCCGAGACGATATTGCCGCCGTTGCCAGCCGTCCACTGATAGGTGTAAGAGTTGCTGTAACCACCCGAAGCTGAGCCGTTTAAGCGGATAACAGGCACGGCACAAGTAATTACCTCAGGTGGTGAGATGGAAGCTATGGGGTTGGTAGGCGGGGACAAAACCTGGGTGACGGTTTTAGTGCACCCATTCTG
>JBEQAD010000114.1:0-9751 GCA_041640515.1 Saprospiraceae bacterium | reverse complement strand
CTATCGTTCACGTCGGCGACGTCGCTGTGGCGGGGAGTGGCTGCCCAGGTGACACACTGCGCATATTGCGTACGTATCGAGTATTCGACGCCGCCGGCAATAGCGCTACAGCAACCCAGCACATACAGGTCGTTGATAATCTACCGCCCACTTTTACTTTCGTACCGACCAACGTGGTAGTTAGTTGTCAAAATATCCCCTCCGTAGGCGCTCCTACGGCTACAGATAATTGCGGCGGCAGTGTAACCATCACTTACCTTGGCGAAACGCGCACCGACGGCTCATGTCCAGATAGCTACATTTTGCGCCGCCGCTGGCGTGCTACAGATGGCTGTGGAAACAGCACCACTGCCGAGCAAATAATCACTGTCCAAGACGACACGGCGCCCGTGTTCACCTCTGTACCTGCACCGGTAACCGTTAGCTGTAGCGCTATCCCGCCCGTCGGGTCTCCAACTGCTTCGGACAACTGCGACCTTAGCGTGAGCATTGGATACAACGGTGAGACGCTTACCAATGGCTCCTGTCCAGACAGCTACACCTTACGCCGTCGCTGGACCGCCACCGATAACTGCGGGAATAGCGCCACAGCAGAACAAGTCATTGTAGTACAGGACTTTACACCACCTGCATTCACTCTTGTGCCACCCCATGCTACGGTAAGCTGTGATGCTATCCCTCTGGTAGGCAACCCCATCGCAACGGACAACTGCGACGCCGTGGTTAACATTGTATATGATGGCGAAACGCGAACCGATGGCGCCTGCCCTAATTTTTACACCCTGACGCGTCGCTGGACGGCTATCGACAACTGCGGAAACTCCAGTAGTGCCATACAGGTGCTTACCGTGCGTGACCAGACGCCTCCTGTATTCACCAACTTTCCTGCCGATGCAACAGTGAGTTGCGATGCCGTACCGCCCGCAGCTACTCCGTCCGCTTCAGACAACTGTTCCCCTTTAGCCACAGTAAGCTATCTGGGTGAAACGCGCAACAATGGCATATGCCCGAGCAACTACGTCTTATTGCGCCGTTGGCAAGCCTCAGATGCCTGCGGCAATACGACGGTAGCTATGCAAACCCTAACGGTACGCGATACAGAGGCGCCGACGTTCACCTTTGTACCGGCCAATACGACAACGGCGTGTGACGCCATCCCACCGGTAGGAAACCCCGTGGCGATAGACAATTGTGCCAGTGCAGCAACCATCAACTACGACGGTCAGGAACGTACCGATGGGTCTTGCCCCAGCTTTTATACTCTGACACGCCGCTGGACGGCTGCTGACCAGTGTGGCAACACTCGAACGGCTCAACAAATCATTGTCGTTCAGGACGTGACCCCACCGGTGTTCACTCAAGTGCCAGTGGACGTCACGGTAAGCTGCGAAGCCATACCTCCCGTAGGCAATGCCACCGCTAGCGATAATTGCACCCTCACTGTAGCTGTTAGCTACGATGGGCAGACACGCCTGGACGACGCGTGTTCAGACAACTACACGCTTGTGCGGCGCTGGGTTGCCGTGGATAATTGCGGCAATACGACCAGCGCCCAGCAGAGAATCACTGTGCGCGATTTGACACCGCCGATGTTCACTTTTGTTCCGCTTAACGCCACAGTAAATTGCGAAGCCATCCCAAGTTTAGGAGCTCCTGCAGCCACGGACAACTGCGATAATAGTGTAACCATCACCTTTGCCGGTGTTAGCCAAACAAGCGGCAGCTGCGCTAGTGGCGGCACGGTTATACGCCGCTGGATAGCTACCGATAACTGCGGCAACACTGCCGTGGCAGAGCAAATGCTCACGGTGCAAGACACTACTCGACCGCTGTTTGTGTTTGTACCACCCCATGCTACGGTCAGTTGTGATAACATCCCAGCACCGGATTTACCCCAAGCTATAGACAACTGCACCAACGATGTTGAAATAAATTATAACGGCGAAACGCGCACCAACGGCCCTTGTGACGATACATACATCTTACGCCGCCGCTGGACAGCCACTGACCTATGCGGCAATACTGCTACAGCAGAGCAATTGCTCACGGTGCGCGACCTGGTACCACCAATGTTCACCTTCGTGCCGGCGGATACTACAGTATCCTGCGACGCTGTGCCCCCTCCCGGACAGCCCAGCGCTTCGGATAACTGCGACGCCAGCGTGAACATTACCTATCAAGGTGAAACGCGACAAAGCGGGTCCTGCCCAGACGAATACGTACTCACCCGCCGCTGGACGGCTACCGATAACTGTGGAAATGCTACCACAGCTTCACAGCGTATCGTGGTGAGCGACCAGACAAAACCCGCCTTTACTAACTTCCCAGCAGACCTAACCGTCAGCTGCGAGAACATACCTATACCTGCTCATCCGTCGGCCACCGATAACTGCGCCGCAGATGTGTTGGTCTCTTACAACGGCGAGACGCGCCTGAATGGGCCCTGTTCGCATACTTACACACTCAAACGCCAGTGGACGGCGGTGGACAAATGCACGAACACCGCCGCCGCTGTGCAAACAATCACGGTACAGGACCTGACGCCACCAACGTTCACCTTCGTGCCGGCAGACGCCACCGTGCACTGCGATAGCGTGCCGGCCGTTGGTGTTCCTACTGCCTCGGACAATTGCTCCAGCGCAGTAACCATTACCTTCAGCGGTGAGACGCGTGCGAATGGACCCTGCCCTAACACTTATGTATTGGTACGACGTTGGCAAGCAGCCGATGTGTGTGGCAACACGCAAACGGCCGAGCAACACCTGACCGTACAGGACGTGAAGCGTCCGGTGTTTTCGTTTTCACCGCCTAACGTAACGGTAAGTTGTGAAAATGTGCCGACAGTAGCCCAGCCCATAGCCGTAGATAATTGCGACAGCAATGTGGATATTTTCTATGAGGGCGAAACCCGCACCGACGGCCCTTGCCCAGATACCTACACCCTGACGCGCCGCTGGTTGGCCGCTGACCAATGCGGCAATACACATACCACAGAGCAGGTCATTACAGTGCGCGATCTAACACCGCCAACATTCACGGCTGTTCCCGCTCATCTTACTGTCAGCTGCGAAAACGTGCCGGCAGTCGGTACACCCGTGGCTACCGACAACTGCGATGCCGATGTAACCCTCACTTATCTGGGCGAAACCCGCACCGACGGCCCTTGCCCAGATACCTACACCCTGACGCGCCGCTGGTCAGCTACCGATAACTGCGGAAATGCTACAACCACCCAGCAAATCATCACGGTGCAAGATGTAATGCCGCCTACCTTTACTGCTGTGCCCGCCAACGCGACAGTTTCCTGTGAAGACATTCCCGCTCTGGATACACCAACCGCCACCGACAATTGCGATGCCGATGTAACCATTGTTTATTTAGGCGAAACCCGCACCGATGGCCCTTGCCCTAACACTTACACGCTGACGCGCCGCTGGTCGGCCACGGACAACTGCGGGAATGCTGTCGCTACTCAACAAGTGATTGTTGTGCGCGACTTGACACCGCCGACTTTTACCAATTCGCCAGCCGACATCACTGTGTCCTGCGAAAATGTGCCGACCGCAGGAACGCCCACTGCGACGGACAACTGCGACGCCAACGTAACCATTACCTACGACGGCCAAACGCGCACTGACGGCCCCTGCCCCGATACTTACACCCTGACGCGCCGCTGGTCAGCTACCGATAACTGCGGAAATGTCGCTGTTACCCAACAAATTATCACGGTACAAGACCTGACCGCTCCGTCGTTCACCTTTGTGCCGGCTAACTTAACCGTCAACTGCGAAGCCGTACCAGTCGTCGGAACCCCAACCGCTACGGACAACTGCACCGCTGCGGTAACCATCGCTTTTGAGGGTGAAACACGAGAGGATGGCTCCTGCCCCGACACTTACCTCCTAACGCGTCGCTGGTCAGCTACCGATGCTTGTGGCAATTTGACCACAGCTTTGCAGACTATTGCCGTGCGCGACATTACACCGCCGGTATTTTCCTTTGTGCCACCCGACGCCACAGTCAACTGCGACGACATTCCGGCCATTAGCAACCCTATCGCTTCAGACAACTGCGATGCCGGCGTGAGCATTAGCCTGACTACAGAACTGCAGCTGGGCTCGAACTGTGCCAGTGGCGGCGTGATTATTCGCCGTTGGATCGCCGTAGACAACTGCAACAACAGCGCCGTCGCAGAGCAGCACCTAACCGTACAGGACACGACAAAGCCCGTTTTCACTTTTGTTCCCGCCCATGTGACGGTCAGCTGTGCTGCAGTGCCTACCGTGGGTACACCTATGGCCACGGATAATTGCACAGCCAACGTAGCTATCGGTTATGAGGGTGAAATGCGGTCCGACGGACCTTGTCCAGACACCTACACCTTGACGCGACGCTGGTCGGCTACCGATGTTTGCGGAAATGTGCAAACAGCCCACCAGGTTATCACCGTCCACGATACAGAGCCGCCTGTTTTCACATCGGTGCCGGCCAATATGACGGTCTCCTGCGAAGTAGTTCCTCCAGTGGTTACTCCGACGGCCACAGACGACTGCGATATTGATGTAACTATCACCTATCTGGGCGAAACCCGCATTGACGGCCCCTGTGCGGATACCTACACGCTCACACGCCGCTGGTCGGCTACCGACAACTGCGGAAACAGCGTAGAGACCTCTCAGAAAATCGTCGTACGCGACCTCATTCCACCCGTTTTCACTTTTGTGCCAGCACAGGTTACTGTGAGTTGTGAAAACGTGCCCCCAATAGTTGACCCAATAGCAACGGATAATTGCGATGCTGCCGTGAGCATAACTCTCATCGGCGAAGACCGCGGTAGTGGCCCTTGCCCTAACACTTACACGCTGACGCGCCGCTGGTTGGCTGCCGATAACTGTGGAAATACGGCTACGGCTCAGCAGATTGTCTTTGTAGAAGACCTCATGCCGCCCATGTTCACCTCGGTGCCGGCCAGTGCCACGGTGGAGTGCCATGCTGTACCCTCTGTAGTTATACCCATTGCGACAGACAATTGCACGTTTGCCCCTACGATAAACTACCTCGGCGAGACGCGCATAAACGGCAACTGCCCAGACACTTACACCCTTATCCGCCGCTGGCAGGCTACCGACGAATGCGGCAATAGCGAGACTGCCCAGCAGATGATTTTTGTCCGCGACATTATCGCTCCAGTATTCACCACCAAGCCGAGTAATGCCACGGTGAGCTGCGACGCTGTGCCTGTACCGGCTCAGCCAACGGCGACAGATAACTGCGACGCTAATGTGCAAATTACCTATGATGGCCAAACGGTCATTAGCCAGACCGGTACTGGAACCTATCTCTTGCGACGCCAGTGGACAGCGGCAGACAACTGCAGCAATGCAACTACAATCACTCAAGATATTTCGGTAAAAGACTTCACACCACCTAGTATCACCTGTCCGCCCGATGTGCAGGTGCCTGCCAACGGCAGTACGTGCTCACAGGTGGTTACTTTCAACCCGCCAGTGGTGTCGGATAACTGTGACAGCAAACCCACGGTAACGAGCGCGATTAGCAGTGGGATGGTCTTTCCCATTGGCTCGGTGGTGGCTGTTTTCCAGGCGCTGGACGATAGCGGCAACAGCGCTACTTGCAGTTTCCGTATCACGGTGGCTGATACCACGGCTCCTAAACTCATTAACTGTCCAAAGGATTTTACTGTGACCACTCCAACGGGCGCATGCGAAATGAAGGTCTTCTGGGACGACCCCAACGTCGTGGATGCTTGCGACCCATACCCCATTCTACCCAAAGCCAGCATTGCCTCGGGTAGCTTACTGCCCACGGGGCATACCACCGTGGTGTACACAGCGCAGGACAGTACGGGCAACGTCATGTCGTGCAGTTTCGTCGTTACAGTCAAGGAAAGCATACCTCCGGTACTGGTCAACTGCCCCTCGGACATTGTATTGTACACCAATAACTGCTTGGCTGTTGCCACTTGGACCGTTCCGCAGGTTTCGGACAACTGCAGCCCAGTAACGCTAACGTCCAACTACACCCCCGGTGCGACGTTCCCCGAAACGACCACTACCGTGACCTATACCGCTGCCGATGTTTGGGGGAATGCTGCCACTTGCAGCTTCGCGGTGACCGTCATTGATACGGTACCGCCCTCGTTTAGCGGCTGCCCCAAGGACACGGTGCTCAGTTCCAATGGTGTATGTTCGATCCCTGTCACTTGGAAAATGCCGGTGGCCACCGACAACTGCGCTCCTGCACCAACCATAACGGCCTCCTCTATGCCCGGCGATGTGTACCCCGTAGGCCACACCATCGTCAAGGTCACAGTGGAAGATCCGAGTGGTAATCAAGACTTCTGCACGTTCAAAATTACCGTTGTCGGCCCACCATTAGGCTTTGTAGATGCACCCAGCGACCAGTCTTTCATCGGCTGCTCGGCTGTGGCCACCTGGACACCTCCGGCACCCACAGGCGTGTGCGCACCCGCTCAGGTTACTTCCACCCATCAACCCGGCGACACCTTCCCTGTCGGTACCACTGTGGTGGTCTATACCGTTAGCGACACGTTAGGATTCTCGGCCTCGGTCAGCTTTACTATCACTGTGACAGAAAGCGTGGCACCTGTGTTCAGCTGCCCGACTTCACCCATTGTGGTCGACGTTAGCGGTAGCATTAAAACCGATCCCTCTAAGTTTCTCACTTCCGCACAAGCAACGACTACTTGTGATGGTGCTGTGATACATTTCAACCTGCCCTCCGCCTCCGACAACTGTGGACCGCCGGCAGTGACCCAAACGGCTGGGTTCAAGAGTGGCGATTTCCTCCCTATAGGCACCCATGCTCTATTGTTCCGCGCTGTGGACGCAGCGGGTAATACTGCTGTTTGCTCTGTAACTGTTATGGTTGAACCACTGAAGCCCTTAGCGCCCCAGGTTAGCGACAAGATTGGCTGCGCTGGAGACGACATTGTGCTAAGCACTCCAGTCATTCCGGGCGCTACGTACATTTGGACGGGGCCAAAGCCGCCTTACCCAAATTCGAACAACCTGCTCATCGAGAACCTCAGCCCTGCCCTTACTGGTTTCTATACCGTGCAGGCACTGGTCAACGGTTGCTACACACCGGTGGACACTGCCCTGGTGCGCATTGGTAAACAGCCCAAAGCGGTGGACGACCTAGACTTTGAGGCGGAAATAGGCGGCCTCTTGGAGGGATTTAGCGTCCTGACCAATGACACTTATGAAAATGATGACTTCGTGGTGACGGTGTTAAGTCCCCTGGTCGGTTTGACCGAGTTGGGCAACGGGCTATTTACCTATCAAGCCGGGTCAAACAATGGGAAGGTCAGCTTCGTCTATCGCCTTTGCTCGGCAGCTTGTCCTGACTTGTGTAGCAATGCTGTAGTCACTATTACAGTGCGCGAAAGCTTCTGCACCTACATACCCAATGTCATCACGCCCAACGATGACGGTATCAACGATTATCTGGAAATACCTTGCTTGAACTCTGATCTTTATCCGAATAACCGCCTCATTATTTACAACCAGTGGGGCGACAAGGTCTATGAGGCGGCGCCATACGACAACGACCCCTCCAAGGCATGGCGCGGGACGTGGAAGGGTCGCCAAGGCCAGAACCTGCCCGATGGGACCTATTTCTATTACTTCCAACCGGCACCCGACCGCAAGCCTCTCTCTGGATACATTGAAATTTTCCGTTGAGCGAAAAACCGCTGCGGAGCGCAGCACCTCGAGGTGCTGCGCTCCGCCCTTCCCTTTCCTAAACCCATTCTTTCCACCACTTTCTTACCGACACCTCTTGGCCATGCGCGCATATCTCCTCCTCTCCGCTCTTTTGGTGTGTTTTTGGCAAACCACATTTAGCCAACAAGAGCACCGCTATACCCAGTTCATGTACAACAAGATGGCTTATAACCCAGCCTATGCCGGCACTCGCGGATTGCTCACGGGCACAGCCATCTACCGCAACCAATGGTTCAAAATGGAAGGCGCTCCGCGCTCTGCACAAGTAAGTGTGCATGCGCCGGTTTTCTCCCAACGCGTAGGCGTGGGCGCGGTGCTCTCGCACCACCAAATTGGCCTGCATCGCGATGTTCAGTTAACAGCTGCTTATGCGTACAATGTCATCAATGGCAACGAGTTCTCCTTGCGCGTGGGCGTGTCGGGTAATCTCCGCGTGCTGAGTATTGACTTTTCTAAAGCTACTCCGCTCAATCAATACGACCCTTCGCTCGACGATAAACGTATCAATGAGGCGCTGGCCAACTTTGGCGCCGGCATTTATGGTACTTTCCAGGAACGCCTGTACATTGGGTTTTCGGTGCCGCGCATTGTACGCAACAATATTGGCCTGAATACCGAACCCGGCGTGCGAACGGCGCGCGAAGAGCCGCACGTTTACGGCACTACGGGCGGTATCATTCCCTTAGGGGATGAGTTCAACCTTATGCCTGCTGCCTTAGTGCGCTACGTGCACAACGCTCCCATTGACGTAGACCTCTCCCTGAGTTTAGAGTTCCGGCGGGTAGTATCCCTGGGCATGGCCTATCGGGCGGGCGGCGATGGCATAGGGGAGTCGCTTAATGTGCTGGCTTACTGGCAGGTAGATCCACGCTTTGGCATAGGAGCAGCCTATGACTTAACGCTGACCAACTTGCGCTCGTTTGTTGGTGGTTCTTTCGAACTTATGATGTATGCCGACTTGGTGAAGCGCAAAAAAGGCATGTCGAACCCGCGTTTCTTTATGTAAAGCCACTGCAACGAGGTAGGCCGACATATAAAAGGCCCTTGTGAGCACACGACAAGCTGCACAAGGGCCTTTTCTTTGCGTCATGCTGCGCAAAGCCCTGACGCTGTACGGCCTAACAATGATTGCTGTAGGCTCCTGCATCGGCTCTGGTATTTTCGTGACACCCGGGCAGATTGCACAGGCCGTGCCGAATGCCGGGTTAGTGCTCTTGGTATGGGCGCTGGGCGGCGTTCTGGCTCTCACGGGCGCCCTTACCTTCAGCGAGTTAGGCGGCATGTTTCCACGCTCAGGTGGTGTATATGCCTATTTGC
Source organism: Saprospiraceae bacterium (assembly GCA_041640515.1). Lineage (GTDB taxonomy): Bacteria > Bacteroidota > Bacteroidia > Chitinophagales > Saprospiraceae > M3007. The sequence goes on along the minus strand of JBEQAD010000114.1, from coordinate 665 downwards.
GCGAAGCTTATGGCGACTTTGCTGCATTCCTATACGGCTGGATCATCCTATTAGTCGTCAACAGCGGCGCTCTGGCAGGGCTGTGTTCGGCTTTTGCCGAATATCTGAAAACATTTTTTCCTCAAATGAGCGCGCAAGCCAAAGTAGGCATAGCGGCTGCCTTAGTGCTTGGTCTAACGGCCTTCAATTTGCTAGGGGTACACGTGAGTCAAGCGATAGCCAATCTGCTGACGGGGTTAAAACTTCTGGCCATCGGAGGCATCGTAGTGGTGGGCTTTCTTTTTGGCAACGCCACACAGACAGGCCTTCATTTTTCTTTGAGCGAGGGGGTGCCCGACGCTTGGCCAACGGCCATGCTTACGGCACTTATCGGGGTTGTGTTTTCTATTGGTGGCTGGCATCACGCCTCTTACGTGGCAGGTGAAGCCATAGATGCTCCGCGCACGGTGCCCCGCGCTATGCTGTTAGGCGTTTTCATCGTGCTGGCAACGTACCTACTGGTCAACGTCGCCTACATGCTGCTGCTACCGGTGGCCGACATCGCGCGCACACCACGCGTGGCCAGTGAGGCGTTGGAGCGAGTCGTGCCCTGGGGAGGTCGGGCAGTGGCCGTGGCCATTGCTCTATCCATTTTCGGGACAGTGAGTATTTACACTATGTCGGCG
>JBEQAD010000113.1:0-9751 GCA_041640515.1 Saprospiraceae bacterium | reverse complement strand
TGAGCACGGCGTTGACGCGTATTTTCTGCAGTAAATGGAAGCAATACCGATTTTTACCGCCGAAAAACGTGTTCAACAATGAAAATAACGGTATTCCAGGACATATCGCGCGCATTGAGCCCGGAGCTGCCTGCCAATTTAGGCACAATGGACCAACACCTGGATTTCATTGTGCCGAAAATCATCCCCTACGGCGAGGACCTTAGAGAGGAAAAGTTCTGGATAGGTAAGCGTTGGAAAGAGGTACGCGACGATGAAGGATTCCACGAGGCCATTTTACACATCTTCAACGTGGGCGGTGAGTACCTACTTTCGCTCGATGGCAACATAATCAAAGGCACTTGGCGACGCTTGGGCGAGTCCAACTCGCTAATTCTCGAGTTAGCGGGCCGGAGTGAGTTATTCGACTTGCGTTTTTTAAACAACGATTTTATGGTGTTGACTAAACACGGCGACCAGGTGCGCAAGGGACAGCGCAAATACTTCTTTTTGGTACATGAGCCAGTAACCCGCGCTCCGGGCGGAGGTGATATAGACTGGCGCAACCTTATGGAAAAGGCTTTCAATCTATGGCGCGACAACAGCATCGGCTTAGCTAGTTGGCTGCTGTTTTTTGCGGTAATCTTCATTATTCTTTATCTATCTTTCTCAAAATGAAACCACTAGACTGGGTGGTACTGATCTTAGCGCTGGGCTTTGTGGTGGCGTATGGCCTGTGGAAAAGCCGCCACATTAGTCCAAGTAAGGATTTTCTGGCGGGCAGACGGGATTTGCCGTGGTGGACAATTGGCCTGAGCATTATGGCTACGCAAGCCAGCGCCATCACTTTTTTAAGTACTCCGGGGCAAGGTTTCGCAGATGGAATGGAATTCGCCCAGTTCTACTTTGGTATGCCCATTGCCATGCTCTTCTTGGTGACGTTCGTGTTGCCAGTGTACTATCGGCTAAGGGTAACCACCGCGTACGAGTATCTGGAGCAGCGTTTTGATTTGCGCATGCGAACACTGACAGCACTCCTCTTTCTCATCCAACGCGGCGTAGCCGCGGCTATTAGTATTTATGCGCCAAGTATTATCCTATGTGCTGTGTTTGGCTGGAATCTGGCGCTAACCAATGCGCTGATGGCTGTTTTTGTCGTCATCTACACCACTTCCGGTGGCAGCGCCGCTGTGAGCCGTACCCAGGAGCTACAGATGAGCATCATGTTGGGTGGCCTGGTGCTGGCCTTCGGACTAGCCCTGTACAACCTGCCCGACGGCATTGGCCTGTCTGAAGCATGGGAAGTAGCAGGTGCTACCGGCAAGACGCAAGTAGTGGATTGGTCGTTCGATTTCCGCGACCGCTACAACATCTGGTCGGGTGTGCTGGGAGCTACTTTTCTATTTCTCTCTTATTTCGGCACCGACCAAAGCCAAGTTGGGCGCTACCTATCGGGCAAGTCGCTGCGCGAAAGCCGTTTTGGGCTGCTATTTAATGGTTTTGTGAAGATACCTATGCAGCTACTTGTTCTCGGAGTAGGCGTAATGGTATATGTCTTTTTCCAATTCCATCCCGCTCCTCTATACTTCCACGAGGCCAATCGGGCGGCGGTGCGAAACACTCCCTACGAGGCGGCCTTCCAACGTTTGGAGTCAAAAAACGACAGCCTTGCCTTGCTGAAACAAGCCTTATTGCAACGGGCAACGGCCAACCTACGCGAAGGCAATGGACAGCTCCCTCCGGCAGTCCGCACCCAGTTGCAGCAGTGGGATGCTGAACGCAAGATCTTGCGCCAGCAAGCCGAAGCGATAGTTAAAAAAGCCCGGCCAGGAGCTGACCCTAAAGACAAAGATTTCGTTTTTATTCACTTTATTCTCAGATACATACCAACTGGCCTCACCGGTCTGATGTTGGCCATGATTTTTTGTGCTTCTTGGAGCACCACAGCCTCCGAGCTAAGTGCCCTGACCGCTACTACTGTGTCCGATATCTATCGCCGCTCCTTTGTTACTGATCGCGACGATACGCACTACTTTCGCGCCTCGCGCTGGTTTACAGTGGGGTGGGGTATCTTTATTGTTGTGTTTGCGAGTTACGCCGACCTTTTCGAAAATCTCATCCAAGCTGTAAATATGATTGGGTCGGTTTTCTATGGCACCATCCTAGGCATCTTCTTTACTGCCTTCTTTTTAAAAAAGGTAGGAGGGCGAGCTGTTTTTGGGGCTGCTGTCTTCAGCCAGGCACTCATTCTACTCCTCTTCTTTGGCGTTGACCGCGATGCCTACTTGTGGTATAATCCGCTGGCCTGCGGTCTGGTGATGGCCATTAGTAGCCTGTGGCAATACGCCCTAGACAGGCGAATTCCCTCGGCTAACCACTCGGACGCGCTCACGTCTCGTTGACCGACCCCAGAGCGTTGTTGGTCGGTTTTGATTTTCATTAACGAGTATTAACATTTTCCGGCCCCTTTTTTGGCTAATTACAGCGTTCTCTTACCGACAGAGATTGGTGAGAAGCACCAAGGCTTCTATTTTGTAACTCCAATTTTTTCACAAAAAAACGGTTTAATCCGCCATGATTATCCTTACCTGTTTGCTGCTCGTGCTTCTAGTTTTTGGCAATAAAATGCTGAAAGAGGCTTAAAGTCCTTCCTCCTGGCGACTTTTGTCGGGAATGAAAACAGTTTCGAACAACCTGCTTTTCCATAAAAAACCCTGACTGGTTCTGCGCTGTCAGGGTTTTTTTATTGGCTTAGGCCCTCTCTGTGCGCGCAGAACCCTTTCCGTTTGCACCCGTTTTAATGATATGTTGCGAAACGTAAGCGAGAATGGCAGAGCACTGGCTGAGCGCTGGATCTCCTGGCGACACCTCTGGCGATTCTTTCAGATGATTTGGGCTGTTTCTCCAAATCTAACGTTATGGAATGCTGCTCTTCGCCTGGTACAGGCAGCCATTCCGCTACTGCTCCTGTACGTAGGGAAAGAAATCATAGACGGCGTAGTCAAGGCCATATTGGCCTCTGATGACGTATGGCAGCTCCGCCATCCCCTTTGGGGGTGGGTGATGCTGGAGTTCGCATTAGCTGTGATTAACAGCCTATTAGGGCGCGCCATTACTCTTACGGACAGTTTGCTGAGCGATATGGTTAACAACGACTCATCGGTGCGCATCATCCGCCACGCTGCCACACTCGATCTGTACCAGTTTGAAGACCCATCGTTCTATGATAAGCTGGAGCGGGCACGAACCCAAACTGCTGGACGCACGGCACTAATGAGCATGATATTGTCGCAGACTCAAGACCTCATTACCGTTGCCTTTCTGGCTGCCGGTTTGGTGGCTTTTAACCCCTGGCTCATCGCCCTGCTAGTATTAGCCGTCATTCCTTCCTTTATTGGCGAGACGCATTTCAACCGAGAAACGTATTCCCTGACGCGCTCCTGGACGCCCGAGCGGCGCGAACTGGACTACTTGCGCTATATCGGCGCAAGCAACGAGACAGCGAAAGAGATTAAGATTTTCGGCCTGGAAAACTTCTTGGCGGAGCGCTTCCAATCCATTGCTATGCGCTATTATTACGCCAACCGACGCCTGGCTATCCGCCGCGCAGCGTGGGGAGCGCTCTTTTCCGCCCTTAGTACGGCCGCTTACTATAGCACCTACGCTTTCATCATCGGGCAGACTGTACTTGGGCTTATCAGCCTAGGCACCTTAACTTTTTTAGCCGGGGCCTTTAGCCGTCTGCAGGGGATATTGCAGACTATCGTGGGTCGGTTCTCGCGCATTGCAGAAATGACGCTGTATCTGCGCGACTTCTTCGACTTTTTGGCACTGAAACCCTTGTCGCAAAACCACGTCGGTAAACACCGCGTGCCGCGCCCCATGCGCGAAGGTATCCGTTTTGAGAACGTCAGCTTTCGGTATCCTGGCAGCGAGACCTGGGCGCTGCGCCACATCAGTTTTTCCCTGGCGCCAGGCGAAAAACTAGCTTTAGTCGGCGAAAATGGCGCAGGAAAGACGACACTGGTTAAGCTCTTAGCCCATTTGTACGAACCAACCGAAGGACGCATTTTGTTAGACGGGGTTGACCTGTGCGAATACGATCCGGAAGAACTGCGCCGTGAAATTGGCATCATCTTCCAAGATTACGTGCGTTTCATGTTTACTGCAGCCGAAAACATCGCTATTGGCGACATCGAAGAGCGCCTCAATCGCCCGCGCATTGTGTCTTCTGCTGTCAAGAGCCTGGCCAATACCGTCATCGAGAGCCTGCCCAAACAGTATGACCAGATGCTGGGCAAGCGCTTTTCGGGCGGTGTTGACCTCTCTGGGGGGCAATGGCAAAAAGTAGCCCTGGCTCGTGCCTATATGCGAGAGGCACAAATTGTCATTTTAGACGAACCCACGGCAGCGCTGGATGCCCGTGCCGAGCACGAGGTCTTTCTGCGTTTTGCAGAGTTGACTCGCGGCAAGGCCGCGGTCCTCATTAGCCACCGCTTCAGCACCGTACGCATGGCCGACCGCATCCTCTTGCTGGAAAATGGCCAAATCCTGGAGCAAGGTAGCCACGAGGAGCTCCTTAGCCAAGGAGGCAAATACGCCGAACTCTTCCGCTTACAGGCAAAAGGATATACCTGAAAGGCGCTCTTTCAGGGCGAGTCCAACCGCACGCATCCCTCCGCAGACAAGTACCTCCTGAAGGCAATGTTTGCTACTTTTGCACGGAGGTTCCCTTAAGTTACAGAAGTCCTTCAAAGTCTTAAGCTCGCTCTTACCGTTACATCCATGCCAATACCTGAGGCTCGGATGTTTATAAGGTATCGACAACTTTAAAGAAGCCTATCGGCTCCTGGAAGGCAATCGCGTTTTTATCCATACCTAAGACAATGTCAGAGGGCTGAATGAATTGACCGATGGTAAATTTAACTTAGCAAAAGAGACTCATCAAAAACGCGATAAGTACAACCTGATCAACAACAGGAGGTAGCCGAGCTCTTACTGCTAAGTCATTTAGCTAAACGTCGATACTTAGCGTTGTGAATGCTGCGAAGTTAGGCCTGCAGAAATCTGCTCGTATTCGAAAAAACGCCAGCAAAGTCGAGTATACCTTTTAGCAAACCTTTACAGTTTTACCCAAAAAGCCGCCACCCCGGAAACAATTCGATAGCTGGAATAAACGCTAACCCATGCCCAAGTTTGCCCATTTACACAGCCACACTCAGTTTTCGCTGCTCGACGGAGCCGCAGCCATACCAGCCCTTTTCAAAAAGGCTAGTGCCGATGGCATGCCTGCTCTGGCCATCACAGACCATGGCAACATGTTCGGGGTGTTCCAGTTTGTAGCCGAAGCCGATCGCCACAAAGGCATTAAGCCAATTGTGGGGTGCGAGTTCTACGTAGTCGAAGACCGGCACCGAAAGACTTTTACGAAAGAGGAAAAAGACCGGCGATATCACCAGCTTATTTTGGCTAAAAACGCCACAGGGTACCGAAACTTAATCAAACTCTGCTCCTTGGGTTATATCGAGGGTTTGTATGGCAAATACCCACGTATTGACAAAAATCTATTGCTTCAATACCACGAAGGGCTAATTGCCACGACCTGTTGCCTAGCTGCCATGGTGCCTCAGGCCATTTTGAACAAAGACGAGGAGGCCGCGAGAAAAGAGTTCCAGTGGTGGCTCGACCTCTTTGGGGAAGATTACTACATCGAGCTCCAGCGACACCACATGCCCGAACAAGACCGCGTCAACGAAGTGCTATTGCGGTGGGCTAGAGAATATAATGTCAAGGTCATCTGTACGAACGACTCGCACTATGTAGACCAGCAGGACGCTAACGCTCACGACATTTTGCTGTGCGTCAATACGGGTGAAAAACAATCTACGCCGCCTATTCGCGAGTTTTTAGAAGAAGGCAAAGTAACCAAAAGCGGGCGCTTTGCTTTCTGGAATGATCAGTTCTATTTCAAAACTCAGGCCGAAATGGCCGCACTTTTCCACGATGTGCCTTTTGCCCTGGAAAACACGCTAGAAATCGTGGACAAGTGCGAGCATTTGAAGCTCAAGCAGGACATCCTACTGCCGCATTTTGTGGTGCCTCGGGAGTTTCCTTCTCAGGACGATTATTTGCGCCACCTAACCTTTGAAGGTGCGCGAAAGCGATACGGTCGGATAACACCAGAAATCGAAGAACGCCTGAATTTCGAACTGCAAACCATCCAGACGATGGGCTTTGCCGGCTACTTCCTCATTGTAGCCGACTTCATCCAGGCTGGACGAGAGTTAGGGGTATTTATTGGCCCTGGGCGCGGCTCGGCAGCCGGTTCGGCGGTGGCCTACTGTATAGGTATCACCAATGTTGACCCTATCAAATACGGCTTGCTCTTTGAGCGCTTTCTCAATCCAGAGCGCAAAAGCATGCCCGATATCGACACTGACTTTGACGACGAAGGGCGCGACCGGGTGATTGATTATGTTGTGAAAAAATACGGTTATCAGCAGGTCGCTCAAATCGTAACATACAGTTCAATGGCGGCCAAAATGTCTATCAAAGACGTAGCTCGCGTGCTCGACTTGCCGCTGGATCGCTCCAATGCCTTGGCCAAATTGGTGCCCGAGCGGCCCGGCATTTCCCTAAAGCGCGTGTTAAAAGCACCTCTAGAAGGAGAGGACTCTTTGGCAGAAAAAGAAAAGCTCAATGCCGACGAAATCGAGAACTGCAAGCGGCTGCGCGCCTATCTGAACAACGAAGATGCACCAGAAGCCAAGGTTTTGCGCGAAGCGTTGGTGCTTGAAGGCTCAGTGCGCGGCACCGGCATCCATGCTGCCGGTATTATCATTGCTCCTAAAGACCTGACCGAAGTCCTGCCAGTGTTTGTTTCCAAGGAAACGCCTTACCTCATTACCCAATACGAAGGCAACACCATAGAGGATGCCGGGGTGATCAAAATGGACTTTTTAGGGCTAAAAAACCTTACCGTTATCCGCGATACAGTACGCCTGATCGAGCAAAACCACGGCATCCGGATTGACATTGACCGCATTCCCCTTGACGACCGTAAGACGTACGAACTCTACCAGCGCGGCGAAACTAACGGAACCTTTCAGTTTGAAAGCGCGGGTATGCAGAAATACTTGCGCGAACTAAAGCCCGACAAGATTGAAGACCTTATCGCTATGAACGCCCTCTATCGGCCGGGCCCGATGGAATACATCCCGGAGTTCATCGCGCGCAAGCATGGACGCAAGCCCATTACCTACGACCTGCCCGAAATGGAGGAATACTTGCGCGAAACCTTTGGTATCACCGTCTATCAGGAGCAAATCATGCAGCTTTCACAAAAACTTGCAGGCTTCTCCAAAGGCGATGCCGACGTGCTGCGCAAGGCCATGGGTAAAAAGCAAAAGGCTGTCCTCGACAAAATGAGGGAAAAATTTATGGAGGGCGCCACCTCGCGCGGTTATCCTAAAGAAAAACTAGAAAAAATCTGGAGCGATTGGGAGGCTTTCGCCTCGTACGCCTTTAATAAGAGCCACTCTACATGCTACGCGTTAGTGGCCTACCAGACCGGCTATTTGAAGGCCAACTATCCGGCAGAATACATGGCAGCTTTGCTAAGTAACAACTTAGGCAATATTGACAAAATTACCTTCTTCCTGGAAGAGTGTCGACGTATGGGGCTGAAGGTGAAAGGGCCGGATGTAAATGAGTCTGTGGTCAACTTCTCCGTGAACAAACAGGGCATTATCCGCTACGGCCTGGGGGCCATCAAAGGAGTAGGAGAAGCAGCCGTAGAGAGCCTTATCGAAGAGCGGCAAAAAAATGGCCCCTTTCAGGACATCTATGACTTTATGCGCCGCGCCAATCTGCGCACCATTAACAAGCGTGTCCTGGAAAGCCTGGCCTGTGCTGGCGCCTTCGATGAATTGGCCCCGCTGGTAGAAAAAGATCGCGGTTACCGCAGCCAACTGTTCGCACCGAGCGACAAATACGAGTCGTTCCTCGAACACTTGCTCCGCTATGCCCATGCGTATCAGGAGGACAAAATCCTATCCGCTCACTCGCTCTTTGGCGACTTGTCCGACTCGGTAAGCATCCCACCACCGCCCCTGCCCCGCGCGGAGCCATGGAACCTACTGACTCTGCTCCAGCGCGAGCGCGAGGTGGTGGGTTTCTACTTGAGCGGCCATCCCCTGGATGATTATCGGTCCATCTGGAAAAGTTTTGCTACCCCTATTAGCGAACTAGAAAATTGTAAAAATAGGAGAGTCGCTATCGCTGGCTTTGTCATAAAAGCGGAACATCGCACCACTCAGAAGGGCTCTCCCTGGGGGCGCATCGTCCTACAGGACTATACCGGTGATTTGGAAATCTCCTTGTTTACCGATACTTATGCGAAATTTAAAGGCTTTTTAGAAGAAGCAAACTGCCTCTATGTAGAGGGCGAGTACAAAACTCGCTACGGTTCAGAGACTTTCGAACTAAGGGTAAGCAACATCCGAATGCTGGAGAGCATTAGCGAAGAGATGGCACGGGGCATCACTCTCCTTATTCCTGTTGAGCACATCACAACAGACCTTATTACTAAAATAGAGCAAATCTGTAGGGAGCACAAGGGCAAACATCTATTGCGCATGGAGCTGATAGACTTTCAAAACAAAGAACGGCTGACCCTTGCCTCATCGAACAGGCGAGTATTGGTAAGTAATGAGCTATTAGAAGCCATAGAAAAACTGGGATTAGAGTATGTATTAGCCCGAGCATAGGAATTACTGTTTTTTAACAGTTGTCCATTTCATGCTCCTTACAAATCCTGTACCTTTGGGCTCGGTTCCCTGCGTCTCGCTGAAGAGGCCCGTATCCGTCCATTGCGGAACGGTTTTTGCCGGAAATGACGCAACCCCCGGTTAATCGTCTTACTTCCCCGCCCGTTCCAATTCGCTGCAATTGGAAGGTTGTGCTCTTTTTTTTAAATAAAAACGAAGTTATGACGAAGCAAAAAATCTTTACGCTCTTAATCATCGGGGTATGGCTTTGCAGTAGGGCAGCCGCACAAAAAAACGAAAACCTCTTTGTCCGCCTTGGTATCAATGCAGGCGGTTCAATGCTGTTCCACAACACGCAGTTCTACGCGACAAACCTGCAGAACGTGTACAAATTTGTCGCTATGAGCCATAAGGACAAAGGCGGCTATACGTGGGAAGAGTTTGAAAAAGACTACGGCCTGCGCAGCCGATATGCTCAGCCGCGCTACGGGTTGAATGCTTTCATTGCACACCGCCTCTTTCCAGTTTTTGGCAATGTCGAGTTTATGTCTTCTCCATCGAGCTATCAGAAAATGTCCGTTGCTATGACGATTGGGCTGGGTAAGGACTTCCGACCTCTGGAGAGCGACTTCTTCTTTTCCGCCCATGGCGGGTTCAAACGCGTGTTTCGCGATTGGGGGTGGGGAGCCGAAACCATTACGTTTAGTACCAACGCTGAAGCGCGTGAGCAGCTAAAGACATTCTACAACCCTGCATATCCGTTGGGCGTTCAGTCCGCCAATATGCTGGCTTTGCGCGTAGGCTGTGGGCGCGTGATTGGCCCGGCTGAGCGCGCAGCAGTAGGGTTGGAAGCTTACTATGAATTAGACTTGACGAACGAGATTGTTCGCCAAGCACGCATGACTAACGCCGGCATAAACTTGTATTTTCGCTTCGACTTAGCACACACGTCGTTTTAACCAATTACCCTTTTTACGGCTTGAATAAATAAAGCGGGAAGTGGC
>JBEQAD010000112.1:7062-9792 GCA_041640515.1 Saprospiraceae bacterium | reverse complement strand
GCTCACAAACTAAGCGGCTATGAAACACGCTATTTTAGGTGCCCTTTGGTTGAGTTTTATGCTACCACTTCATGCGCAGCCCGACCCTGACCGCCGCGATGAGCGCCTGCGTGCTTTTCGGGTAGCAGTGTTCACCGAGGTGCTCCGACTAACTCCGGAAGAGGCCCAGGGTTTTTGGCCTGTGTACAACGATTATCTGGAAAATCGCGAAAAGATGTTGGGGTCGCTCCGGCCTCAAAAGCAAGTGGACGCGATGACCGATAGCGAAGTAGAAGATGCTATCAAGCGCCATTTTGAAATACGCCAGCGCGAACTAGACCTGGAAAAAGAGCTCTTCCAGAAATTGCGCCGGGTGTTGCCTCCGCGCAAGCTGGTGCGCATGCCCTTGGCTGAGCGCACCTTCCGCGAGCGCTTGGTAGACCGCCTACAAGAAGCACGCGAGCGCCGCCAGGAGCGATGGGAGCGCGCTGCGCGACGAAACTGACCTCCACTGAACGCCGGACGCCGAAGCAGTAAGACTGGACTGCCTCGGCGCCCGGCATGCTTAGTGTTGCCTTTACCGAGCCGTTGACGGCTCTTCGCTGGGAAATAGGGAAGTTAGGGCGTAACGATTTTTACTTGCTTGCCTGCGCCCGCTTCGCGCCAAATGGCTTTCTTGTTCTTCTTAGCAGGCGAGGTTTTTTCTGCTAACATCACGGCGTTGACGGCGTTCACAACGCCGCCGCTTACGCACAGGTCGCTGAACTTGACCTTTTCCGTACTGCCAGGCTTATACACTTCACCCTCTTGTTTTTGAGCCGACTGCACCAAGATGTCGCGCACCTGAGCTGCCGACAGTTCCGGGAAGTAAGAGCGAATGATAGCCGCTACTCCGGCAGCTGCAGGTGAGGCCATAGAAGTGCCGCTGAAAGATGCATACTCATTATCGGGCACAGTAGACTTAATCTGGTATCCTGGAGCAAACAGGTGCACGTTGCGCTTGCCATAATTCGAGAAGCTGGCAACGCGACGCTCGCCGCTGGCCCAGGAAAGGGCACCCACTTCGAGCCAGTTGGGCGCGGTCCTTTGCTTGCCAAAGAGGCCCTTTCTGACTGGCTCTAGATAGTTAGCATTGGGAAAATTGGGGCGCGTGTCGTTGTTCTCCGCATCGTTTCCAGCGGCATGCACCAGTAGTACATCGTGCTCAGCGGCATACTTGACGGCGTCGTCTACGTATTTTTTATCGGGGCTATAGCCTTTGCCAAAGGACATGTTAATGATGCTGGCGCCGTTGTCTACAGCATAACGGATAGCATTAGCCACGTCTTTGTCGCGCTCGTCACCGTCGGGTACGCAGCGCACCGTCATAATACGTACGTTGTCAGCAATGCCGTTGATGCCGATGTTATTATTGCGGATAGCGGCGATGATGCCGGCCACATGCGTGCCATGAGCAGCATCCGGCCCTCGGTAATCGTTGTTGCCGTAGATGCGGTTGCTCAAGTCCTCGGGATTATCGCCCACGATGTAGCGAGGGTTGTATTCAGGGTTGAGGTTGTAGCGCAACTGGTCGCCCGAAGCCTCTTCCTTTTGTTGGGCGATGTTGTCAGGGGTCAGGCCGCGCGGGAGAACGCGCTTGGCTAGCGCAACGGCTTCGTCTAGGTCTTTATTCCCCTTTGTGTCCAGCGACTGCAGGTCCTCTTCGGCGAAGGAGGTTTTGCCTAAGGCCGCAGCGATGGTGGCAAAGGCTTTCTCGACGCGCTCAAACTGGGCGGCAATTTGCGCCTTGGTAGCCTCTGCTTTTTGGCGCGCTTCTTCGAAGGCTTCTTTAATTTTTAGGTAGTAATCGTACTCCTTCTTTGCCTCGCCGTAAAGGTTTTTGGGGTTGGTGCCTTCAAATTTTTTGCTTAATCGCACGTACTCGCGCGTCAGTTCAAGAGTTTCGTGGTGCACATTTTGGCCGTCCGGGCCACCGAGGAAGTTCCATCCGTGGATGTCGTCTACATAGCCGTTGCGGTCGTCATCAATGCCGTTGTCGGGAATTTCGCCCGGGTTGACCCACATGATGTCTTTGAGGTCTTCATGCAAAAAGTCCACCCCAGAATCAAGTACGGCCACAATGATGGGCTGGCTCTTGCGGTTCTTTTCTTTCAGCATAGCCAGTGCCTTGTCTGAACTAGTGCCCAGCACATTGTCCTTCGACTTATCCAAAGTAAACCAGTTGTCGGGCGCTTTCGTTTGAGCAGGGAGGAAAAGCACTGGTGCTGCGCACCAGGCAGCTACCAAAAAAATACGCTTAATGGTCATCATCATTTATTGCAAATTTTGGTTTAAAAACAAAGGACATTTGTGAAAAACAGCTACCAAACGCCAAAGTTTGGTTTTTCACTTTATTTCCCTGTGAGCCTTTAGACTAAAGGAGCGGATAGGCGGCTAAATACGGCGGCACTGCGGATATTGGGCGCACAGTAGCTGTATAAGGTCTGTGTTGAGGGCCCTTGCTCTTAGCGCTCAACGTCCACCTCAGGAGCGTGCAGATGGGCTGCGCGCCGTTCCAACTCTGTCATGGGGAAAGTTTCGCGCAGGCGGAAGGCCAGCTGGATCTTCCCTTGCTCGCCAAAGGCTTTCCGGAAGTAGACCAGCCCTAACCCTTTGGCATACCACTCCTCACCTGTGCCCTCTATTTCAGCAGCGCCTTCGGCCCGATGGCCTACAGCCTCACGCAGGCCAAAGCAGATCGGAAGAGCGTCG
>JBEQAD010000112.1:0-7052 GCA_041640515.1 Saprospiraceae bacterium | reverse complement strand
GGATATTTTTTGCCTTCAAATTCAAAAACAGGTCCTGGCCCTAAATAGCGCCGGTTGCGGATGAGGTAAATCTCTGCTGAAGTGTCAGACGGTGGTCGGTATCTAAGCCGATAGAGAAAAACTCCTGAAGAGTCGTGCACTCGAAACGGAAACAGGTCGTCAGCTTCGACAATCGCCTCCACTGGCAGTAAGCGCTGCATTGCCGTATCGGGTTCGTACAAGAGCACCTGCTGTGCCACGGCGCCCGAGTGGTCTATCCTTTCCCGAACGATTTGATTAATCTGGAAAAAATGGTCGTATTGCACGCCGGTGAAGAATAGGCCACTATCGCGTGCAAAAGTGCGGTAATACCAGTAGCGCCATTCGGTGGTATCGCCTATTTCGGCTTTGTAGGCATACACCTTGCCGCCCAGCAGGTCGTTCACAGGGAAGTAGTAGTCGCGGATATTTTGGCTTTTGTTGACGCATGCTGCCGACAACAGGAGCAGCCCAACTAGGGAGATGGAGAAAAAGCGGATAATAGAACCTGTGTCCATGAAGAGGGCATGTCAGTGCTTGATGATTTTGCGGGTAGCCTGGAAAGTATCAGTGGACACTCGGACCCAATATACCCCTGGTGGTGCGGCTTGCAAGTTCAGCGTCTCGGCCACAGGCTCGATGTACATCCTTTGTCGCTCCCACCACACTCGCCCCGTGGCGTCGACTACCTGTATACGCGCTTCAACTACCGGCTCACCTTCAACCTGTAGATAAACTAGCCCAGAGGTGGGGTTGGGCCACAGCATAAATGCCCAAGGCTCCGATGCTGGGCGCTCTGGGGCCGATACTGTTTTCGAAGCGGGCAGTTCAAGGTTGTCTATATCAAAATGGAAATCACCGGCGCTCCATACGCCTTCAATGCGCAGGATGACCGAGTGGCCCGCATAAGAGCTCATGTCTAAGCATATCCGGCGCATAGTCGCGCTGGGCACGTGATTACTTGCATCAATGGTGTACAGCGTTTTGTACGACGCCCCGCAGTTGTCCGACACCAGCACATCGAAGTATGTGCCTAGATCAAGGCTGGTGCCTACAGTGCCATTGCTATTGCGATTAGTAATGCGGTAATCGAAGGCTAGCGAGTCGCCCATTTGCACAGGGCCATATCGGTGCGTCATCAGTTTGAAGAAAGGGACGAGAGCGAACAGGTTTTGGCTCAGCACCTTCGAGGTGTTGTTGTGTCCGTCGGTTACTTCGCCAGTAGTTATCCAACCTAGGGGCAATCCGTTTTCGAAGTTTTCGCGCAGCGGCAGATTAAGCGGCTGGTGTTCGACGCGCTGTTCTGTGGAGTCATTGGTGGGGCGGTCATCGCCACTCAATTGTACCCAGGCGCGTAACGTCAAGTTGGCGTCTCGGCTGTCGAACGTCTCAGAGAAGGTATAAAACACTGCTTTGTTAGGCTCCAACAAGACTGGCCCTACGTCTTCTACGACGATGGGCTTGTTTGGCAGTGCATAAGCTACGCGATACGCCGTCACAGGCTGGAAACCCAGGTTCGCAAGGTACAGCACGACGGCGTCGTCTGCTAGGCCGCATATGTCGGCTTCTCCAGCGGTGCGTACATTCAGAGCGGCTAGGTCGCTAGCTATTGGCTCATATATCCGAATGGCGTCTATTCCTACGCCTTCCAGGTTGAAGAACGGGTCGGCCCGCAAAGCAAAGCGCAGACGCACCTCGGCTTTTCCGGCCGTTCCTGTCAGCGGGTGGCGGGCAAAGAGCCAGCCTTTGCTTTGACCTGACCACACCGTATCCGCAAAAGGCGCGGGAATGGTTTCGTTGTACCAATGGATATCGGCGCCCAACTGCCCTACCCGCGACCAGGTGGCGCCATTGTTGGTAGAGACTTCCAGCCAGGCGCCGTCGTAGCTTTGCTCCATGTCGTAGTAAAGGAGAAATTCGATGACGGGGTCGCGCGTCAAGCCGGAGAAATCAAAGCAGGGCGACTGCAGATAGGATAGCTCAAAGTTATTATACTTGCCAGAGAGGTTAGTTACCCAGGCCTTCTTTCCACTGCCCGCTTTCACAATGGCCTCGCCTGCTGGAACGCCCCATGCCCAGGAGGGTAAGCTGCTGGCAGTGGTATCCACCGCCCAACCGCCTGTCCAATCCTCAAAATCTTGAAAGTACGGCGGATGTAAGCGATTGAGCACGCGAAGGCGTACTGTGTCGTTTTGTCGGTATTCGTCGTCTTTCATTTCCGTCCATGCTTCGATAAGGTACTCGCCTGGAGCAGAGAAATCGTACAGCGTCTCGAACGCAACAATAGCGGTGCTGTCTTTTCCGAGGATGCCGGTAAAGAAACCGTCGCTAGGCTGAGGGACACCAGCCAGCACGCCGTTCACGCTAAAATTGAAAGAGATAAGTGTTTGTGGAGCAGCACCGTAATTGCGCAAGGCAACGGTAACTGCCTCCACGCCTAAGCTGCAACCGCTTTGCGGGGTCACAATGGCGCTAATGCCCACGTCATGAGTTCGGTACGTTCGAAAACGCAGCGGCCCGGTGAGGCGACTTATCGAGTCGTTGTCGCATTCCTGCTGCACGTAGCAATCGTACTCCGTGTTGGGCATCAGGTCCGTGAGTGTGATTTTCGGCAGAGTGGTGAAGGCCACCGCTCCACCGACAGAGGGGTCAAAGCCTGCTAAGCCATAGGTCACGCGCCAGCCGACAGGTGCCTGACCACCCGGAGCCGTCGTCCAAGCGAGACGGGCGCGGGTATCCCAGATATTTTCTACCTTCAGGTTTAGAGGGCGCAGGCACGTGTAGCATCGTACCTGAGGCAAGATGAACAGCAAGCCACTCTTCGGATTACTGGCAGAATAGACCACACCGCCGTCATTATCATATAGCACAAAGGAGATCTCTTCGTCAAAAAAGCCGGAAGACCACAGCAGGATGAGCGGCATGCCTGCCTGCACTGTAAAATACACGGTGCTATCGCTTCCACTGCCGATTATATTGGGTAATGAAAATTCTTGAATATTGCCCCCGTGGCTGACGAATAAACGACCGCCGTTCCAACCATCTCCGAAGCTGTCGAACATGTCTAATCGAAACTGGCACGATTGAGCTGCTACTGTGTTGGGACTGCCCAGCAGACCAAGGAGCATCGAGAGTAGCCATTTTTCCATAGCAATACGACAGTTTGGATGGATAAAAATGTTTCCTTCGGTTAAAAATGACGCCATCCTTGCGCTTTGAGGTCGTGTAGTTTGCCGCCTTTTGTGCTGAGTTTGATGCCATCACTGGCGGGGAGCATCTCTCCGGCGATGTAAATGTCCGGTAAAAAGCGGATTTTATCGGTATCCCGTGGGTCAATAGTGAACAGCAGCTCGTAGTCTTCGCCACCGCTCAGCGCGCAGGTGATGGGGTCGAGCCGGAATTTAATAGCCATGAGTTGGGCCTCGGGATGGATAGGCACGCCGCTCTCTTCCAACAAGGCGCCAGTACCGCTTTGCTTGCACAAGTGAAAAAGCTCCGAGGCCAGGCCGTCGGAGATGTCAATCATGGAAGTAGGAAGGAGGTCGTTTTTTTGAAAGGCTTCAATCATATCGCGCCGAGCTTCGGGCTTGAGTTGGCGCTGAATAAGGTACGCCTGGCCTTCCAGATCGGGCTGCAAGTTGGGGTTTTCTTGCCACAGGCGCTTTTCGCGCTCCAAGATTTGCAACCCTAAATACGCTGCGCCCAGATCGCCTGTGATGCAAATGAGGTCACCCGGATGTGCCCCGCTGCGATAGGTGAGGCGCTCTTTTTTCCCTTCTCCAATGGCCGTTACGGAGATAACCATTCCTCGCGGAGCGGAAGTAGTGTCGCCGCCGACCAAGTCCACCTCATAAGCGTCGCAGGCCGCGCGAATGCCGGCATACAGCTCGTCCAAGGCTTCCACAGTGTATTTGCTGGAAATAGCGATAGACACGAGCACCTGCTTAGGATACGCATTCATGGCGTAAATGTCCGACAGGTTGACCACGATGGCTTTGTAGCCCAAGTGTTTGAGGGGCGTGTAGGTCAGGTCAAAATGGATGCCCTCCACCAGCATGTCTGTGCTCACTACAGTGCAATGCGATCCATTGTCAATAACAGCTGCATCGTCGCCTACGCCTTTGAGCGAGGTAGCATTTCGCAGGGGGAAGGATTTAGTGAGTCGTTCGATAAGGCCGAATTCGCCTAAGGTGTTAACGTCGGTCATGGGTAACACAACAAGTAGTTAAAACCGGACCAGCACCAGTCGTAGCCGGTTGCGAAATTCTGAAGGCACGACGCATTCATTGGCGTTCAGTTGGAGGGCATCGCGGAAACGCAAGCGCAGGTTTTGCCCGTGCGTATTGAGCAAGCTGTTGCGGTCGAAGTCGCCCAAAGGCGATACGACGTATTCGCTGCAGGTGTTTTCGTATTTAATCTCGTCGTTGAACAGAATGTGCACTCGGTCGGGGGCGCGCAGCAAGCAAAAGGATGAAAAAATGGCGTCGTCGTCTTGGGAGTATTGGCGTTTGTGGAGTACCGTCATCCAATGGGCAGAGCCGTCGGGGTTGAGCGTAACCAACAGCACGTCGTCGTAGTAATAGTCCACAACCAGGCGCATTCCATCGCGCCAGATACCTCGACCAGCCAGCGTACCGCGTTGAATTTCGTGGTATAATTCGGCCACAATGAGCACTCCGCCATCCTGGCGCAGCACCAGCTGCTGGACGGTGGTATAGGGAATGCCTCGAGTGTCATCGGTTACATCTTTGCGCCGCAACACGGAAATAAACCGGTCGGAAAATGACTCGTAGCGCACCGTAGGCTCGCCGCGCAAAGGCACTCGGACATAGAAGGCACCATTGGCCCGGTCGCGGTTGCGCTCGGCGTAGAAGCCCGCTCCTACTAATGTCTGGTTGAGGTTGTCGAAAGTGAACTTGGCGTCAATGGTCAGAAAGTCGGGCAGGGGTACGCGGATGAGACGTACAGTGTCGGTGCGCACATGGAGCACTTGATACTCGTGGGCGCCTAAGCGATTGCGGCGATTATTCCACTCGCTAATCAGGAAGAAATCCCCCGCATTGCTCACTTCCATGCCGCGTATGTTGGTATCGTGGTATACATCGTCTATGACCAACACCTTGTCCCAGAGTACTTCTAGACGGTCTAACCGGAAGCAGGTGGTCTCCATACGTCCGCGCTCAGCCGTATTAACCACCACGATACAGTTGCGATCTTCGCTGCGAAAGAGACCCAACTCGGGTGTGGCAAGCAGACGTTCGCCGTAGGTTTTCAGCGTGGCGCTATCTAAACGGGTGGCTCCAGCATCGTATTGGTGTACTCGCAAGTGCACTGCGCCTCGGCGGCGCTGCCTGAATACTATCGAGAATCTCTCTGCCCCGCCAATGACGGCCAAAATCTGCACGCCGTTTTTATCCAGGTCTTCCAGCACACGGCTCCAGGTGGGGCGCATATTATTGTCGAAAGCCTGGACTTCAAAGTCGTCCGCTTTGTCGCGAAATAACAGAATGCGGTCGCGCATGCGCCCAATGATTTCGTAGCCGTAATCGTTGCGCAGCTGTATAGATTCCGATACCAGGATGCGTTGGTTCTGTGCTACTGTTGGTGAAGCCAGGCCCCAGCAATACACACACCACCACAACAGCGAGATGACTTGCCCTGCAGATCGGTATCCTTTCATCATAGTGCCTTGAATTTGGATGTCCCAAAAATGCCAACTTTTCTGCAACGGTTCACGGCTGGTCGATATTTCGGCGCCGCTGCAGAGGGGCCGCCCATCCAAAGCAAAGCGCCTCTGCACAAAGGCGGCAAAGTGCCGACGTATGCAGAGGCGCTGTTGCAGGTGGAGCAAGACGCTCATTATAGCGCAACGAGCTTAAAGCCCGTTACTGTCAGGTCTTTATCCAGACTCTTCAGGTACTGCTCTACCGTTTGCTCTTGGTTCTTCACGTACTTCTGACCCAGCAAGGTGTTTTCCTGGAAGAATTTATTGAGGCGACCCAGAGCGATTTTCTCGAGCATGTCTTCCGGCTTGCCCTCGTTGCGGGCGAGCTCTTTGCCGATTTCCATTTCCTTTTCAACGATGGCGGGAGCGATATCGTGCTTGCCTACCGATACTGGGCCAAGCGCGGCGACTTGCATGGCGAGGTTTCGGCCGGCTTCGTCGAAGCCGGGCTTGTTGAGCGCCAGCAGCACTGAGCGCTTGTTGTTAGAGTGGTTGTAAGTGACCACACAGGCTCCTTCTAAACGTTCGTAACGGCCCAGCTCAATCTTTTCACCAATAACACCGTTCTGCTCGCCTACCTTTTCCCGGAGGCTGACACCCGCTTCGTAGGGCAGGTCGAGGAGGTCTTCCAACGTCGCCGGGAATTTCTCCAGGGCAATCTCGGCCATTTTGCGGGCGATGCTGATGTAGCCTTCGTTGCGGGCCACAAAGTCGGTCTCGCACTGTAGAGAAATGATGACCCCGCGCTGTTGGTCGGGGCTGGCCAGAGCAATCACGACGCCCTCTCGAGCCTCGCGGTCTTCGCGCTTGGCCGCTTTGGCGATGCCTTTTTTGCGCAGGATATCTATGGCTTCTTGAAAATCTCCGCCGGCTTCAGTGAGGGCTTTTTTGCAGTCCATCATACCTGCGCCCGTCATTTCGCGGAGCTTCTGGATGTCGGCAGTGGTAACTTTTACGTCGGACATTGTGGTGGATTTATATTGCTATGGTGTTCGTTTACAAAAAAGGGTTTTTAGGTGCATAAAGGCGGGTCGCTCCTGGCTTTGGGCGTTGTTTTACGCCTCTGCGCCCTCGCTTTCTTCGCTCTGGGTATTTTGGCGTTCCCGCAGCCCTTCGCGGATGGCTTCCGTCAGGTAGTTAGTGATGAAAGCGATGGCTTTGGAAGCGTCGTCGTTGCTGGGAATGGGGTAGTCCACCAAAGTGGGGTCGGAGTTGGTATCCACGATGCCGAAGGTCTTGATGCCCAGTTTGCGCGCCTCCGCCAGGGCGATGTGTTCGTGGTGGATGTCCACGATGTACACGGCTGCGG
>JBEQAD010000111.1:0-9809 GCA_041640515.1 Saprospiraceae bacterium | reverse complement strand
GCATGTAGAGCATGCGCGCTAAGTCCCGAATAGCTGTAGGGTCTTTAGCTCCAGAGGAGAATTCGTTGTACAGCTGGTCGATGCGCACTGTGGCAACTTCAAGACCGCTATACGCGCGGCGGTGCTGGGCCAATTGCTGCACAGGTCCTTCGAAGTCAGGATGATAGACAATGACCATGTCCAGGTTAGTCAAGGCGTGGATGTTTTGGTTTCCGATACGGCCCACGGCGCGTTCTGGGCGGGGCAGCGAAGCGTTGTCGTAAAAGGCAATGAAGTTACGCAGCACTCCCTGCGTTTGTACTCCAAATTCGGCCACACCACCAGAAACGTTAAACTGCTGACGAGCAGGCACTTGTCGATTGGTGATATCCCATATTTGCAAGCCAGCATTGGCATTGTCCAAGCGGAAACGCGCTGCAGGTTGGCTAAGAGTTTGCAGGTCGCGAAACTCCATCATCTGGTCTGTCATGGACAAACGCCGGCGCACATTAAGCTCGAGATAATCGAGCCAGCCCTCGCTCGGCACCGAGGAAGGCAAATAGCGCACGCGCACTTCAGTATTGTCTCCTACCACCTCAAAAGAACCTGTAAGCAACACATCGGAAGCATAGCTAGCCTCATTATCACTGACCAAAACACCCGAAATAAGACCAGAGAAAGTGGCATTGCCGGCGCTCACTTGCACGGTAGTACTAACCTGAGAGCGCCCAGCAAACACGCAAGCCAGACGTGCTGATGAACCGACGACCGCATTCGGAAACCGGAAATTATAAGTGCGCTCACGGGTTTGAAAAAAGTAATCACCAAACCAACGCTTACCCGAACCTTGCGCCCAGCTAGCCTGATGCAGCAAGTTGATGCGGTCATCTTCTACGCGCTGCACGTCATCGAAAACCTCTGTGACAAAAGTTGCTGTCGGCTCGCTCGCTTGTTCTGCTATGCGCAACCCGGGCGTATCGCCTATTTGTATGAAATAATAAGCAAACTGGTCGTACAAGTGCGGTGTGATGGTCAGCGGAGGCATATTGGCACTGGGCCGATACGACCAAGGCGCCGGCCCCACGGCATAAAATAGGATATAATCGTTGTTATCGAACTTCCCATCGGCCTCGCCCGCTACGAAGATGGCATTTTCGATGAGGTCATCAGGACGATCATCGCCGGCACGCTCCGGCAGCATCGAACCACCATTTCCGAATAGGCGGATTCGCCGTGGGTCTATGCTCTCCAAATTAGTAATGCCCAGCGTGTTGCGCAGGAAGTTGAAATCCAAGCGATAGATACCGCTTTTGCTCACGCCAAACTTGTACACAGCACCTGTACTTAAAACCGAGTTGAAGGTATTAGGGCCGCTGCGCGGAGTTACTGGTTCAGGCGTGGGGGCCGAAATACGCACTGTCAACACGAAGGAAATAACGCGTTCATATCCATTACCAGCGCGGCGCAAAGGGTAGAACTGGACCCAGCCGTAGTAATTGTTGCCCTCTTGTAGCACGTCAACCACTACATCCAACTTGTCTGAAAGCACTGCCACATCGGGCGTTTCCTTTAACGCAATAGGTTCGTAGCGTACATCACTTACCTCTGCCGCCAGGCGAACACGCCCCGACAATGGGATACGCTCGGCAAAAAAGGGCAAAGTAGGCGCCCGATCAGAGTAATACCCTCCTTTGAAAAACCACTGTTCCATAGTGGTACCATCAGGCCGGCTCCAACGCTGCGGCTCCGTTTCCCACGATAGAGCGCGCTCTAAGCGAAAGACACTTTGCCCTACTAGGACAGATGCACATAGAAGAAGCAGACCAACTAATAGCCGAACTTTCATAATCAGAGAGTTGTTTTGTCAGAAAAAGCCAGGGGGCGAGCAAAGCATTCTTTTAATTGCGATGCGTCGTCTGTTGGCGTGTCGGCACCCACCTTGCGTTGCCCATAGCGGCAAATTTCGCTCTCCCTTTCTTCAGAAAAGAGAAAGCAAAAGCGTCCACTACTAACTTTGCCAATGACCAACAAAAAACACTGATGGGCCGGCAGGGTTTCAAACACAGACCCGAAAGCGGTGTACTCTTGCCCAATCCGCACCTGCCATTTTGTCCGATTTTTCGCTTACATTTTCTACCTGGAATGAAATGTGCTTAGTGTTTCCGCCTACAGCGCTGGCTTAGCGCTACCTTTGCGAGGCATCGGCAAGAGCCCTCCTTGCAAGGGCATCTTCCTGGATGGGGCGTTGTTCTTAAGACACTTCTCATCCACTATTCTCAAACACGACCACCACCTACACACAATATGCTAGGACTACTTAAAAAAATTCTCGGCACGAAGCAAGAGCGCGACATGAGCCGCTACGAAGGCGCCGTTGCTGAGACAAACCGCTACTTTGAACAGTATCGCTCGTTGACCAACGACGAACTGCGCCAAAAGACCCTGGAGTTTCGCCAACGCATTGCTGATTATCTCCGCGACATTGATGCTGAGCTTGCTCGCGTCAACGAGCAAGCCTTAGAGGAAGAAGATTTTAATGAAAAGGAACTTTTATTCAAGCAAGTGGATGAGCTCCGCAAAGAGCGCGATAAGTATTTGGAGGAAGTGCTCCAGGACATTCTCCCTGAGGCCTTTGCCGTCGTGAAGGAAACAAGCCGCCGATTCGCAGAGAACGCGGAGATTGTCGTCACGGCCACCGAGCACGATCGCCAGTTAGCCGCCCGACCCGAGAAAACGTATGTGCGCATCGAAGGCGACCGAGCCATCTGGAAAAACCGATGGACGGCTGCCGGGGGCGATATTGTTTGGAATATGGTGCACTACGACGTGCAACTCATTGGCGGCATGGTGTTGCACGAGGGTAAAATTGCCGAAATGGCCACAGGCGAGGGCAAAACCCTGGTAGCTACACTGCCCGCCTACCTCAACGGCCTCTCAGGTGAAGGCGTGCACGTGGTGACCGTTAACGACTACCTGGCCCGCCGCGATCAGGAGTGGGTAGGCCCTATCTACGAATTCCTCCTGCTCACGGTGGATTGCATCGACAAATATCGCCCTCACTCTCCAGAGCGCATCCAAGCATATCGGTGCGACATCACCTTCGGTACCAACGCCGAATTTGGTTTCGACTACCTGCGCGACAACATGGTTATAAGCGCCGATGAAATTGTGCAGCGCAAACACCACTACGCTATTGTGGACGAGGTAGACTCCGTACTCATTGATGAAGCTCGTACGCCGCTGATCATCTCCGGCCCCGTCACTCGCGGTGCCGAAGACCAAGAATACGTTGACCTTAACCCCACCGTCAAGCGCCTCTACGAAGAGCAGGTGCGCCTAGCCAATCAGTTTCTCTCAGAAGCCCGAAAACTCTTTGCCGCTGGCAAAAACGGCTATGAAGAAGGGGAGGCTGGACTGCCTCTGTTGCGGGCCCATCGCGCATTACCTAAATACCGACCGCTCATCAAATTTCTGAGCGAAGAAGGGGTCAAAGTGCTCTTACAAAAGACAGAAGACTTCTACATGCAAGAGAACAACAAGCGCATGCCCGAAGTAGACCGCGAACTGTTGTTCCACATTGACGAAAAAAACCGCAGCGTCGAACTGACGGATAAGGGCCTGGACTTTTTGAGCCGCTTCAACAACGACCCCAACTTTTTCATTCTGCCCGATATCGGCTCTGAGTTAGTCAACATAGACAACAATCCTAACCTATCGCCTGCTGAAAAGGCTGAAGCTAAGGAAAAACTCTCCCAAGATTTCGGAGTCAAGAGCCGCCGCATACATGCTGTACAACAGCTGCTCAAAGCCTACGCTCTGTTCGAGAAAGACAACGAGTATATTGTAACTCCTGAAGGCGAAGTCAAAATCGTTGACGAACAGACAGGCCGCATTATGGAAGGCCGCCGCTACTCTGACGGTTTACATCAAGCCATCGAAGCCAAAGAAAACGTGAAAGTGGGTGAAATCACCCAGACGTATGCAACCATCACTCTGCAAAACTACTTCCGCATGTACCACAAGCTGGCCGGTATGACCGGTACAGCCGAAACGGAAGCAAAAGAGTTCTGGGACATTTACAAGCTGGACGTCGTCGTCATTCCGACGAACCGCAAAGTTATTCGCGAAGACAAGGACGACCTAGTTTACAAGACCGCCCGAGAGAAGTATAACGCTGTCATTGAGGAGATTGTCCGCTTGCGCGAAGCAGGGCGCCCAGTGCTCGTCGGCACGACCTCGGTTGAGATCTCCGAGCTCCTTTCTCGCATGTTGCGTCTGCGCGGTATTGAGCACAACGTGCTCAACGCCAAACAACACCAACGCGAAGCGGAAATCGTAGCAGAGGCCGGTCTGGCAGGTAAAGTAACTATAGCTACCAACATGGCAGGTCGTGGTACAGACATCAAGCTCGGCCCCGGCGTTAAGGAAGCTGGAGGTTTGGCCATCATCGGCACCGAGCGCCACGATAGCCGCCGCGTAGACCGACAGCTGCGCGGCCGCGCTGGCCGGCAAGGTGACCCAGGGTCATCGCAGTTCTTCGTGTCCCTCGAAGACAACCTCATGCGCCTATTCCAAAGCGAACGCATTGCCAACCTCATGGATAAAATGGGGCATAAGGAGGGCGATGTCATTCAACACCCTATGGTGACCAAGTCCATCGAACGCGCCCAAAAGCGCGTCGAGGAAAACAACTTTGGCATTCGCAAGCGTCTTCTCGAATACGACGACGTGATGAATATCCAGCGCGAGGCCATCTATAAAAAACGCCGCAATGCGCTCTTTGGCGACCGCCTCTCGGTGGACATCAACACTGCCTTTACCGCCATTACAAGCGAATTAGTGCAGGTGCACCGCGAAGCGGGCGACTTTGAAACCTTCCGCTTAGATGCCATTCGCCTCATCGGAGTAGACCCGCAAATGGACCCGCTGTGGTTTAAGAGCGCTCCTGTTGACACCGTGCTGGCTAACTTTCAACAGCAAGTGTTCGACCTGTATGCGCTAAAGCGCCAGCAAATCTCCGAGCGCTTGCTGCCCCTCATCAAAGACATCCATGCCCGCGAAGGCGACCGCTACAAGCGCGTCCTGATTCCCTTTACCGATGGCGTACTAGGCCTGAATATTAGTGTGGATATAGAAGAGGCCCTCCGCACGGCAGGTAAAAGCATCATGCACGACATTGAAAAAGTGGCCATGCTGGCCATTATTGACGAAGCCTGGAAAGAACACCTGCGCAGCATTGATGACCTAAAAGACTCCGTACAGGGCGCTTCCTTCGAACAAAAAGACCCCCTAGTTATTTACAAAATGGAGGCGTACAAGCTCTTCGAAGCATTGATTGGGCAGATCAACTCTCAAGTGACTTCCTTCTTGCTCCGAGGTTCACTCGCGTTGCCCGACGAACGCCAGATGGAACAGGCCCGGCGTGAAGAAGCTCGACGCGCCCAATGGCAGCGCATGCGCTTCATGACTAACCGACGCCCAGTGACGGAGGAGGTAATGACTGAGACCCAGCGAAATGCCCAACGCGCAGCCGAAAACGCTGGGCAACGCCCCGCTGCACGGCCACAGCCCATCGTGAAAGAGGCCTCCGTAGGCCGCAATGACCCCTGCCCTTGCGGCAGTGGCAAGAAATACAAGCATTGTCACGGTAGATAACGCCCTCAAAACTCCGCTGTAAGCCTATCAACCTGAGCTCTTATATGGGTTTTTTCGATAAATTCTTTACCCGAGAAAAAAAAGCCGACTTAGACAAGGGCTTAGAAAAAACAAAAGATAACTTCTTTGGCAAAATCACTCGTGCCGTTGTAGGTAAGAGCACGGTAGACGAGGACGTGCTCGATGAAATCGAAGCAGCGCTCATCTCGGCCGACGTAGGCCTGGATACCACAGTCAAAATCATCGAACGCTTAGAAGCCCGCGCAGCTAAAGACAAATACCTAAATACCAACGAGCTGAACAACCTGCTGCGCGACGAAATCGTCCAGATACTCTCGGAGAACAATACCGAAGACATAGAAGATTTTGCCCCCCCGACCTCCCAGCGACCCTATGTACTGCTGGTCATCGGGGTCAACGGAGTGGGTAAGACTACCACTATCGGCAAATTAGCCTCCCAATACACTCAGCGTGGCTATAAAGTCGTCCTGGGCGCTGCAGACACGTTCCGTGCCGCCGCCGTAGACCAGCTGAAAGTTTGGGCTGAGCGCGCTAACTGCGATTTTTATAGTAAGGGCATGAATGCCGACCCAGGCGCCGTAGCCTACGAAACCGTTCAGTATGCCCTGCATAACCGTTGCGACGTGGCCATCATCGACACTGCTGGCCGCTTGCACAACAAAGCCAACCTCATGATGGAACTGGGAAAAATTCGCCGCTCCATCGAGAAGAAACTCCCTGGCGCTCCGCACGACATCTTGTTGGTGCTGGATGCCTCCACTGGCCAGAATGCCTTTGAGCAAGCGCGCCATTTTACCGAAGTTGCTCCCATCACAGCATTGGCCCTAACTAAGTTGGACGGCACCGCTAAAGGCGGCGTGGTCATCGGCATCAGTGACCAACTCAAAGTACCTATCCGCTACATCGGCGTCGGCGAACGCGTTGACCAACTGCAGATCTTCAACAAGAAAGCGTTTGTAGAGGCACTGTTTGAAAAGTAGATATAGTCTGCTGGGAATTGCCCTTCTTTTACGACAGTTACTGCCCACTTAACCGGATGGGGCTTCCGCTCCTCAGAAACGCATGAGTTTTTGGGCTCCCCAAACACTTCCACCGCGCAAGAGGGCAGTGTACATGCCAGCCGGAATCCCAGAGAGGGCAATTTCATGAGGCCCTTGCCCGCTGAAGCGCATGTGCAGCCATTGGCGCCCGCTACTATCCAATAGCATCAGTTCAAAAGTAGTGTCGGCATACTCGCTCGGCAATTGCAGGACGGCGCGATCGGCGAGGAGCGGGTTGGGATAAAGAAATCCAGAGAGCGGCTGGCCGTAGATGTGTTCAGTGCTGGTAATCTGCTCTGGGTCGGGCTGGTAGCAGGTAAGATGCTCCAGCAAGGCACAGGCGCGCATCCAGTAATCGTTAAGCAGTTGGGCGTAGGCCGCATTGTCGTAGATGTTGGTGTGTCCCCCGCCGGGGATGGTTTTCAAGTAGGACCATGTGCTGGCTTGCAAAGCGTGGGGGTGCAACACACCACTACCCTCTAAATAAGCCAGACCGGCAGCTAAG
The DNA here is from genome assembly GCA_041640515.1 of Saprospiraceae bacterium. Taxonomy (GTDB): domain Bacteria; phylum Bacteroidota; class Bacteroidia; order Chitinophagales; family Saprospiraceae; genus M3007. The sequence continues at coordinate 2,609 of JBEQAD010000111.1, read as the reverse complement.
CCTGCCGTATAGGGTACTGTAGCATCCGCTGTACCGTGAATGCTGACCATGGGCGGCTCATCTGCTCGTATCCAACCGCGGCGATACAGGCCACCTGAAAGGTTAAGCACGGCTCCCACAGCGGAAGAGTATTGTTGATTAGTCGCGCTGCCACTGTTGCCTTGTAAGCCGCCGTTGTTATCAATCAGCGTTTGCATGAACAGGGGGATATCGTCTTCAGCGTCTAAGAAGGCGGCATGCAATGCCGCCACGGCTCCTGCCGAATAGCCCCCGACAAAGATATGTTCAGGGTCCGCGCGAAACTGGTTTTTGCCCGCAGCATCCTCGCGGAAGTAGCGCACTGCCGCCTTCATATCGCCTACAGCCTTTACGGCCGTGTCCATGATCTTCACAGAGTCCGGGAAGCCCAGCGGAATGATGGGATAGAGCCGATACTGGATAGAGGCCGCTACGTAGCCGCGTTTGGCCAACAATTCGCACCAACGGGCCATGTCGGCCTTGTTGCCGAAGATAAACGTACCGCCATGCGCTAACACAACCACCGGGCGCTGTTTTGCCGTATCTCCCTGAGGGTCGTACACATCCATGGAAAGGGTAATGGTCTGCCCTAGGTGACTGATAGCCGTGGCGTAAGGCACTGTGGTTTTCTGGACGGCAGCAAAGACCGGTACTTTGTAGCGAGTACCGTCGCAGGAAGGGTTCTGGCCGGCAACAAGGCCAGCTTCGAGCAATAGGAACACCGAAAGCAGTAGTGTAGCGCGCATAGTCAAGAGCATCATTATTTATCAAGAACGACAGCCTTCCCAGGGCTTTCGCGCCAAAAGTAAGGTAAGGGAAGTACATAGGCGGCCCTTCTGAGGGGAAAAGGCGGGTGACCTACTTTTGCACCCAAAAGCCACTATATGCGCCACATTGGGTTGTTCTCCATGGCCGTGTTGCTCTTTGTCAGCTGCGGCAAAGACCACACTCCGCTTATTCAAGAAAAAGTAGCGGAGCGAGTTAATGAGTTTCGCAAACGCGAAATGGAGCGCTGCCGCCAAGACCTTTTGGCCGAAGCGGAGCGACTGGTGGACTCCCTCTTGATGGCTGAGGCCATGGCTGAAATAGCCGATTCGCTGCGCCGCCTTCGTCCACCGCGCCCAGTAAAGCCGCCTTTGCTGCCTCCGTTAGACTCTTCTGCTGTAGAACCCATCTTCGAGTCTCCCCGCCAATAGCACCTTGCCCGCGTGTATAGGCAACGGCGGGAGAGGTGGAAGCGTCCCCGTCCGTACCTTGTGTTCTGTCTGGACGTAGTGAGCCAATCTCCGACCATGCGAGCCGTTATCATAGGCTGTGCTTTCATCAGCTGGATTGTCGCGAGCGTTTGGGTGCCCTTGGAAGGGAGCGCCCAAACACCGACGGACTCGCCTTTGTCCAATTTGCGCCGGCGCGTGCTCGACGCTTGGACGCCTGTGCAGCCACTCGACTCGCTAACCGTGGCTCCGGGGCTAATAGCTGCATTGGACGCTGATAGCCAGCAGCCTTTAGACCTTACCCTTTTTCGGGTGGAGAACTGCCTGCTCTATACAGACACGGCTCGCCTTCGCGGGTTAGCCCCTCAGGTCATGCGCGTGGAAGTGGTTTACCGAGTCTTACCCGTCAACCTCGGTCGGCCCCTTTTTCGACTGGATAGCGTCATCATTCGCCGGCCAGGCATTCCTAACGATATTGCCTACGACTATCGCCCTTTTCAGCCCACGACCCTGCCGTGGGAAACAGGCACATTGCGCTCCAGTGGCGCCTACGTGCGTGGTATTGGTTTTGGCAACAATCAAAACCTAACGTTTAATTCTAACCTCAATCTTCAACTGCAAGGGCAGTTGGGCAACGATATCGAGGTAGCCGCGGCCTTATCGGACAATTCTGTGCCTTTGCAACCCGACGGCACCACCCGTCAACTGCAGGAATTTGACCGAATCTTCATCCAATTGCGCCGCCGAAACGTGACCTTAGTAGCTGGCGATTTCGATTTGATCAAACCCGCTGGTTATTTTTCTAACTATTTCAAACGCGTACAAGGAGCAGCGCTTCGATGGCAGCCTGCCACTCCACAGCAACCCGAAGTGCGCGCAGCTGTATCGGTCTCGCGCGGCAAATTCCATCGCCAGCTCATCACTGGCCAAGAGGGTAACCAGGGGCCCTATCGCTTGCAAGGAGCCAATGGCGAGCGTTTCATCATCGTACTGGCAGGTACAGAGAAGGTCTTCCTTGACGGCATGCTGTTGCGCCGCGGCTTTGAGGACGACTATGTGATAGACTACAATCTGGGCGAGCTTACTTTCACTCACCGCCGCCTCATCTCAAAAGACAGTCGAATTATTATAGAGTTCGAATATGCAGTACAGACGTACCTGCGCTCTACTCGAGCGGCCGAGGTAGAGCAGCGCATTGGCCGGGGCCGGCTCTATCTGCACGCCTATTCCGAACAAGACAGCCGCACGGCCGGTGCTGCCCGCGAACTGACGCCTCAACAGCGCCAACGCTTAGCCGAAGTAGGCAACGAGGTGGAGCGCGCCTACACCTCTGGCATAGATACGCTGCCACCCGAGGCCGCCCTTGACCCCACACGC
>JBEQAD010000110.1:0-9836 GCA_041640515.1 Saprospiraceae bacterium | reverse complement strand
CGCGACATCCTAAACAACCCAGACCTGATCCATCCAGGCCAGGTCTTAGTTATTCCGAACCTGTAAAAAATAAAACAAATTTTGAAAAAAGGCAAAGGCGGCTGTGCTTATGAGGCACAGTCGCCTCTTTTCTATGCATAGCCACCCTCAATGCTTAGGCCATCTCATAAGTTTCTACAGGCGGGCAGATGCAAACCAAGTGGCGGTCGCCATACGCCTGGTCAATACGACTAACGGTTGGCCAGAACTTCCACCCTTGGCGCAAATAAGGCAGAGGAAAAGCTGCTTTTTCACGGCTGTAAGCGTATGACCAATCGCTGCTGCAGACGACTTGCGCCGTATGCGGCGCGTTGTGCAGTGGATTGTCCTCCGTCGTGTATTTGCCTTCGGCGATCTCATCTATCTCTTGTCGAATGGCCAGTAAGGCGTCGCAGAAGCGGTCGAGTTCTGCCTTGCTTTCACTCTCTGTCGGCTCAATCATGATGGTTCCCGCTACAGGAAAGGATAGAGTAGGTGCATGGAAACCGTAATCCATTAGGCGTTTAGCCACATCTTCAGCGCTAACTAGCGACTTGAAAGGACGCAGGTCTAAAATCATCTCGTGCGCACAGCGACCATTTTCGCCGCTGTAGAGAATAGAATAGGCGCCTTCCAGTCGTGCCTTCAAGTAATTGGCGTTGAGAATAGCGTATCGAGTGGCGTTTGCTATGCCTTCCGCCCCTAACATTTTGATGTAGGCGTAAGAGATGAGTAAGATGCTGGCACTGCCCCAAGGGGCCGCACTAACGGCAGTAATAGCCCGCGAGCCACCTGTTTTCACTAGCGGGTGCCCAGGCAAGAAGGGAGCCAGCTGGGCGTTGCAGCAAATAGGGCCCATTCCCGGGCCACCACCTCCATGAGGAATGGCGAAAGTCTTGTGTAAATTAAGGTGACATACATCCGCGCCAATAGCTGCTGGACTCGTTAGACCCACTTGGGCATTCATATTGGCGCCATCCATATACACCATGCCGCCGTGTTGATGGATGATGTCACAAATGTCGCGGATGGCTGTTTCAAATACGCCGTGAGTAGAGGGGTAAGTTATCATCAAGCACGCTAGGTGCTGGCTGTATTGTTCAGCCTTAGCCTGCAGATCGCTCACGTCAATATTTCCTCGTTCGTCGCAGGCTACCACCACGACGCGCATGCCCGCCATGACGGCACTGGCTGGATTGGTTCCATGTGCCGATGAAGGAATGAGTGCTACGTTGCGATGTCCTTCCCCGCGCGACTCGTGATAAGCACGGATAACCATCAGCCCAGTGTACTCGCCTTGAGCGCCAGAATTAGGCTGTAATGAGCAGGCTTCAAAACCCGTAATTTCACAAAGGAACCGCTCTAATTCTTGAATGATCTTCTGATAACCAAGGGTTTGCGATGCTGGTGCAAAGGGATGTATGTTAGCCCACAGCTCCCAGCTTACCGGAATCATTTCTGTAGCGGCGTTGAGCTTCATCGTGCACGAGCCCAGCGAAATCATGGAGTGTGTTAGCGACAAGTCGCGGTTCTCCAGGCGTTTCAGGTAGCGCATCATTTCGCTTTCCGTGTGGTAAGTGTTGAACACCGGATGGGTCAGGAATGGCGTATCGCGCTGTAGCGCAATTGGTATAGCCTGAGAAGACGCGGGTGTTGGGATTTCGGCGCCAAAAATAGCGGCGATGTCGGCCAGGTCGCGGTCGGTAACTGTTTCGTCTAAGCTAATTTGTAGACCTCGTTCGTCGTAGAAAAAGTTGATACCTATTTCTTCTGCCTTCTGATGGATTTGTTCGCGGATGTCAGCGGCTACATTCAGGCGCAACGTATCAAAATAGTGAGCATGTGCTACTTCGAAGCCCGCTTTTTTCAGGGCCACAGCTAGAGCTTTGGTCATTTCGTGGACACGCGAGGCAATGTTTCGGATGCCTTGCGGGCCGTGATAAACGGCATACATAGCCGCCATGTTAGCCAGCAGCGCTTGGGCGGTGCAGATGTTCGACGTCGCCTTTTCTCGGCGGATGTGTTGCTCACGTGTTTGCAATGCCATGCGCAAGGCGCGGTTGCCGTGCCGGTCTACCGATACGCCAATGATTCTCCCTGGGATGAGGCGCTTAAATTCCTCTGTAGTAGCAAAATAAGCAGCATGTGGCCCACCGAAGCCTATAGGTACACCAAAGCGCTGGGTGTTGCCGACGGCACAGTCGGCCCCCCATTCACCAGGAGGTTTGAGTAAAGCCAGCGACAGGATGTCTGCCGCAACACAAACGTAGACGCCAGCAGCCTTAGCCTTCTCCACGAAGGCGCGGTAGTCCTCAATTGCTCCTTCGCGGTTCGGGTATTGCAACAGCACGCCGAAGGTCTTTTCCGAAAAAGCGTAAGTACGCCAATCTCCTACCACTAACTGAATCCCGTAGGGAAGAGCACGCGTGCGCAATACATCCAGTGTCTGTGGTAAAACAGTATCAGCCACGAAGAACTCGTTGGCTTCCTGACCAGTAATGGCGCGTTTGTTCCTTTCAGCGTAGAACATGTGCATGGCTTCCGCAGCGGCTGTAGCTTCGTCCAGCAGGCTGGCGTTGGCAATGGGCAGCCCTGTTAGGTCGCTGACCATTGTCTGGAAGTTAAGCAAGCTCTCCAAGCGACCCTGAGCAATTTCTGCCTGATAGGGCGTGTACTGCGTGTACCAGCCTGGGTTCTGGAACAGATTACGCAGGATGACCGATGGCGTGATAGTACCGTAATAGCCTAGGCCAATGTAACTGCGTACCACTCGATTGAGGCGGGCAAGGTCTTTTAGTTCAGCTAAGTACTCGTACTCCGTTTGTGCAGCAGGCAAGTTGAGGGGCTTTCGCAGGCGGATGTTTTCAGGTACGGTCTGGTCAATCAATTCCTCTAAAGAGGATACCTTCAGTACGCGGAGCATTTCCTGAAGGTCGCGCGGGTTTGGCCCGATGTGTCGGCGCTCAAACCGATCGGGATGCGGAAAATGACTCATTGATAGCAGAGATTTTTTAATGCAGAAGCTGGAGACTGGTGAAAAAATCGCATGAAGCAAGGTCGGAAAAACAGCGCTAAAGTAGGTATTGTTTGCTATTTGGCTGGCTAATGGCCTTGGCATGAAAATGTCGGTCGTTTGTCGGCCTGCATAACGATTTTTCCAAGCGATTTTCCGCACCTTTGCGCCGTTTTTCACCCAAAAACGGGTCAGCACCCCGGCAAGTGTTTTTTCGCATGCAACAAGAAGAGCTTTTCAAACAACTCGTCTCACATTGTAAAGAGTATGGCTTTATTTACCCTTCCTCCGAAATTTATGATGGTTTAGGCGGCATTTATGACTATGGCCCTATGGGCGTAGAACTGAAAAATAACATCCGCGAGTACTGGTGGAAAGCTATGGTTCAACTGCATGAAAATATCGTCGGCATAGACAGCGCTATTTTCATGCACCCTAAAATTTGGAAAGCCTCTGGACACGTAGATGCATTCAACGACCCGTTGATAGATAACAAAGACTCCAAAAAACGCTACCGGGCCGACCAACTCATCGAGGGAGAAATCGAGCGCTTAGAAGCCAAGATTGAAAAAGAAGTGGAAAAAGCGCGCAAGCGTTTTGAAAACTTCGACGAGGCGCTCTTTCGCAGCACAAATCCCCGCATCCTGGAGTGGGCTCAGCGCGCTGAAAACATCGCTCAGCGCTTGGCTAAAGCTATGCAAACCAACGACATGGGAGCCCTAAAAGCGCTCATTGACGAACTGGAAATCGCCGATCCCGAAAGTGGCTCTCGCAACTGGACCGAGGTGCGCCAATTTAACCTCATGTTCAGCACGCAGCTATCCAATATTGCCGGAGAAGAGGGCAAACTTTACCTGCGTCCCGAAACCGCTCAGGGCATCTTCGTCAATTTTTTAAACGTGCTCAAAACTTCGCGCCAAAAAGTCCCCTTCGGCATAGCCCAAGTGGGTAAAGCGTTCCGCAACGAAATTGTGGCGCGCCAGTTCATCTTTCGCATGCGCGAGTTTGAGCAAATGGAAATGCAATTTTTCATTCGTCCAGGCACTGAGATGGAGTGGTACGAATACTGGAAAAGTCGCCGCATGGCTTGGCACCAGGCCATAACGCCAGCCAATAAGCTGCGCTTCAAAGACCACGACAATTTAGCCCACTACGCCAACGCTGCTGTGGATATCCAATACGAGTTTCCTTTTGGTTTCCGCGAGCTTGAAGGCATACACTCCCGCACAGATTTCGATTTAGGCAATCATCAAGCCTTGTCGGGTCGCAAACTGCAATATTTCGACCCAGACCTCAACGAGCACTATGTGCCCTACGTGGTAGAGACATCCGTTGGGTTAGACCGCATGTTCCTATCTATCTTGAGCACCGGCTATACAGAAGAGACCGTCCCCGACGCCCAGGGCGAAGACAGCACACGTGTGGTGTTGCGCATAGCACCGGCGCTGGCACCTATCAAATGCGCTGTGTTGCCCTTAGTGCGCAACAAGGAAGAACTGGTCAACAAGGCGCGCGAAATCTTTGATCGCCTCAAATTACACTTTCTATGTCAATACGATGAAAAAGACGCCATTGGGCGCCGCTATCGCCGTCAGGATGCTGTTGGTACGCCCTATTGCATCACCATTGACTTCCAGACACTTCAAGACGACACTGTAACCATTCGAGAACGCGACTCTATGCAACAGGAGCGCATTCCCGTGGAACAGGTAGTGCGCGTCGTTCGCGAGAAAACCGACATGGTGCGCCTTTTGGAGGGGCTGCTGTGAACATTTGCCAAGGGCGACAAGGCTTTGGTCGCCCTTGGCAAAGCAAAACAACGACTACCGAACTACGCGAAGCGGTCGAATGCCTACGGCTCCGCCAGCCCAAACCCGTACATAATAAAGACCCGGTGCAAGTCTGTCTACGAAAATGGGCATTTGCGAGCTCATTTGCACAGGGTGGCCAAGGGCATCAAAAATTTCTATGCGTACACCCTGCGTATAGAAATCGCTAGGCAAATTCAGCATTACCTGAGAAGAAGCAGGGTTAGGCCATAGATCGAAAGCCAGGGGCGCTGGCAACACTTCCTTCTGAGAAACACTGAGCTGTATGCTCACTTCATCTATACAGAAGTAGGCGGGAGTGTTCATACCAAAAGCGCCTACATCGCTCGAAGATAAAGTAAACAGTAAGCTGTCCACCTCGCCTAAAGCGCTAAGATCGACGTAAGTCCACTGTTTGACGATGTAATCCTCCGAATTATTGGGAGAACGATAGTCTGCCAGATAGAAATTCACGCTGTCGGAACCTAATACACCGTTGCGATATTTCTTGATTGTCAGCAGAAAAAAGTCGGGATCGTTGCCAGTGACTCCTCCAAATTTTTTGGCAAAGGCATCTCCATCGCGCATGCTGTAGTAAGCATAAGCGTTGTTGGTGACGTACATACCGAGCACTGTGCTACCTGCCGCTGGGCCGAGGAGGCGCATAGTTACTCCATCGAAAGCATAGGATACGGCATACGTAGGCGAGCCATTGGCACCGCTACCTGCTATAGCGCTGCTCTCATTCAAAAAACCAGGCGTAATGGTGTCGGTGCGGTTAGAGATACCCCATCCCGTCCAGCTCATCCATACGGGATCATAGTTGTTGGGCAGCGCTACTGGGCCACTTACAAAGGCCTCATTAGGAGCAGCATTGTTTAAAAAAGTGTTGGGGGGTAGATTAAAGTTTTCAAAACTCACCGTCGTTTGTGCTGCCAAGTAGGCACTTAACACAAAGCAGAGTACAAGCAGACATAAGTACCTCATGTGATAAAAATTTTTTGTTAATAATGTCTTTTTTAAAAAATTAAAAATGGTTAAATAGTTTTATTGCAGTCTAAAATGCGATCCGACGCGGAAGTGTCGCCCTGGCATAGGGCGGCGCTCCACGACGAAGTAGGAGGTGTTCCAAACATTTTCTATTTGGCCAAAAACGCCGCCCTGAAAAGTGCGCCCCTGCCAGACATATTGTGCGCGAACACTAGTGAGGTTAAAAGCCGGTACCCGCTCGTTCAGGCCAATGACGGCCCCTGTATATTGGTAAAAAATAATTAGTTGTAGGCGTCGCCATTGCCCTAAAATCTCACCGAATACGCGGTGTTTAGGCACGTAGAAGAGCTGGCTGCCTTTCTCTATGCGTGGGTTGACTACAGGACGTTCGTGGGTCGAGCGTACGTAGTCATAGCCTATTCCCCATTGTACTAACCCCCAAGGAGCAATGTACTGCACTTCGCCTCGGCTTTCAGCACCTCGACTCCACACCTCGGCTATGTTTTGAGGAGAAAAGAAGGGCTGCCCCACCTGCCGTGCCCACAGAATCCAGTCGTAGATGCGACGCTGGAAGGCTGTGAGCGCAAGGTAGTATCGCCAGGCGCCTTTCTCTTTTCGGTAATCTGTGCCTATTTCCTGACTCCAGCCGTTTTCTGGACGGAGGTTAGGATTTCCTCCCGGAAGCCAAAAGCGGTCATTGAGTGTAGGAGCGCGATAGTGGCGCGCTGCCCGAGCGCGCAAATGCCAGTGGCTGTTTAGCTGACATTCCACGCCCATACCTGGTATGAAAGGCGCCCAGTGTCCGTCTATTTGCTCTACACGCGCATCTATTTGGGCTCTCCAGCGATCTGTTTGCCACATCCAGCTACTGAAAAGAGCCGCTCGCCACTGGCGCGCCTCGCTACCGTATGCGGGTGTTCGAGCCTGCGTTTGAACATAAGTGAGGCTCGTTTGGTGGCGCCATCGTTTGCCCACGCGAAGGATCGTCTCTGCCTCGCCCATTTGCGTACGGAAGACACTGCGGGTATCTTGCAACAGTAAAGGATCGCGGTAGCGAATACTTTCTTCGAAATGGGCGGCACGTATCTCCCAAAAGCCGCGTTGTCCTGGTTTGCGCCAGTGTAAAGCCGTACGCCAGGCGGCATCGCCTTGCTCAGCTTCGCTGCGGCGCTGAGTGATTGTGGGCGGTATCTGCCGGAAAGTGTTTTGCCACCAACTGCGCACCACCAGAGTAGCCCCTTGGGGGCGTGTTCGGAAGAAAAACTCTTGCAAGGCGGCTTGTTGCTGCAGCTGAGCATTGGTCTGCCGCTGATAGGGCAGGGTAGGGGCGGGGCGATAAAGGAAATCGTTTTGTGCACTTTCGATGAAAAGTCGCGTTGAAGAAGCCCAATACGTACGTCCGTAACGCAATGCACTACTCGTCTGCCGCCAACCAAAGCTGCCCATCCCAACTCGCGTGCTGACCGAGAGCCCAGGCTTCCAATTCGACGTGTTATTGAGCAACAAAGCGCCGCCCACAGCTCCACTGCCCCAAGCAGCCGTGCTAGTGCCGTATTGTATCGCCATATCATCGGAGAAAAAGGCGGGTAACAAGGCAAAGTCTAACTGGCCTAGCATGGGGCTTTGTAGCGGCAGGCCATTCCATACTACAGCCGTTTGTGCACTGCTACCTCCGCGCGCCGAAGTAGTGGCTAAACTACCCGGCCCATAATTCCGCACGTAGAAACCACTGCGGCGAATAAGCACTTCCGCCGCATTTTCTGAAGCGTGCCAGGTCAGCCGAGCGCTATCCAGTTGCTCAACCCGCGCGCCAACGGGTTGCATGCGCGCCGCCGGGGCCAATACCTGAACTTGCGGTAGGAAAAAGCTGCTGTCGGACTGGGCGCTGGCTAATGAACAGAAGGCCAACATTCCCCAGGTCACTCCAAGAGAGCGTTGTTGCTTGTGCCAACCAATGGTGAGCAAAAAAAAGAGGAAAGGAAAACCGTCGCCCATAGAGCCCGCGTTTGGGGGCCTTCGGCAGATAAGCCGACAAAAGGAAGGCTGACGACTTTGGTCTGGCTAAACGTCAATACGAGGCGAGGGCTGCCCTACAAGTAGGCGCACATCGTAAATGCCAGACAGTGAAGTGTTTGCAATCCTCTTGACTTTTCCTCCGAAAGCCCAATGTGAGGTAACCGACAACGGCAGGTCTTCTGGCTTGCCTCGCTTTGAGCGCCTTCCCATCAGCAGGGCCAACAGTGGCTCTTTGCTCAAAGCTCTTGACGAGGCTTACAGCAGCGGGGACTGCTCCGGACTTTCACCGGATTCCCTATTATCCCTTGCTGCAAAGGGCAAGGGCACCGTTGTCATGGGCAAAGGTAATACTTATTTGCTGTTGAGCAAGTGTACTAGTGTGTTGGCCAACCTATCCCAACGGAGCCGCTGTTGGTAAAGGATGTATCCGTTTTGCGCTAGCCGCTGGCGTAGTGACGGCTGGCCGATTAAAGTCTGTAGTGCCTTCATCCAACCACGGGTACTGGTATCATTTACGAGCCAAATGTTGTTGCCGTGTTCCAGAGGCGGCGCACTCATGTCGCCAGCTACACCAATGACAGGCAAGGCTGCTGCAAAGGCTGCAGCTAGAGAGCCGCTCTTTAGAGAGGTGCCCCCTCTGCCGCCGTAGGTTACAGGGTCAGGTAGTGCAAAAACATCAGTATAGTGGAGCCATTTATATATCTCAGAGGCGGGCAAATAGCCGGTGAAGTGAATGCCGGGTGTGATACCGGGATGGGCTTCATTTGTCTGGCCTATCACCAACAGACCAGCATCGGGCAACTGTTGTATAGCCGCTGTTAAATTTTGGAGGTTTCGCCGTCCAAAGGTGCTAATAACCCATTTCCTGCCAGGAAAATACGGCTCTAATGGGGACCTTGTAGCTGGTGGGACCGACGGAGGCACTTCGATGTTGGCACCTACAGGAAGGAGGTGCGCATATACGCCCAACCGCTCCAGTATCCTTTGATAGAAAGGAATAGACGTCAGTACAGCGTCAGCATGCCGGCAAAGCTGCCAGGCGATCCATCGTTGGCCTATGCCTATGGGAAAATTTTCACGCAAACGAACATGCACTTCGTGAAAAAAGATACCTACACGGACGCCTGTTGAGCGTATTCTTCTCAGCAAAAAAGGCAGAAGGAACGGCAGCCCTCGGTGCTGGAAGGCGTAGGGTACATATTGAAGTATGCACCAGTCGGGTTGGAGGCTGATAAGCTGGTCAAGCCACGGCGAAGTATTGCGCTCCGCTTGCTCTAAGGCAACGCTCCACAGCGACACGCCTTCTAGTGGATTGTATTGCTGCTGCCGACGACATGCCACTGTCACGCGTACGCCTTGCTGAGCTAAGGCGCGTGCCAGAAAAGCCGTGTAGTCTCCAACACCATCTACTGCAGGGGGCATGCGCGCAGTCAGCAAGAGTAGGTGCATAGGAATGGACAAACAGAGCAAATCCTACGCGTCAATTCGCGCGTAGCGGGCATTGGCTTCAATAAAAGCGCGGCGCGGCGGCACTTCGTCTCCCATGAGCATGGCAAACATGCGATCGGCCTCAGCAGCATCCTCGATGGTTACCTGCTTAAGGATGCGTGTAGCAGGGTTCATCGTCGTCTCCCACAGTTGTTCAGCATTCATTTCTCCCAAACCTTTGTAGCGCTGCACCTTGACGGAGTCATCGTCTTCACGCCCACCTGAGAACTCCAGTTGTGCCTCGCGGCGCTCCTTGTCGTTCCAGCAGTAGCGCTGTTGTTTACCTTTTTTGACCAGATAGAGCGGCGGTTGAGCAATGTATACGTGGCCTCTTTCTATCAGCTCGCGCATGTAGCGGAAGAAGAAAGTCAAGATTAGCGTGGTAATATGGCTGCCGTCTACGTCGGCGTCACACATGATGATAACCTTGTGGTAGCGCAGTTTGTCCATTAGCAACACACGGTGGCCTTCCTCGTTTTCGCCTACCGATACGCCCAGAGCAG
>JBEQAD010000109.1:0-9993 GCA_041640515.1 Saprospiraceae bacterium | reverse complement strand
GCCATTCTCTTCTTGGTGCCACTTCAGCACTGGCTTTTCAGCAACCACTTGCCATTGTTCTGCTTCTGTCTGGACACCCTGGCCAACAAGCACTACGGCATCGGCGTAATGATAGGCGCCCTTGTGAACGGAAACGCTACCATCCAGGTGATAAGGCGCTAAGTGACTGGTCTGGATGTTGTTGATGGCCGCCTTCTGTACGAAGCGTTCGGCTTCCATGCGCTCGTGGGGCGTATCGTACGCGCAAAAAACAATGTGGGAATGTGCAAAAAGCGGCTCCATTTGGTAGGCCTTTCGAATATAGAGCGGCACCAGGCCCGTCAACCAGCCGTGGCAAAAGACAATGTCAGGCGCCCAGCCAAACTTCTTGACTGTCTCCACGGCGCCTTTACAAAAGAAGGCCATACGGTCAGGGTTATCTTCAAAAGGCTGGCCATTTTCGTCGTCGAAGATATACTTGCGCCGGAAGAAATCTTCATTGTCCAGGAAATACACTTGTAAGCGAGAGCCGGGCATCGAGGCCACTTTGATGATGAGCGGGTAGTCATCGTCATCCACGATGATGTTCATTCCAGAAAGGCGAACGACCTCATGCAGCCGATGGCGGCGCTCGTTGACTGTTCCGTAACGTGGCATCAAGATGCGCAGTTCAAACCCGTTGTCGTTGAGGATTTTGGGGAGTTGCCCAACTAGGTAGGAGATAAAGTTTCCTTCGGTATAGGGTTCCATCTCTTGAGTCACAAAAAGCAATCTTTTCTTTTCCATGTAAGACCTATTATGCTATCTGAGATTTTCTGATCGCTCCTAAAGGCACGTCAACTTTGTACGAAAATGCGACGCAAAAGTATAAAGAAACTGCGGTTTAAATGGTGAACCTCGGCAAAGAAATGGACAAAGACGCCTTAAAATACGCTGTTAGCTATAGAGGTACATGCTTCGGTGGCGCTCCAATTCGCGGAAGTAGGGATCTTTCAGATCGCGAATAAAATAGATGGCCTCGCCAGTGCTTTTCATCTCAGGCCCGAGGCGTTTATCTACCCCAGGAAACTTCTCAAAAGAGAAGATGGGTATCTTAATAGCGTATCCTTCCAGCCGTTGTTCAAAAGAAAAGTCGCGCAGTTTATGCGTACCGAGCATCACTTTCGTAGCGATGTTTAGGTAAGGGATACCATAGGCCTTAGCAATAAACGGCGTAGTGCGGGAGGCGCGCGGGTTGGCCTCAATGACGTATACCTCGTCGTCTTTGACGGCATACTGAATATTAATGAGGCCCTTGATGCGGAGCGCGCGGGCGATCTTTTCGGCATATTCGACCATGCGCTCGATGACAATAGGCCCCAGTGAGTAGTAAGGCAGCACGGCTGAAGAGTCGCCTGAATGAATACCGGCAGGCTCAATGTGCTCCATAATGCCCATGATGTGCAGTTCGTCGCCGTCAAAGATGGCATCAATTTCGGCCTCCTTGGCGCGCTCTAAGAACTGATCAATGAGTACGCGGTTGTCGGGCATGTGCTTGAAGATGGTCAGCACTTGGCGCTCCAGTTCGTGGTCGTTGATCACGATGCGCATGCGCTGACCGCCCAACACATAGCTAGGCCGGACAAGCAGGGGATAGGGAATGCACCGAGCAATCTCGAGCGCCTCGTCCACATCGCGCGCGGCGCCGTACTTAGGGTAAGGGATGTCAAGCGATCGGAGCAAGTCGCTAAAGCGCCCGCGATCTTCGGCGATATCCATGTCGGGGAAGGCAGTGCCGATGATGTTCCAGCCGTTTTTGTGGAGTTCTTCAGCCAACTTAAGCGCCGTTTGACCGCCTAGTTGCACAATAACACCGTCGGGCTGCTCGTGCTCCAGGATCTCTTCCAAATGCTCCCAGAATACCGGCTCGAAGTACAGCTTGTCTGCCACGTCAAAGTCAGTGCTGACGGTTTCCGGGTTACAATTGACCATGATAGTCTCATAACCCATCTCTCTGGCCGCCAGCACACCGTGTACACAACAATAGTCGAACTCGATGCCTTGCCCTATTCGATTAGGCCCGGAGCCGAGCACCACCACTTTCTTTTTTCGTTGGTGGGTAACAACGCTTTCATTTTGGGGGCGAAAGACAAGCGGTTCATTGCTGCCCTCTGCCTCAGGAGCAGGCAAGTGGGCAATACCGCTCTCGAAGGTGGAATAGAAGTAATTAGTCTTTGACTCGAACTCGGCTGAACAAGTGTCTACCATTTTGTACACTCGCCGAAGGCCGCGCCGTTTGCGCTCTCGAGTCACCGACTTTTCGTCTACGCGGAGTAACCACGCGATTTGCGCATCGGAGTAGCCGTTCTTTTTGAGTTCCAGAAAAAAGTCGTCGGGAATGTCTTCTGGGACATTGTAGCGCTGCAGCTGTTCCTCCAACTTCACCAACTTTTTGATTTCCTGAATAAACCAGGGGTCTATACCCGTCAGTTTCTGCACAGTGCGCGAAGGAATGCCCAGGCGCAGGGCGTCTTTGACGCGGTAGATACGGTCGTCAGACGCTCGCTCTAGGCGCTCGAGGATGTCGTCGGTCTTAAGCCATTCTTTCATGTCGGCTCCCAGGCCCAAGCGGTTGTTTTCCTGGCTCTGACAGGCTTTTTGGAGGGCTTCTGTAAAGCTACGCCCAATAGCCATCGCCTCGCCCACCGATTTCATTTGTAGCCCCAAGCGCACATCTGCCCCGGGGAACTTTTCAAAATTCCAGCGCGGCATCTTTACGACCACGTAATCTTGCACTGGTTCGAAGAGGGCCGAAGTGGTTCGGGTAATTTGATTGGCCAACTCGTCCAACGTGTAGCCGATAGCTAACTTGACAGCGATTTTGGCAATAGGATAGCCGGTGGCTTTACTGGCTAAAGCAGAAGACCGCGACACGCGCGGGTTCACTTCCACGACAATGAGCTCCTCTGTTTCTGGGTTTTGAGCAAACTGCACGTTGCAGCCACCAGAGAAGTTGCCCAGCCCTCGCATAATGCGAATGGCTTGGTCGCGCATTTCCTGAAAACACGTATCGCTCAGCGTCATGGCCGGCGCGATGGTGATGCTGTCGCCTGTGTGGATGCCCATGGGGTCGAGGTTTTCTACCGTGCAGATGATAACCACATTGTGGTTCGCATCGCGCAGTAACTCCAACTCGTATTCTTTCCAGCCCAAGACGGCTTTTTCCACCAACACTTCGTGTGTGGGCGAGGCGTTTAAGCCGCGTTTGAGGGCCTCATCGAAATCCTCCTCGCGCATCACGAAGCCTCCGCCCGTACCACCTAGCGTGTAGGAAGGCCGAATGACCAAAGGAAAGCCGACCTTCTGCGCCGCTTCCTTGCCTTCCAGAAAAGAGTTCGCAATATACGAGGGTGCTACGGCAAGACCCAATTCGACCACAAAGCGCTTGAACTCCTCACGGTTTTCTGTCGTTTCAATAGCACGCGTATCCACTCCAATCATGCGCACGCCGTATTGCGCCCAAATGCCCAATTTTTCGCACTCTATGGCCAGGTTGAGTGCGGTCTGTCCGCCCATAGTGGGCAACACAGCATCTATGGGCGGCAGCCCGGGGTTTTCCTGGTGTTCCTGCAGGATGCGCTCTATGCTTTCTGGCGTCAGTGGCCGCAGATACACATAATCCGCTGTAATCGGGTCAGTCATAATGGTCGCCGGGTTGGAGTTGATGAGGGCCACCTTAATGCCTTCCTCGCGCAAGGAGCGGCTGGCCTGGGAGCCAGAGTAGTCGAATTCACAGGCTTGGCCAATGATAATTGGTCCGGAACCGATAATCAAAACGGTTTGGATGGACGGGTCTCTCACAGCAAATATTTTTTAAAAAAGAAACCGGAAACGGCTGCAGACGCCGTATCCGGTTTGTCTCAACATCAAAAGCCTTTTCTTATTTCGGTGCATTTCGACGGCAAAGGTAACAACACCTTGCCCTAATGAGCGTGGCGGACGGTCGCTTCTTATTCCCAAGAAATACGACTTGGCTATGGCCTGAAGCGCACTGTGCGCCTCCAAAGTTTGTCAGTGACGATAGACTCAGGGCATCAGCTCTAACACCAGCGGCGTGTAGGCATCCACTGTAAGGCTTTTGTCCAGAGGCAGCACTTGGTGGTTGACAACATCCCGGGCGCGCTGGAAGCCCCGTAGGCGTTCTTCAAAGCGCTCCAGTGCCACCGTGCGCGCTTCACTCGCCGTATTGAGTACGACCATGATGGTCTTGGCCTCGTCATAGCGGAAGTATACGTAGACACCTCGCTCAGGCACGAATTGCATCAGCCGCCCGGCATACAGTGAAGGTGTGCGGTAGCGATAATGCAGCAGCGTGCGCAGGTATTGGAAAGCTTCGTTCTCTTGGGGCGTCCGCCCTTCCGCCGTAAACTTATTCACAGGATCGCCTGGCCATCCGCCGGGAAAGTCCTTGCGAATATTGCCGTGTGAGGGGGCCTCAAAGCCAGTACTGAGGATTTCTGTGCCGTAGTAAACCTGCGGAATACCGCGTGTAGTCAGTAGCCAAGCGATGCCACATTTCCAGCGGTTGAGGTCTTCTCCTACGATAGAGAAGAAGCGCGTCATATCATGGTTGTCCACAAAGACAATGTTGCGCATGGGGTTCTCGTAGAAATAGTCCTTAACCAGGGTGTAGTACAGCCGCGAGATGCCTTCTGTCCAGCCTTGCTCGCGCGTGAGGGCTTCGTGGAGGGCAAAACAGAGCTGAAAATCCACCACTCCAGGCAAGTCAGAGTCAAAGTTGGCGCGGCGCATAGGCTGATTGTCAGCGAAAAAGCCTTGCGGGATAACGCCGTGCTCCCAAATCTCGCCGAAGAGAGATAAGGTGGGATATTCTGTGCGCAGGGCGCGGCAAAATCGGCTCATAAACGCCTGGTCGGGGTAGGTGTAGGTATCGATGCGGAAGGCATCTATGCCTGCGTATTCGACCCACCAAATGGCCTGCTGGATAAGGTAATTGGCCAAATGCGGGTTGCGCTGATTGAGGTCGGGCATTGAGGGTACAAACCAGCCTTCGTTAAATCGCTTACGATCGTATTCGGAAGCATAAGGGTCGAGCAACGTTGTGGCGCGATAGGAAGTCTGGGTCATCGTAGGCCATGTGTTCACCCAGTCGCGCATAGGGAGGTCGCGCATCCAATAATGGTGGTTGCCAATGTGATTGGGCACCACGTCTCGCACTATTTTCATACCCCGCTGGTGACAGGCCTGCACCAGCTGCCGATAGAGTTCGTTAGAGCCTAGTCGGCGATCGATGCGGTATAAATCGGTAATAGCATAGCCGTGGTAAGAAGCCTCAGCCTGGTCGTTTTCTAGTTCCGGGTTCAACCACAAGGCCGTGATCCCTAAGTCTTTCAGGTAGTCCAAGTGGTCGAGGATACCTTTCAAATCGCCGCCATGGCGCCCCAGGAGCGAGTCGCGGGCTAAAGTATCGAGCATGCCCGGTACATTGTCGTTAGAGGGGTCGCCATTGGCAAAACGATCGGGCATGATCAGGTAGATGACATCGCGCGGGGTTAGCCCCTGTGCCTTGAGAGTTGACTCACGCCTCAGCAATGGAAAGGCTACTGTAAACCCTACGCCGGCGCTGTCGCGGTGCGTGAACAGAAGCGGTACCGTCTGAGGGGGTGCTTTGGGCGAGATGTTTAGTGTAGCGAACAGGTAGTTCGGGCTGTCGCCACGAACAACCCGTTGCAGAGTCACTCCGCGCGCCCGTCCTAATCGCACCTCAAAAGCCTGTAAGCCAGGGCGATACAGCAAGATTTCTACGCGATTGTGCTGCATACCTACCCACCAGTTGGGCGGCTCCACGCGGTGAATACCCGATGTCACCGGCACTCTGTTGTATGTCGGCTGCGCATTGGCAACGAATACGCTGCCCGTCCAGAGCACTGCGATCCATCCGGCCGCACGCCGTACCCAGAGAGCGATTATTTCTTTCATGGTAAGGTGTGTTTTTTGAAAAGAAAATCCCTGTTGACCAGAAGCTCTCTGTTCTGCTTCTTCGAAAGGGTTCAAACAACGACAGCTTTGTGGCCTAAAGATGAAGTAAAGACCAGATACACCGCACTCACGCATCTGCGTTACCTAATGCGCCCGTCGAGCATCAGCTCCCACTCACGCATGCGCGAGGTCGTAGGGTCAAACGAATCGTTGTCGCCCGAGGCCTCTCCTTCGGCTATGTAGATGTTCCAGTCCTCGTCAATAGTCGCTATAGCCCGATGCACTCGATTGTCTTTCACGCGAGTGTATGCAATAACGCGGTGATCAATGGGTTCGCCTTTGAGGGTAAATGTCGCTAGCACATATTCGTATGTAAGCAACCCGGCGCGCCACCATACCAACGCGGTAAAGCCTTCGGTGCCCTGAATGGAGAAACAGGGCACGTATTCCACCAGCTCGTCCGGCTCTTCGCTCTCCAGCGGCGCGATAAACTGCGCTGTCAGGGGCTGAGGCAGCGGCTTATTTTCTTGGGAAAAGACATGGTGCGTGTCTTCACCCAAAACTACGGGCATGGACACCTGCGGAAACCGCTCGACAAATTCAGAAAAGGTATAAGCCATAGCGCAAAGGTAGAATGGTGCAGGCTAAGGCCGACAACGCCACGCTGCGGAAGCGCGACGCTTACCTTTCTCGACATACCTTATTGTCAGTAACACAATCGCCCGTGTATCACTATCTAAGGCGGGAGTACAACAGCAACATTTCAATGAAAAGAATTAACCTGCCAAGTGATTGAAAGCACGCTCGGGCGGTTCTCAACTCTCCGGTGCTCCTGTAGTTTTGCTGCTACAAAACGTTAACCTACTCCTCCTCATTTATGGCGAAAGACATTAATACAAAACTCGCTTACATCGTTCTGCCACTATCGCTAGTGTTCGGTTACCTGATGTATAGTTATGTGCTGGGCAACCCAGCTAATTTCGAAAATGGCGATCCCAATGGCGAGCCACTAAAAGGTAATATCTTAGGCACCATTTACAAAGGTGGGCTACTAGTGATACCACTGCTGAGCTTTCAGTTCATCTCGCTAGTGTACATCATCGAGCGCTATTTGTCGCTGCGGCTGTCGAGGGGCAAGGGCGATTTGCGCACTTTTGTTCAGAAGGTCAAGGATGCTTTAGCCGCCGATGACTACCAAAAGATTGTACAGCTTAGCGATCAACAACGCGGCGCTGTAGGCAATGTGGTGCGCACGGGTATGGAAGTCTTTCTGCGGCGAAAGGCTGCCAGCCAGGTAGACCAGAAAGACATTTACCTCATACAGAAAGAGTTAGAAGAAACTACGCAGTTGGAAGCGTCCGAACTAACAACGAACATGTTCATTTTAGGCACCGTGGCACAAATTTCTACCCTCATCGGGTTGTTGGGCACCGTTACGGGTATGATCCAGGCCTTTGCCGCTCTGGCGCGCGTGGGCGAGCCTGATCCAGTAGGCCTGGCCGGTGGTATTTCGCAAGCCCTCGTTACGACGGCATTGGGCATTACCGTGGCGGCTTTTACCATTGTATTCTACAATTCGTTCAATAACCAAATAGAGCGCATCACCTACACTATTGACGAAGTATGCTTCAGCATCATTCACAGCTTGAAGATCAAGTTCTTCGTGGATTAAAAAATAGGACAACCTATGCGGTTTAGCGGCGTATTCCGACCGAAGACTCCTCAAATAGACATGACGCCGATGGTGGACATGGCTTTTTTGTTGGTGACCTTCTTCTTGTTAGCCACCACTTTCAAAACCGGTGAGGTCGTTTGGGTGCAAATGCCGCGCTCTGTGGCGGGTTTGAACCTGCCCATGACCGACCTGCTAACCATATCAGTGGACAAAAAAGGCCAGGCCTACCTGAGCATGACGTCTCCGCAGGCACGCCGGGCATGGCTACAGAAGCATGCACAAGTCAATCAAATCACCTACACCGAAGAAGAATACAAGGCGTTTGAACTCATGTCAGGCTTTGGCGTGCCCATGAGCCAGTTGCGCAGCCTTTTGCAAACACCCGCCGAAGAGCGCAAGCGCTTCAAACAAAATGGTATTCCCATCAAGGGCGACAAGAACGAGCTGGCCGATTGGGTCATCCTGGCCCGCGTTACTATTCCGCGCCTGCGCATTGCTATCAAGGCTGATGCCAACACCCCTTTCAGACAGGTCGAAGATGTCATCAATACCCTGACAGACATCAACGTCTTGCGCTTCACCCTCATCACTCAGCCTAAAAAATTGGAAGACAATGCTGGATATTGACGAAATACCGAATCCTAACCGCATGCGCCGCATGGGTAAGGAAAAAGGCAAGGCCGGCATTACTACCGATATGAATTCTATGGTGGACATGGCCTTCCTGCTGCTCACTTTCTTCATGCTTTCCACCACGATGTATCGCCCCCGCGGTATGGAGCTGGTGATGCCGGTGCCCGACGACGCCGAAACACGCACCCAAGAAGTGCAAGCGGTGAAAGCTTCTCAGGCGCTTACTTTCATAGCCATGCCGGAAAACAAACTGTACTACTATCGCGGCCTGCCCACGCCTGCGGGTATTCAGTCTGTTTCTTACGACAAGACAGGGCTGCGCCAACTGCTGCAAGAATTTGTCAGTGAGACAGAAAAACCTGTGGTGCTCCTCAAACCACACCCTGACTGCGCCTTCGAAAACTTGGTCATTCTGATAGACGAGATGAACATCAACCGCATCGCCCGCTATGCTATAGACAAAGTCAGCGAAGAAGAGCTGGCTCTCCTGCGCGCCGCGGGCATCCCTGTGCCGACCCAATAACCTAAAGCTAAATTACCTGCTGCTATGGACGAAAAACTTACTCAGCAAGCCATAGAAGAGACGCTCTTCGCCTTCAAAAATAAGGCTTATGGCGCCTACATCTTGCGGCAGCGGCGCAGCGGCCATCTGAGGCGTGGCATGGTGGGCAGCCTAGTGTTCCTCGCTCTACTGTATGCATCTCCCCTGTTGTGGATCCTGTTCCAGCGGAGCCGCCGAGGCGACATGCAGGAAACCCGAGTAGAAGTGAATGTAACACCCTACGCTCAGCTAGCCGCACCACCACCTGTAGCCAAACCGGAAAAGCCGAAAGAAGCGCAAGTAGCTCCGCCGCAGGTGCGCACAGTAAAGTTTATGAAGCCCGTCGTCAAAGCCGATGAAGAAGTGCGCGACGAAGAAGAACTGCCCACTATAGAGGAACTCAGCAAAGCTAACCCTAGCCGAGTGACTCAAGAGGGCAGCGGCGACCTCTATGCCGACTATGCCCCAAAAGTAGCTCTGCCAGAGCCTCCAAAACCACCGGAGCAACCTAATAAACCTGACCCTCCCAAGCCCCGAGAAGAGCCTGTCTACGACTTCGTCTCTAAAAAGCCTGAGTTCCCCGGCGGCGAAGAGGCCCTGATGGTTTATCTGGCCGAAAACCTGAAATACCCCCGCGTAGCGCTGGAAAACAACATCCAGGGCATCGTCGTCGTGCGCTTTGTGGTGGACACCGAAGGGCGGATTTCCTCAGTAGAAATACTCAAAGATATCGGTGGCGGCTGTGGAGCAGAAGCTGCGCGGGTCATCAGCAGCATGCCCCGCTGGACTCCTGGGGAGCACAACGGCGTCAAGGTCAATGTGCGATTTGTGCTACCCGTGCGTTTTCAGCTCCTCAAATAGCCTATGGCACAGGCACCGCGGCCCTCAAAAAGAGCTACCCCTTGCCCGCGGGCAAGGGGTAGCATCTCTAGCCGCACAACGCCCGGTGTGGATTACTGGATGCGCACTGGGAACTCTACCTCCGCATCCACGCTACCCGTCACGTCAGGGTTTGATAGATTTTTGTTGGGGTGGTGCCGTAGCGTAATGACTACCGACCCCATCGAAGCTCCGCCCGTTGTCCAGCGCGTCTTCAGGCGAAAAGGCCGGCCTTTAGCATCCGTATCGGTGGGTGTAATGGTTAAGTTGAGCAAGCCTTGGATTCGATAAACCACCAAATGCTCAT
>JBEQAD010000108.1:0-919 GCA_041640515.1 Saprospiraceae bacterium | reverse complement strand
TGTTCGTCACTTGCAGGATGTAGATGCCAGGAGCCGTAGCGTACGCTTGGGCTGAGTCTACTCCGGCTACAATCTTCCCGCCCGAAAGCGCTTTCCAGGTGTAAGAGAAATTAGGCCCTTCCGAAGACCCTTGGCCACTCAGCTGAAATGTGTCTGAGGTGCAGTAATAGGCCGACAAGCTAGCGCTGGCTTTGGCCACTGGCGGATCTGTGGCCGCTGTCACGGTGACGGTGGCTTGAGCTGTACACCCTGTCATGGTGTTTGTCACGGTAAGGGTGTATTGGCCGGGGGCGTTTACCCAAACGATAGCACTATCACTTTTAGTGGTGAACTGACCATTAGGGCCAGTTGTCCACTGATACTTAGCAAACGCTGGTTGATTGGTAAAGCCGTGCAGTGGCACCGCCGTTTGGCCACATCCTAAGGGCTGAGGTGGTGTTATCCAGGCCGTCAGCGGATTGTTCGTGGGAATGACGTTCACTGTGGCCGTTTTGGTGCACTCCACAAAGCCATTGTTGAACGTCACTGCCAGCGTATATGAGCCAGCAGCACTGACCACAGCTTGCAGCGTATTGTGGCCCGAGACGATATTGCCATTGCCTGTGTCCCAGCGGTAGGTGATGTTGGGCCCTGTAGAAGAGCCGTTACCGCTTAAAGTAATCGGGCTGCCCTCGCAAGGAATGACCGAAATAGCTGGTGCCGCCACGGCCTGAATTTGTACTACATGCACCCTTACCGTATCGGTTTCGGTGCATATAGGTGAGAAAACGAGGTCGTCCAGTGCAAAGTCATTGCCACCCAGCACCGTATTCTGGTTGACAATGCAGATAGTGGCCGAGGTACTGGCGCCGCTGTTCCAGGTGTTGTAGAAGTTCAGCCATGTGCAGTTGGTACTGGGGGCCACAAAAACAGGCCCTAT
>JBEQAD010000107.1:0-10088 GCA_041640515.1 Saprospiraceae bacterium | reverse complement strand
GTGGGATTAGGGAAAAGACTCAAGGCTCCCTTCAACGACAGTGCGTTTCGCGTCGAGACCGACTTGAGCACTACAATGGTCTTCTCTGCTGCATTGGAGCAGCCATCCGAAGTCGTTACTATCAACTTTACGCGATAGGTGCCTTCGCGCACGTACGTGGCGATCTCCTGCGCGTTTGTGCCTTGCTGGCCATTTCCAAAAATCCATTGCCAGCTTATGGCATTCGGTGTTTGGTCGGTAAACGTTACTGTGCCTGGTCCTGGCAGGAAAACCGTATCAGCGGAAGCCGTGAAGGAGACTACTGGAGCCGGTGTCGGTTGTATCTCAATAGGCACAGCCACACGACCGCACACGGAAGGCACTTCGATTTCCCAATCAAAAAAATAGTAATAGAAAAGCGTAGTACTGGCTCCGGAGGACGTTCGACCGCTGACTATGCTGACTACATCTGGCACCTGGTAGGGAAAGCCCGTACCGCCAAAAGAATGTCGCAACTGAAAGTTGCCTGATAGCACAAGAGCCATTCGCTCGCCTTTAGGAACGCTAAGGTTAAGCGTAACGCGCTGCTCGCCCGTTTGAGTAACAATTATCGGTCGGCTAATCATAATATTGCCGTCGCGATCGAGCAGCCGAACGCTGCGAACACCTGTCTGGTCAGCAAATATTTTTACCGATCGCAAAATAAAGGGCTTGGAAGCGTTGAAGATCAGGCCTCCGTCTAAACTGTTTGCACTATTCACACCCGCCGAAAGGTCAGGTCGGCCCACCTTGTAGTAGGCTGTTTTGCCGACATAATACGTGGTGTTTTGCGTCAGGGGGGGCGTTAGGAAGTATTGCCCACTATCGGAAGGCACTGCAATGGAGGGCGAGTTAAACCATATGGCCCGCTCTTGGGGGGCCAAGGTGGCGTTGTACTGCAGCAGGACACGTGCCCCGGAGCACACTGGCTGAGCCAGCAGTGCTTCGCCACTGGGGTAATCTTCGTCGGCTATTTCGAAGACACGTTTGAACCGATTGTTCAGCGGGCGATTGTCGGGCTTGCCGTTGGGCGCGTGTAGCTCTACTATAAACGTGTGTTCGCCCGGCGTAACTCCATCGAAGGGCGGTAAGCTCACTGTAGCTATCCCATCGGTCAGCAAATTACCCTCCCACAAATACGACTGCAAGGGGCCACCCTCGATGCCATACCGAATTTCAAGCGACTGAATGGCTTCTTGCCCAGCGTTCTCGAAAGTCACCGACGCCGTTACTGCGCCTCTACATTTGCCATTAACTTGGACGTTCACAACTACGGCGTCTTGAGTCCAAGGCGTAGGTGGCACTGGAGTATGCCCCTGCTGTAGCAGGTATTGGTAGGCTGCCTCTAGGTCAATCATGCCGCGGCCGTAGGTGTTGTCTTCTCCTGGAACACCCAAGTCTATTGCCGAGAAGTACAGAGCTAACTTGAGCTGAATACCGGAGAGATAAGGAAACGCCTCGCGCAGCAGTAGCAGTGCCCCTGCGGCGTGAGGAGCAGCCATCGAGGTGCCGTTGAGCGACTGATAGCTACCTCCAGGGATAGCGGAGCGCACGGCAACACCTGGGGCCACCACTTCAGGTTTGATAAGCAGCGGGCCTACGCCGCCGCAAGGACTCGGTCCTCGGCTCGAAAAATCGGCAATGGGAAAGTTAGGCAAACTACCATGCACAGCGCCTACGGCAAAGGTATTCACTAGGTCCATGTTCAATGCCGCCCCGGAATCTACAGTGCCGCTGTTTGGGCCTTCATTGCCAGCAGCCCACACTACGCCGATACCTGCAGCTTCCAGAGCGTTAAGGATGTTGATGGCTTCAAAGCTACCGCAGAAGAAAGGTGAGGCTCGCCACGAGCAGTTGACCGCATCGGGCTGGTCTGCCGTAGTCGCCGGATTGCCGTCAGGGTTGAGCGCCCACTGCATGGTGGCGACGTTGGAAAATATGGTTTGGTTAAACGAGGAGGAACAGCCCAAGCTACTACCCACAGGGAATTGCATCGGGCCTCCCATCCAGTGGGCGTTAAAGGCCACGCCAATAGTGTCGTTGGTCTGTCGGTCGAGGCCGCACACAATGCCCGTGACGTGTGTGCCGTGTTCGGCGCAGTCTTCCGGATAGCGGCTGCCGTTCCACGCTTGTGCTTTAGGCACGATGTGGCCCCAGTAATTATCTCGCAGGGCTGGATGCTCGCCGTCATTGCCCGTGTCGATAACGAGCGCCTTTCGACCATAACCCGTATAGCCTAAGTTCCACATAAACGGTGCCTTGATAGCGGCCAGCCCTGGCTCCTTGCCGTTAGGCGTGGCCAGAGCCAACTGGCGGCTAGCGGGCAGCATGATTTCCACCGGAGCATTCCAGAAGATTTCTTTAATCTCTGGCCAGCTAGCTATGCGCTGTAAGGCCGCTGCATTGGCCTCCGCATAAAGTGCATTGATAATCCAGAGCGGATAAATACGGTTGGCCTCCACGCCCGGAAGGTTGCGCAGGCGTTCTATCACTGGTGGCTGTGTAGCTGTTGCCTTGGCTTGTAACTGGGTGATGACGCGATAGGAGCGCTCCTCCAGCGGCAGCTGCTGCGATTCAAAGGCGATAAGTAGTGCACGTGTATCTATTTGGTCGGCCAACACGATCACCACTGGCTGCAAGGCATCGGGGGCGGCATCCATGCGACGGGCTAGCTCCAGGTCAATTTTAGCGTATTGCGCCAGAAGGGGAGAAGCGGAACCTGCTAGCAAGAGTCCTGCGACTATTCGTACCCAGCAAGTCAGTATCGAGGCGGGAGAAGAAAAAGTCATACTCATAAATTCCCTGTGTTTAATTAGATGTGCAAATGCATGTGCAAATGTAATTCAGCGAGGATTGGGCCAGACCTTACACTTATTACTCTCCTGCCTATTTGCGCTCGGATTAGTTGCCAGCTGACAACATGGAGCAGGGCCACTGTGGCCCAGTAGCCTAACCCAGGCTGAAGGCATCGAGGCATGCGCCTAACAGACAATGCGACGCATCCTCGGGTATGCTGCAAAAGTACCAACCTCCTATACCTCGGTGTGGCATTCAAAGTACGCCTTACAGGCGAAGAGTAGAAGGAGCTATGCCCATTTCTCCCATGTTCAGCCTTCTTAGCGCTCCGCCAGTCGCCTGAAGGGAGGTTAATACATAGAGGTGGTTCTTTGCGCTATTTTTTAGCTTTTTCGCCCATCCACTGTTGGCCGACCAATGCTAGTGTAGTAGAAGCCCTCGGCTTTCACTATATCCAGGTCGTAGAGGTTACGGCCGTCGAAGATGAGCGGCTGGCGGAGACGGGTTTTCATCTGGGAAAAATCGGGCGTACGGAACTCGCCCCACTCGGTGGCGATGAGCAGGCAGTCGGCGCCTTCCAGGGCCTCGTACATCGAGCGAGCGTAGGTGAGGCGGTCGCCGTACTGGGCGCGCACGTTGTTCATCGCCTCGGGGTCAAAGACCTGTAAACGCACGCCTTCGCGAAGCAGTTCGTCGGCCATAGCCAAGGCCGGAGCCTCTCGGATGTCATCCGTGTTGGGCTTAAAAGCCAGTCCCCAAAGCGCCATAGTTCTGCCGGCGAGGTGGCCTTGGAAAAAGTCGCGCACTTTGCGGGTGAGCGCGCTCTTTTGCTGATCGTTAGTGCTCATCACCGCTCGGAGGATGCGGAAATCGTAGTCGTACTCTTCGGCAGTGTGAGCCAGCGCTTTTACATCTTTAGGAAAACACGACCCGCCGTAGCCAATACCGGGGAAAAGGAAGCGCTTGCCGATGCGGCTATCGCTGCCAATGCCAATGCGCACCATGTCCACATTGGCGCCCACGCGCTCGCAGAGATTGGCCATTTCATTCATAAATGAGATACGCATGGCCAAATAGGCATTAGCCGCATATTTGGTCATTTCCGCCGAGCGCTCATCCATAAAATAAATGGGGTTGCCCTGTCGAACAAAAGGCTCGTACAGTAGCCGCATTAGCTGGCGCGCCCGCTCGCTGGAGGCACCAATCACTACGCGATCGGGCTTTAGAAAATCCTCCACGGCCACGCCTTCGCGCAGGAATTCCGGGTTTGACACCACGTCAAACTGGTCTTTCCGCAAGCGCTCCGATAGGATGGCCGCTACTTTTTCTGCCGTGCCCACGGGCACCGTGCTCTTGTTAACTACTACTCGGTAGTCTGAAATTATTTCCGACAGTTGACGCGCTACGCCGAGCACGTACGACAGGTCGGCGCTGCCGTCCTCACCTGGGGGGGTAGGCAGGGCTAAAAAGATAATGACGCTCCTTTCTACCGCCTCGCGCAGGTCGGTTGTGAAATGCAAGCGCCCTTCTTTGGTATTGCGCTCAAAGAGGACGTCCAAACCCGGCTCATAGATGGGAATTTGGCCCGCCTTAAGTGCCTTCACTTTGGCTTCGTTGTTGTCTACGCAAAAGACGTTGTTACCCGTTTCGGCAAAGCAGGTGCCGGTTACCAGCCCTACGTATCCCGTACCAACGACGGCTATGTTCATGTATTTTTTTGTTTTTTATGGAAAAAATGGTAAATAGCAATAGAAAGCACCAGACTGTCTGCGGAAGATCTGCTTACACTCTGCAGGCAACGCATCTCTAACTACGACAGCTGCTCGGGCAGCCCTACCATGTTCTCGGGTCGTACCCAGCGGTCAAATTCCTCTTCCGTCAGGTAGCCCAACGACAGGGCAGCTTCTTTCAAAGTTAGCCCTTCGCGGTGTGCTTTTTGGGCGATTTCAGCAGCCTTATAATAGCCGATATGAGGGTTGAGAGCTGTTACCAGCATCAGGGAGTTGTTGACGTGGCGACGGATATTGTCGTGGATAGGCTCGATGCCCACAGCGCATTTGTCGTTGAACGACACACAGGCTTCGCCAATGAGGCGAGCGGAGTGCAGGAAATTGTAAATGATCATGGGCTTGAACACGTTCAGCTCGAAATGCCCGGTAGCGCCGCCCACGTTGATGGCCACATCGTTGCCCAGCACCTGGGCCGCAACCATGGTGAGCGCCTCGCACTGGGTAGGGTTCACCTTGCCCGGCATGATGGAAGAGCCGGGCTCGTTGTCGGGGATGTGAATTTCACCAATGCCCGCGCGTGGGCCTGAGGCCAGCATGCGGATATCGTTGGCAATTTTCATTAGGCTAACGGCGGCAGTTTTCAGGGCGCCGTGGCTTTCCACGATGGCATCGTGGGAAGCCAATGCCTCAAATTTGTTGGGCGCTGTGACGAAAGGCAGCCCCGTCAGCTGAGCAATGTGGTGTGCCACCTTTTCGGCGTATCCAGGTGGTGTGTTGATGCCGGTGCCCACCGCGGTACCGCCCAGAGCCAGTTCGCTCAGGTGGGGTAAGGTGTTGCGGATGGCCCGCAGAGCGTGGTCCAACTGGGCCACATAGCCCGAAAACTCCTGGCCCAGCGTCAGCGGCGTAGCGTCCATGAAGTGGGTACGCCCGATTTTCACGACGCGCATAAAGGCCTCTGACTTGTTCCGCAAAGTATCGCGTAAGCGTTCGATACCTGGGAGGGTAACTTCTACGAGCATCTTGTAGGCGGCGATGTGCATCGCCGTAGGGAAAGTGTCGTTGGACGACTGGGACTTGTTCACATCGTCGTTAGGATGCAGCACCTTTTGCTCGTCGGTCAGCTGCCCCCCGCTGAGCACATGGCCTCGGTAGGCGATGACCTCGTTAACGTTCATGTTGCTCTGAGTGCCCGAGCCGGTTTGCCACACCACCAGTGGAAATTGGTCGTCCAGGTGGCCCTCGAGGATTTCATCGCACACGCGGCAGATGAGGTCGCACTTGTGCGCCGAGAGCACGCCCAGGTCGCGGTTGGTCAGGGCCGCGGCTTTTTTCAGGTAGGCGAATGCCCGAATAACCTCGATGGGCATGCGGTTGGTTTCGCGGGCTATCTTAAAGTTTTCGATAGAGCGCTGGGTTTGAGCGCCCCAGTACGCATCGGCGGGCACCTGCACTTTGCCCATGGTGTCTTTCTCGGTGCGGAACGTCATGGCTGAGGAAAATTTTTGCGCGATGAGATGGTATGCGGGCGCAAAAGTAGGTTGCGCCAACGGCTCGCAATAATGACTAAGCAAGGGCGCATACGCCTGCATAACAGAACGGGGACAAACAGCTTAGTAGGTCCGCCATTGTTTAGCTTCTGTTGGGGTAGCAGGTCGGAGGCTGACCGCCGCTCCGCCGCCCGAAGCCAAGCGCAGCCGCAATACCGACGCGCTATTGACAAGGTATTTGTCAATGCGGTAGGCCATAGGGTTGTTTTCCCAATGAGCGTCGGGCGCATCGGTGTACAGCGTGGCCATATAAGTGCGGCCTGGCTGTAAGAATCGCAGCGGGACGACAGCCGTTCGCGGGTTTTCGTCGGTGATGGCGCCCACAAACCACTCGTCATTGCGGCCTTTAGCTTTGCGTGCCACCGTGAGGTAATCGCCAGGCTCGGCCTCAAGGTAGCGCGAGTCTTCCCAGTCCACTGCCACATCTTTAATGAATTGAAAGGCGTCGAGGAAGCGCTCGTAGTTTTCCGGCAGATCAGCAGCCATCTGTAGCGGGCTGTACATTGTTACATAAAGGGCCAGCTGTTTGGCCAAGGTGGAGTGTATTTGTTCGGTTTTGCTGGGGTGGTAATAGTTTAGTTTAATCTGGAAAATACCCGGCGTGTAGTCCATAGGACCGCCCAACAGGCGAGTAAAGGGTAGGATGGTTTCGTGCGCGGGCGGATTGCCTCGACTCCAGGCATTGAATTCGTTGCCGCGCGCCGCCTCACAGGCCAGCCAGTTGGGGTAGGTGCGATGCAGTCCTGTGGGGCGTACCGACTCGTGGCTGTTGACCATGAGGCGCTGCTGCGCAGCTTTTTCCACAGTGCGCAGATAGTGATTAACCATCCACTGCCCGTCGTGGTATTCACCGCGTGGAATGATGCGCCCCACATAGCCTGTTTTCACTGCGTCATAGCCGTGCGCCTTCATGAAGCGGAAAGCCTCGTCCATACGGCGCTCATAGTTAGTAACGGAAGCTGCCGTTTCATGATGCATGATAAGTTTCACGCCTTTTGCCGAGGCGTATTGCTGCAGGGCGGTCACGTCGAAATCGGGATAAGGTGTGACGAAGTCAAATACCTCTTCCTTCCACTGGCCAAACCAATCTTCCCAGCCTACGTTCCAGCCCTCGACCAGAACAGCATCAAATCCGTGTTGGGCTGCGAAGTCTATATACCGCCGGGTGCGCTCCGTGGTAGCGCCGTGGCGGCCGTTGGGTTTCAACTGATCCCATTGAGTGGTTGCCAGGTGTACGTTGTTGGTGTCTGCGTAATTCCACGACGATACGCCGACATGCATCTCCCACCAAATACCCACGTATTTCTGCGGTTTTATCCACGATGCGTCGGCGATGCGGGATGGCTCGTTGAGGTTTAGGATGGTTTTTGAGGCGGCGATATCGGTAGCTTTATCGCTAACTAAAATGGTGCGCCAGGGTGTTCGAGCCGGTGTTTGCAAATAGGCTTTGTTGCCCACAGCATCCGGGGCCAGCGAAGCAATAAAAGTATACTCGCTGTCTTTCAGTGTCAAACAAAGGGCCGGATAGTTCACCAGCGCCGCTTCAAATAAGACGATATACAGGTCATCTGCAGACTTAAGCAACACAGGCGTTTGTACAGCACGCTTGCCGATAGGGTTGCGGGTAAAGATCTCGGTAGCTTCCTTTCCCACCATAGCGTCAATTTGGCTTAGCAGGGTTTCGCTATAGACGTACTCGTTGGTGTCGAAATCGCCAGGAATCCAGAAGGCCTTGTGGTCGCCCGTTAGGCGGAATTCCGTGTGCTCATCTGCCAGCGTGAAGTAAGTGAGAAACGGCTGCACGGGCAGCTCGTATCGAAAGCCCAGCCCGTCATCGAATAGGCGGAAGGTGAGCACCAGGGTGCGCGGCCGACTGGTACGCTCTTGCAGGGTTACTCTCAGCTCGCGGTAGTGGTTGCGGATGCTTTTTACTTCGCCCCAGACAGGTTCCCAAGTTTCGTCCACCAACGCTGAGTCCATACGTACCAGGGAAAAGCCTTCGCTTATAGGCTCTTGCCCTTTCAGCGCCAACCCTAAACGGCTGGGCTTGACAACTTCTCTTTCGCCCATGCGCAGCGCATACATAGGCGCACCTTCAGGGGAAAGCGAAAAAACCAACGACAGCCGTCCGTTGGGCGAGGAAAGGGTTTGCCCTGAAGAAAGTACACCAAAGGCCAATACCAGAACAAAAAGCAAAAGGTACCTCATGACGTATTGCGGCATTTTAGCCGCAATGT
Source organism: Saprospiraceae bacterium (assembly GCA_041640515.1). Taxonomy (GTDB): domain Bacteria; phylum Bacteroidota; class Bacteroidia; order Chitinophagales; family Saprospiraceae; genus M3007. Next base: position 1,757 of record JBEQAD010000107.1, on the reverse strand, counting down.
TACCGCCTTGGCGCGAGCAAAGCACTTAGTGAATGACCCTACGCCAGCCAACTTTAATTGGCGCAAGGTCAGTTATCGTAAGATAACCCCTGGCTTTGCCTGCCACCCTATGCTCTAACACAATAGGCTTGTAGCCCTAATGGCCTACCTAATGTGAGCAAGAGAAATCTCTTCAGCTGAAATGGGCTACATTCTAAATCGAATAATTAAAGCTGAAGTTAGGGTGAGCACACCTACCATTAGGATAGCGTAGGTTACCCCTAAACCATCAGCTATGATACCAGAAAAAAGCGCTCCTATGGGATAGCCCAGGTCTCTAAAAAGCCGAAAGGAGCCAATGCTTTCTGCGCGTTGCTCAGGGTGAGTTGCCTGCGCTATAGCAGTGAGAAAAGTAGGATAGACAAGGGCCGTGCCCAAACCTAGAGCAGCCGCTAAAGCAACCAATAGAAGGAAAGAGTTGCTGTAAGGGATAACAATAATGACAAGCCCTTGTAGAAGCATCCCGTAAAACAACATTTTCTTTTTAGAGTAGAAGTCAGCCATTCTGCCAGTGAAGAGCTGACCTATGCCCCATACGGCCGGATAAGTTCCAGTTATCAGCCCTATGCTATCGTGGCTGTAAGACAAGCCGGATAGGAATACCGGGAAAAGCCCCCATATCATTCCGTCGTTCAGGTTGTTGACCAAACCAGCTTGTGTTACTGCGCTTAACATCCTGTTTTTGAAGGCTGTCTCCGCCAATACACGCTCCATCTTGATCTTAGTGTTGGTGCTTGCCTGGCTTTCTTTTATCACAAACTACTAGTATCTTTTACCCACAATACCGATAACAGAAGCCCAGTGGTAGCTATCAGCAAGCCCAAGTAAAAAGGATATGGGGTAACGCCATATTGCTTAGCAATAATACCGGTGAGGTAAGCAACTAACCCTACAGCGAGATAGCCAGCAAATTCATTAAGGCCCATTGCCAGCCCTCTTTGCCTTTCGCCAACTAAATCTATTTTCATGATTACGGTACTACTCCATGTCAGCCCTTGACTAATTCCCAGCAAAACGTTAGCAAAAACTACCCAAGACCATGTCGGCGCATACATTAGCAACAAGGGTACTGGCACAGCAGTTAGCCACCCTATTACCAACAGTTTTTTTCTGCCCATCTTTCTGGTCAGCCTACCAACATAATAATTCGTAGGAGCTTTGGCTAAACTAAAAGCAGTGATAAAAGAAAGGATGGCCGCCTTGGAGGTCACGCCAAAGGCAACCTCTGCCAACTGAGGAAGGATAGCCCGCTCCATACCAACCATGCCGCCAACAAAAGCATTGACTCCGACCAACAGGCTGAATTGTTGCCAGTTCTCTCGGAGGCCAGCTCGAGGGTCTTCCATAGATCTCGTGCCGTGGCTTTAAGCCCTTTCTTGTTTTGCACGGTTGCGTCTGAATGCCAGCGACACGCCTACAGTTAAGAGGTGCAAAAAATGCCCTCTCTGCCTTTGCCGACGACAGTGCCCAGTTCTCAAAGGAGGAAAGGCACTGTTACCTCCTTCTTGAGAGCAAAACAGACGCGCCCGCTTAAAACCGGACGGAAATACCACCCAATACATTAATGCCCAGAATAGGATAATCGAGCCAGCGCTGCCGGCGGTTGTTTAAGATGTTGTTGACATCGAGGAAAATACCGATGTTATTCGTGATTTGCATGGCAGCGCCTGCGTTGAGGTCAAACAGCCCTTCAGTGAAATTAGGTTGGTTTTCCTGGT
>JBEQAD010000106.1:0-10112 GCA_041640515.1 Saprospiraceae bacterium | reverse complement strand
AGGACGCGGGGCAGTCCTTTGTGTTTGGCCCAACGGCCGTTGCCGTCCATGATAATGGCGATGTGTGCGGGAATGGGGCCCGCCGAGATGTGCGCTTTCAGGTCAGACATGGTGGGTGCAAATTATGATTGGGACGCAGTGAGCCAGCAAAGATACGCGTGCTTGTATGGGCATTAAGGAGCGATTTCAGCGCTTGGCCGCTCTTTTTTGCGCCCCCATTTTTTATCGGCGCCATTAACACGGCTTTTGCGGGCGGGATCGGGTATATCCAAAGCGATTTCCAGTACTTCAGCCATGGTGTCTACATAGTGAAATTTAAGCCCTTTGATGTACTCTGGCTCGATTTCAGCCACGTGTTTTTCGTTGTCTTTACACAGCAGGACTTCTTGTAATCCAGCGCGCTTAGCGGCTAAGATTTTCTCCTTGATGCCTCCGACGGGTAGCACTTTGCCGCGCAGCGTGATTTCGCCTGTCATGGCCAGGAATGGCTTAACGGGCTTTTTAGTGAACACCGAGGTCAGGGCAGTGAGCATGGTTACACCAGCCGAAGGACCGTCTTTGGGTATAGCGCCTTCAGGCACGTGAATGTGGATATCGGTTTTATCGAACACGTCGGGGTCGATCGCCAGTTCGGCGGCATGGGCCTTGATGAAGCTAAGTGCTGTGGAAGCGCTCTCCTTCATGACATCGCCCAAGTTTCCGGTGAGTTGCAGGCGGCCGCTGCCTTTGTTGAGGCTGGCTTCAATGAAGAGAATGTCGCCTCCGAAGCTCGTCCAGGCCAGGCCGATGGCCACGCCGGGCACTTGTTGTTCCTGATAGACCTCTGGGTCAAACTTAGTTGGTCCAAGGATGTCGTGTAGGTGCTCAGGCCGGATGACAGGGTCATATGACTCCTCCATAGCCACCTTCTTAGCCACGTAGCGCATGACAGAGCCAATCTCACGGTTGAGGCTGCGCACACCGCTCTCAGCGGTGTAGTGCCTAATAATCTGGGCAAGGGCACGGTCGGTGATTTTTACCTGATCAGCCTTCAGCCCATGCTCTTTGCGTTGCTGTGGGATGAGATGGCGCTTGGCTATTTCCATCTTTTCTTCCTGCGAGTAACCAGCGATGTGGATGATCTCCATGCGGTCGAGCAGGGCTGCCTGAATGGTAGATAGCGTGTTGGCCGTAGCAATGAATAGCACCCTTGAAAGGTCATACTCTAGTTCAAGGTAGTTGTCGTAGAAGGTGGTGTTTTGCTCGGGGTCGAGCACTTCGAGCAGTGCCGAGGAAGGATCGCCACGGAAGTCTTTGCCTACCTTGTCTATTTCGTCGAGGATAAAAACAGGGTTGCTGCTCTTACATTTCTTAAGCGATTGAATGATGCGGCCTGGCATTGCGCCAATGTACGTACGCCGGTGACCGCGGATTTCGGCCTCGTCGTGTAGACCGCCTAAGCTCATGCGAACGTATTTGCGTCGCAGAGCCTTGGCGATGCTTTGCCCCAGTGACGTTTTGCCGACGCCTGGCGGCCCAACTAAGCATAGAATGGGGGCTTTCATGTCGCCCTTTAGCTTCAGCACAGCGAGATGCTCCAAGATGCGCTCTTTGACCTTGGTGAGGCCGTAGTGGTCCTTGTCCAATACGGCCTTTACACGGCGCAAGTCAAAGTTGTCTTTCGTGTGCTCTTGCCAGGGCAGATCGAGGAGGGTTTCCAGATAGGTTAGGCCAATGGAATACTCTGCAATTTGCGGATTAATGCGGCGGAGCTTGTTGATTTCTCGATGGAAGGCTTCCTCAACGTTTTTGGGCCAGCGCTTCTTCTTAGCTCGTTCTAGCAGGGCATTGATTTCTTCTTCTTGTGGGTTTTGCCCCAATTCCTCCTGGATGGTTTTAAGCTGCTGGCTGAGGAAGTAATCGCGCTGTTGCTTTTCGATATCGCTGCGCACCTTAGCCTCAATCTGATCCTTGAGCTCGAGCAACTGCAGTTCGGCGTCCATGTATTGGAGGACTCGATTAGCCTTCTCTTTCAGGCTGTTGATCTCCAGGATGGCCTGCTTTTCCTCTATTCTGATGTTGAGGTTGGAGGCCACGAAGTTGAGCAGGAAGTTGTCGCTGGTAATGTTTTTGAGCATCACTACCGCTTCAGAGGGAATTTGCGGCGACAGCTCAATAATTTGGCGTGCAGTGTCGCGGATGCTGCTGAGGAGCGCGCGGAATTCAAGTTTATTCTTCGGCTGGATGTATTCCAGGGGTGCAATGCTGGCCTTTAGGTAAGGCTCTTCTTCCAGAACCTCTTTTACCTGGAAGCGCTTCCGTCCTTGCAGGATGGCAGTGGTAGAGCCATCGGGCATGCGCAGCATCTTGAGGATGCGTGCCACTGTGCCCACCGTATACAGGTCGCGGAAGGAGGGATTTTCGATTTTCATGTCGCGCTGCGACAGCACACCGATGTAGCGATGCTCCTCGTAGGCGCGCTGTACCGCTCGAATGCTCTTGTCGCGCCCAATGGTAATGGGGCTAACAATGCCAGGAAAAAGTACGGTATTTTTCAGGGGCAAAATGGGCAGCACCTCAGGATATTGCTCATCTTGGTTCAAGTCTTCGTCTTCTTCTAGGGAAAAAATCGGGGCAAATTCAGGATCATCTTCGGGCTGAGCCGATACCAACCAATTCTCAAACATATCCTACTATTCAAAAAAGAGTTTTTAATAAAAAAAGAGGGAATACACTGAAAGGCTTCCCTTCGTTAGGGCGATGAACGTTCGAAAAAACCGGCCTTTAGACGCTTCTCCTCAGGCAAATAACGCGCAAACGTTGCAAGTTTTCCGCGTTATTACTCTTTGAAAAGCACTTTTTGTCTTTCATGGGCAAGATTTCGATTCCAGTCAAGGAAACGGGGAGTGTCAAAATACCTGCCAGCTGCAAAAATCGGCCCATCTGGCAGATTGTGGGCGGATAAGCCGCCAAAAAGGCAGTATTTTTAGGCTGCAGGCTGCCGCTCCTTAGAGAGATAGTGTGTTACGTTTGCACTTCGCATGGAAAGGCTGCGCGATTTTTTGGAAAAAGCGGTTCGCCGCTACAACACAGTGGCTTTTATCGAGAACGACCCCATCGGAGTGGCTCATCGTTTCGGGCGACGCCAAGATCGCGAGATTGCCGGCTTTTGGGCAGCCGTATTGGCGTGGGGGCAACGCAAAACTATTATCCAGAGCGCTCTGCGCGCCATGGAGCTGATGGATTGGGCGCCCCATGAGTTTGTCACCGGCCACAGCGAACGCGAACGAGAGCGTTTTTCCCGTTTTTATCACCGGACTTTTCAGCCAATAGATGCGCTTTACTTCCTGGAATTTTTCCAGAGCTACTACCGTCAGCACGCATCCCTGGAGACGGCTTTTGCTCAGCACTTACGGCCTGGCGATGGCACTGTCGAGCGGGCACTGGTGGGTTTTCATCGCCTGTTTTTTCGTCACCCTTGGGCGCCTGAACGCACACGCAAGCACATCCCGACGCCGGAGCGCGGTTCCACGTGCAAGCGGCTCAATATGTTTTTGCGCTGGATGGTGCGCTGCGATGGTGCCGGTGTGGATTTTGGGTTGTGGCAACAGATTCGCCCAGCGCAGCTGCTCCTGCCGCTAGACGTGCATGTAGACCGCGTAGCGCGTCAGCTGGGCTTGCTTCATCGCCGTCAGACGGACTGGAAGGCCGTGCTCGAATTGACGGAGACGCTGCGCGCGTTTGACCCTGACGATCCGGCGAAGTACGATTTTGCTCTTTTCGGACTGAGCGTTAATCTGGAAGCCGATTGAGCGCAGCCTGCCTATTTTTGAGCCCCAAAAATGGCTTCCTCTCGCATGGCTGCCCTTAACGCGCGCTCCTGGGCGCAAGCTTTTTCTCTCTGCACTTCTTCATCTCTGGCAGTGTTCTCCTCGGTTTTAGTAGTTGTCAGCATGCCGGTATCGCCCTTCGTACTCTCCCTGGGCATGTGGGGGCTAGTGTTCAGCGCGTTGTGGCATCGGCTGCAAGTAGCGCAGTCTGAAGACAGCTCTCTACGCGGAGGGGTGTTGTTGTGGCGCGCCCTGGTGCGTTCGTTTGTGGTGTTGGCCCAACGCTGGCCGTTGGCGTTGTTAAGCTTGCTGTTGTTCATTCCTTTGCTGAGCGGAGGGTGGTCGTCTGACCAAAGTTTCTGGCTGGAGCGCGTGCGTGTGCGCGTGCCGTTTGTGGTGCTGCCTTGGGCTTTCGCTAATTTGCCACCGCTAAGCCAGCGTCAATACGAGGGTGTGCTGTATCTCTTGGTCTGGACGATGACGCTGTTAGGCATAGGAGTGTGTGTCAACTACGCTTTGCATCAGGAGCAAATTTTGGATTCCATGGAACACGGCAAGCCCATACCAGTACCGCGCCATCATATTCGCTTTAGTCTGATGGTCGCTACGGCTATCTTAGCGGCTGGGTGGCTGTGGTTGCGGCGTTTTGTATGGCGTTTTTCCTGGGAGCGCTTCCTTTTGTTAGGCGCCTTTCTTTTTTTGGTGGGTTTTATCCATTTTTTGTCGGTACGCAGCGGGTTGGCGGTGCTCTATGTCGGCGCACTTTTTGCCCTTGCCCGTTGGACGTGGAGCTCCCGACGTTGGGCGGTAGCCTTGGCCGTTGTAGGTGTGGCCGTACTGCTGGTTTGGTTGGCATTCCATCTTTTCCCCAGCATGGAGGAGAAATGGGACTACACCGTGCACGACTGGGAGCAGTACCAGCACGACGATGGAGCTAACTATTCAGATGCCGAGCGTTGGGTTTCGCTGCAAGCGGGTTGGCTGTTATGGAAGGAGCATCCTATTTGGGGGGTTGGCACGGGTGATTTGCCTGCGCAGATGAGGCGAGTGGTGGCAGCCCATTTTCCGGAACATCTACAAACGTTCAAACTACCGCACAATCAGTTTCTGTATTTGATGGCGGCGACGGGTGTGGTTGGGCTGTTAGGCAGCCTTGTGGCTTGGAGTGGTCTGTTGTTCAGCTGTCGGCAGCGGTGCCGATTGTTCTGGGTTTTTCAGGTGATGTTGCTTGTCTCTTGCATGGTGGAGTACACCATTGAGACGTCCGCGGGCGTGGCTTGGAGTTTGTTTTACTCTCTGTGGTTTTGGGCAGAGGCACAGCAAGCGTAAAGCGGGCACAGCAATTTTTTTGTTGGATTGGATACACCTATCTGGGGCGATGCTACATTTGCCCCAGGTAACCAATTTATTGCCTGAAAAAAAGCAAATGGTTTGCTTCTAAAGTATTTTAGAAGCTCATTTTTAAAATAAAAAATCAGGATAGAAGGTATTGAAAAGCTCCTGCTCCAAATTTTAGCTTGAAATCCTTGAAGGATGCCCTCAGAGGCGCAAGGACGGCGCCACAGAGAGTTGGTCGTGAACGGGTACGGCTCAAGCATCACCCCTTACCTCCTAAAATCGGACGGAAACGGCCAGGACTCGCAGGCTATGCGCTATCTATCTGTAGATTTTTATCGAGGCTTAACGATTGCCTTCATGTTGGTGGTAAATACACCGGGGACGTGGAAGCATGTATTTCCGCCGCTCCTGCATGCCGATTGGCATGGGTGCACGCCGACCGATCTGGTTTTTCCGTCATTTCTGTTCATTGTGGGGGTATCCATGCGTTTTTCTTTTTTCAAGTACCCTCGGGGCGATCGATCCTTCTTGGTGAGCAAGGCATGGCGACGGACGGCGTTACTGTTTGCGTTAGGGTTGTTGTTAGCCTGGTATCCGTTTTGGGGCAAAAGCCTGTCGGACTTACGGGTGTTGGGTGTGTTACAACGGATAGCCCTGTGCTATGGGCTGGCCTCACTAATGGTACTCTACTTGCCAGCGCGCGGGCTGGTTGTGGCAGCGGTAGGGCTGCTGCTGGGCTATTGGGGTGTGCTCGTGAGAGGGGTAGGGCCAGGGATTGATCCGTTTTCGCTGGAAGACAACGTGGTGCGGCGCATAGACCTGGCTCTCATAGGAGAGGCGCACTTGTGGAAGGGCAAAGGGATAGCTTTCGATCCTGAGGGGCTGTTGAGCACACTGCCGGCGGTGGTGACGGTGCTGCTGGGCTGGTGGTCAGGTCAGCTTATCCAGCGGGCAGGAAGTGCTCCACAACGGGCGATGCTTCATCTGGTCGTGTTTGGAGCCGTATTGACTGGATTGGGCTGGCTGTGGCATTCTGTTTTTCCCATCAATAAAAGCCTGTGGACGAGTTCGTTTGTGTTGTATGCGGGCGGGTTGTCTATGCTGTTGTTGGCGGTTAGCGTGGCCGTCCTGGACGTGCTACAATGGCGACATGGGGCACACTTCTTTCTGGTTTTTGGCGCTAATCCGCTCTTTGCCTACGTGCTGGCTGGCATATTGGCCAAAACGGCGCTGTTCCTCCGCTGGGGCGAAGGGGAGGCAGCCACCAATGGTTACCAATGGCTTTACCAGACCTTTTTTGCGCCCATAGAGCCTTACCGGGCAGGCTCGCTGCTGTTTGCCTTGGCTTTTATGCTGGGGTGTTGGTTGGTCTGTTGGGTGATGTATCGGCGCGGAATTTTTATTAAAATTTGAAAAAATCACTCAAACTCATGTTATCGTTATGAAGCAGTACATGTACTCCTCTGTGTGGGCAATGCTCCTGTGGCTCATGCCCGCCGCGCTGGCAGCCCAGTCTGTCAGCTTCAGTATTCGGGGCACGGTAACCGACGAGCGGGGCGACCCGCTGGTGGGTGCCGTCGTTACGTTAGCCGAGCGCCGAGTAGGTACTTCGACCGATCTGCGCGGCTTTTACTCGTTGGAGGGCACGGCGCCCGAAGGGACCTACACCTTGGTTGTTTCCTACATTGGTTATGCGACGTACCGCACACCGGTGGAAATCCGGCAAGGACAAAATGTGGTACAGGATGTAGCCCTCAGCAGCGACATTCTCAACCTGGACGAGGTAATCGTGACCGGTACCTCGCCTACCGCTACGCGCAAACAGTTGGGCAATGCCGTTGGTGTGGTAGATGGCCGCAGTATCGAAAGGGCAGGGTCGAACAACACCTTGGGCGCCTTGGCGGGTAAGGTGGCTGGTGCGCAGATTAGCCAGAACTCCGGTGATCCAGGTGGTGGTTTCACCATTCGTTTGCGCGGCGTTAGTTCCATCAAAGGTAACTCGGACCCTCTGTACATTGTGGATGGGGTCATTGTGGACAACTCGTCGCAGAACGTCATCAACCGCAGTGCTGACGCTATGACGGTCGGCCTGGCTGCCGGCCAGAACCGCCTCGTTGACATTAACCCCAACGACATCGAGCGCATCGAGGTGCTCAACGGTGCCTCTGCCGCGGCACTGTACGGCTCGCGAGCCTCGAACGGGGTGGTGCAAATCTTTACGAAGCGAGGTCGGTTAGGTAAGCCGGTGATTGAGTTCAGCACCTCAGCCAGCATGAGCCAACTGCGCAAGAAGGTGTTCATGACCCAGTACCCTAAGCGCTTTGGCGTAAAGGGCAACGACCGCCTGGAAACGGATCAAGACCGCCTGACTATTCTGCTGACGTTAGGGCTTACTGAGCAGCAGCTGATTAACCAAGGGGTTAACTACATCAAGGCTGGCTCGGCTAATCGTATTCTCATCACTGACCAGTACGACGTGAAGCGCTACGATTATCAAGACCTGATCTTCCAGAACGCTTTTGGTACTGATAACCACTTGTCTGTGCGCGGCGGTAACGAGCGCAGCAACTATTTCGTCTCGTTTGGCTATAGCAACAACGACGGCATTATTCCGAATACCAACTTCACTCGTTACTCGGCTCGTCTGCGTCTCAACCAAGAGCTTACTTCCTGGGCAACACTAAGTACGGGACTGAGCTACGCACGCAGCAACAGCCGCGACATGCCCAACGGCAATAACTTCTTCAACCCCATCAGCTGCATGTTTATCATTGACAACGTGTGGGACATCAATGAGCGCAATGCCGATGGCACGCTTAAACAAGTAGAGCGCGTCCGTGTCAATCCGCTGTCTGTTATTGAAACGTTTGATATTACGCAGCGCACCAACCGCATCATCAGCGACATCAACCTCAAGTTGTTTCCTTTCAAGGGCTTCCGCGTGGACTACACGCTCGGCTTGGACAATTACGGCCTCCAGGGCAACGAATTTCACCCGCGCCTACCCTACGCTGGCGTAGCAGCCACGTTCTTCCCTGATGGCTACATTGGAGTAGCTACCAGCAATGTTTCGCAGCTGAACAGCGACCTGCTGCTGTCGTACGAAACGAACCTTGGCGACCTCATCACCGCTACGACTACGGCAGGGCATCAGTACCAGTATGGCCGTAATGAATTTGCAGGCGTGGAGGGTCGCGACTTAGCGCCACTTATCAAGAATATTGCTGGCGCTTCTAACCTCTTCTCGTTGCCGTCGCAGTTCCTCGGCGAATTCGCCCTCAACGGTTATTTTCTACAACAGACTTTTGGCGTCAAAGACCAACTGTTCTTGACGTTGGCCGGCCGTCTGGATGGCTCTTCGTATTTTTCAGAAAATAATCAAAATAACTTCTACCCGAAGGCTAGCCTCAGCTGGGTGGTTTCTGAATTGTTCCGCAACAGCAGCATTTCCAACAGCCTCAGCACTCTTAAACTGCGCAGTTCCTACGGCAAAGCAGGCAACCTAACGGGTATTGGCTACTACGACCGTTTTAACAATTTCCCTGGCAGCAACTTGACAGGCTTCCCGGCTTTGCTGCCTCCTTCGCAGCTGAACAACCCGGATGTGGCTCCTGAGGTGATGACTGAAGTAGAGGGCGGTTTCGACGTGGCGGTGTGGAAAAATCGCATTGGCTTAAGCTTGACCCCTTATCAGCAGCAGATTGACAACTTAGCCATCAATCGCCCGCTGCCACCATCTATTGGCGGCACCAGTGTGGTCACCAACGTGGGTAGCATGACTAACCGCGGCATTGAAATTTTATTTAATGCCCAGCCTGTGCGCACCAATAGTTTCGTGTGGAATTTGGGCTTCAACTTCTCGCGCAACATCAACGAGGTGTCTGGAGTGACCGGTATCCTCAGTCTGCGCGGCTCCGATGGCACTCAGTCCGTGCTTAGCGGCCAGCCTTTTGGCGTGTTCTTTGGCCGCTACTATGCCCGAAATGACGATGGCTCACTGTTGCTGACGCCGCAAGGGCTGGCCCAGCCTGAGCGCGGTTTGGTGATTCCAGAGGCGCAATTCAACGAGGATAACCTGCCCTCAGGCGCGCTTAAAAATCGCATCTACCGCTATGGAGGCAGCGTTTTTGTCCCTATGCGCGACGCCAACGGCCAACCTTTGACCACGGGCACGCAAGAGCTGCGCAAGGTGTTGGGCAATCCGTTCCCCGATTGGGTGGGCACAGTCATTACCTCGTTGGGCTACAAAAAGCTATCTTTCAACTTACAGGTGGACATCTCGCAGGGCAACGACGTGTACAACTGGAACCGCATCACCAGCAACAACGTGGGCTTTGGACCATTGGCCGAAAAGGAGCTCAAAGGCGAAGTGCCTCGCGGCTATGTGGCCTCTGTTGCTGGCGGCGTTACAGGCCAGCGTATCCAAGAGGAGCACGTAGAAGATGGCTCCTACGTCAAACTCCGCGAAATAGGGTTCACTTATGACCTTGGCCGCCTGGGCCGCGCTGTAGATAACCTCTCTGTTAGCCTTTGGGGCCGCAACCTTTATTCTTGGGACAACTACCAAGGTTTTGACCCGGAGACCAACTCTGCAGGCCAGAACGACCGCGTGCGCGGCGATGACTTCGGCAACGTGCCTATCCCGCGCATGTTTGGCATCCGACTCAACGGCAGGTTTTAACTATTTAAAAAACACTCCACATCATGAAGAAATATATCCTTTTGCTCTTGTTTTCAGCGCTTTTGCTGACGCCAGCGTGTCAAAAAGAGTTTCTCAACCCGAACGCTGCTGATGGCAGTCAGGTGGCTAAAACGGCCGATGGGTTGACCGCCCTCATTGTAGGTATCAAAAAAGAATTTAGCGTGGGCGCCACCAGCGCGCTTTACAACGCTATTTCCAGCAATGGCCTCACCACCAGGGAATTGTACGTTATCAATACTGGCAACGGCGAGCTCACGGCTTTA
>JBEQAD010000105.1:0-10136 GCA_041640515.1 Saprospiraceae bacterium | reverse complement strand
TAGCAGCGAAGAGGGGCGCCAGCGCAACCGCCGTGCGGAGTTAAGTGTCCTCATGCGCGTGCCGATGAGTACCCTGTCTGGCCGAGTGACCGACCAGAAGACAGGGAAACCCGTTGTTTCTACGGTACATGTTGCGCTGAGCCAGTGGCGCGACTCGGTGCGTACCGACAAAGAAGGTGGCTTCCACTTACGCCTGCCGAAAGGCTCTATCGCCCGATTGGAAGTGTTTGCCCCAGGTTATTTTTTCCAAACGATAGACCAGCGCGTCGAAGAGCAATCAACCCTGCAAATAGCGCTGCCTCCTGCCACATCGGGAGAGAAAATTGCCCTACGCAACCTTCTTTTTTATGGCAACGAAGCGATACTGCTGCCACAGTCTGAAAGCGAGCTGCCTCAGGTGCTGCGCTTTATGCAAATAAACCCAGAGGTGCGCATTGAAATTGCAGGGCACATCAATAACCCGCTTAAAAGTCCGACACAACTCGACCAATGGGAATGGAACCTGTCGGTGAATCGGGCTAAGCTGGTATACGATTACTTGCTTAAAAACGGCATCCCGCCGGAGCGCATGCGCTACAAGGGATATGGCAATACCGAAATGATTTACCCTAGTCCGACATCTACGGAAGAACAGCAGGCGCAAAACAGGCGGGTTGAAATCCGCATTCAGTAAGCATTTATCTATAGCATGTGCTCCTCCATCGTCTAAGCCCATCACTTGGGCGTTAAAATCGCCACCACCTGCATTATTTGTCTTTTTTAGTCTTATACTTGCAGCAATAAAAAAACAAACACAATGGAAAGCACACCAACTTATCCACCTAGCCCTATTGACTGGAACACTATCATACGGCAGGCGCTTATTCTTGCTATCGCTTTAATTGCCTTTTCGGCACTTGTCTATGTGCTGGACTTCAACACTATGTCTATGAGCGCGGGCGCTATCAATTTTTTAGTAAGCATAGCGATAGGCACAGGCATAGCATTGATGACGGTGCGTCATCAACGCTCTTTAGACGGTGGAATCATCAGCTTTGGCCGTGCCTTTACAGTGGGCTTTGCTACGACTGCTATCGGATTGTTTCTATCGGGATTTTGGAACTACATTTTGGTCAATTTTATAGATCCTGACTATCCGACCCGCATGAAAGAGCAGTTTTTGGAAACATGGGGCCAAAACATCCCCGAAAATCGCATAGAAGAGGCCGTTTCAGGTTTCGACAAGATGGGCTCGTTGAGCAACGTCCTGATATCCAGTTTTTTTGCTGCTTTGCTCTTTGGGCTTATTTGCAGCCTCATAGCTGCCGCTATTGGTAAGAAGAAACATTCTCCCAACGGGCCTATGTCGGCTTAAACTGCTATGGCACTACACAGCCACCGTATCTATGCGAAGAGTGTGGGTTTTTGGTGCGCCAGGTGCTGGTGTGACGACTTTAGGGCGCGCGCTTGCTGAGCACATGGGCGTATTATTTTTTGACACGGACGACTACTACTGGTTTACTGACGACCCATTGCCTTATCGACGCAAGCGCAATGCGCAGCATCGGCTGCAACTGTTGGTTCGGGATTTAGCAGACCAGTCCGCTTACGTCGTGAGCGGGGCCTTGTTGGGCTGGGGAGAGCCGCTAGTGGAACACTTCGACGCTGTTGTCTATCGCTGGCTGCCTGCGGCCACACGTCTGGCACGCATTCGGCAGCGCGAGATGGAGCGCTACGGTGCGGCGCGCCTTCTTCTGGGAGGTGATCTTAACAAGGTTTTTGAGAAGTTTCTATCGTGGGCTGAAATGTACGACACTGCGCCTGCGGATCGCCTTCGCAGTCGTGCTGCCGAAGAGCAGTGGCTATCGGCTTACTGTCGCGTACCAGTTATTCGCCTTGCGGAGGATTTACCTGTGGAGCTGCTTGTCGAGCAATTGCTACAGTCATTGAAGGGGCCTCACCGATAGAACAGCCATTTCCCAAGCTCTTTAAGCGTGACCTTCTTGCCATATAAGAGGATACCTATCCGATAAACACGCCCAGCCATCCAGACGAAAAAGAAGGCCGAAGCCACTACAATCACCAACGACAATATTACTTGCCATAAAGGTGGACTAAAGGCCATGCGAAAGGGCATAACGATAGGCGAAAACAACGGAAAGAAGGAAGCAAAGACCATCAGATTACTATTGGGGCTTCGTATGCCAACAAAGGCTACGATATAAAAAGCCAGAATGATTGGTATAGTAATGGGTAAAACCAAGGCCTGGCCTTCGCCATAATCGTCGCTCATGGCCGAGCCAATAGCGGCAAACAAGGAGGCATAAATAAAATACCCCCCTAAAAAGAAAACGACAAACGACCCGATAAGCATAGGCCAATTCTGCTTGCCTACTTCCTTGAGCAATTGGAACGCTTCTGCCTGCATCTCCTCTGGGTCTACCGCAGCCGCACTACCGTCTATTGAAGACTGCATGACCTGAGGGTCAACGTCTACCAATATTGGCATTATCAACATAACTGCACCGCCTAAAACTACCCATGCCACTACTTGGGTGAGCCCAACGGCACCAGCACCGATTATTTTACCCAGCATTAGCTCGAAGGGGCGCACACTTGACATCATTACTTCCACAATACGGCTGGTCTTTTCCTCCATAACAGAACGCATGACCATTTGGCCATACATCATGACCATAAAAAACATAATAAACGCAACGATAGTGCCTATCAAAAGGCCGACACTAGCCGTGTACTTGCTCTCATCTTCATCGGCGCGGTCAATATTCTCTGGGTCAATGGACACGTCTGTTTGCAGATTTTCAATATAAGACCTGTCTATCTTTAAAGAGTCAATTTTGAAATCCCGCACTTTTTCGCTGATGCGCCGCTCAATAAGTTGGCGTTTTTCTGGTGCCAGCTTATCGTCAGAATAATAGTAGACGGTCAGATTTTTTTGCTGAAGAGAGACCAGCGGAGGCACTCGCAACACCCCATCATACTGGCCAGCCTTTACCGCTTGTTTTAGTTCTTCCAACGACTTATCAGCAGCTGGAATGTAGCGTATGCCACGATCGTCGGGCAAAACGCCCAGCATGCCTACCTCATCTAATACCGCTACGCGAATTTCTCCGCCACCTTCGTATTTGGTCAGAAAAACAATGACTAAGAAGTAGATGATCAAACCTACAGGCGCCAGTAAGGTGCCGATAATAAACGATTTCTTGCGCACCCGCGTAAGGTACTCGCGGCGGATAATCAGGCCTAACTTGCTCATGAAAGATAATTTACCGGGTACAAAGGTAACAACCTTTTTTCTTGCTTATCTGAAGGCTAAGTCAATCACTTCGCGAATGCTCGGATAGATGTTAGGCTGCTTAGGGAGCCAGGCTGTAGGATGCACCCACTGTATTTCAGTGATATCTTCCTCCGTTTGAGGAATAGTGTGCGTGGTTATTGTACCCATTCGATACCACCAGGTGCGCTTCAGGATGCGCTCTTTGCCCTCGCGGTAGATGTGCCAAGTGTGGCTGACGAAAGGGCCAAGGGTCAAGTGGACAAGGCCGGTTTCTTCGCGCACTTCGCGCAAGGCGGCCTGCTCGGGCGTTTCGCCGGGGTCTATTTTTCCTTTGGGCAAGTCCCAACGCCCGCGCCGCAGGAAAACCAACAGGCGACCCTGAGGGTCAGTTACTAGACCACCTGCCGCCTCGACCAGGGTAAAACAGGCCAAAAAATCAGCCCATAGTTGGGTGGCGCTTTCGCCGTAAAGGGCCAGGATACGGAGGGGAACTCCTTTGTCTAACCAGTCTAAGCACTGTTTTATCTGTTTTTTCTTGCCCAAATAGGGTGAGACGTAGACGTCTTGAGCAGGCAAAAGACCTAATTCAGCGATGCTCTCTGGCGTACCCAGAAAAATGGCCGTGTCGTTGGCGTAGACTTTGTACCTTTGCTGCGCATGCATAGCACTTTTTAGTGCCCAAAGAAAGTGCCTTTCAAACGACTATTTTGCGCCGATCGCCTGTATGGTATTCCATTCCTGCCCTTCTTGTGTCTGAATACGCACACTCCATGAATCCCTCTGCCGATGTTGCCCGCCAACTTTTAGCTATCCAAGCAGTTCAGCTTCGCCCGCACAACCCCTTCACTTGGGCATCCGGCCTGCTTTCTCCCATCTACTGCGACAACCGCGTCGCCCTCTCCTATCCCGAGGTGCGTACTTTTATCAAGGAGGCCTTGCGCGATAGGGCTCAGGTATTTGCTCCTTTCGATGCCGTGGCAGGCGTGGCCACTGCTGGTATAGCTCCGGCTGTGTTGCTGGCCGATCTGCTGGGGCTGCCTTTTGCTTATGTGCGTGGGAGCGCCAAAGATCACGGGCGACGCAACCTCATCGAGGGCGTACTTTATGCTGGTCAGCGGGTCCTCGTGGTGGAAGATCTCATCAGCACGGGAGGCAGCAGCTTAGCCGCTGTGCAAGCTCTGCGCGATGTTGAGTGCCATGTCGTCGGCGTATTAGCCATATTTCAGTACGGCTTAGAAAAAGCCAAAGCCGCCTTCGAAGCCCAAAACGTCCCTTTCCTCTCCCTTACCGACTATCCAACGCTGTTGAACGAAGCCTTGAAGACGGGATACATTGACGAGCAAGGCCATCTTATCTTAGAACAATGGCGTCAGAACCCGGAAGGTTGGGGGGCCTTGTACGCTTAATTAATCCAAACGAGTCACTGAACATGCACGTTATCACACCAGCGTCTGAAGCCTTCTTACGCCGTTACTTGGATAATGCGAGCCCTACTGGACACGAGGCCTCCGGCCAAAAGCTATGGCTTCAATATTTGCAACCGTACATTGACGAATGGCAAGTGGACAATTACGGTACAGCGTATGGCATTATAAATCCGGGCACTGATTATCGCGTTGTCATTGAAGGGCATGCGGATGAAATATCTTGGTTTGTAAACTATATTACAGAAGACGGCTTTCTACATGTTATTCGCAATGGCGGCAGCGATCACGTTATTGCTCCTTCTATGCGTGTATATGTACACCTGCGCAATGGGGAGCGCATCGAAGGCATGTTTGGCTGGCCAGCCATCCATACGCGCACAGATAAGGACGCCAACCTAACTCCAGCAATAGAAAACATTACCGTGGATGTGGGGGCTAAAGACCGCGAGGAAGTCCTCAAAATGGGCATCCATGTGGGCTGTGTTGTTACTTTTCAAGATTCTTTTACTATTGTAAACAATCGCTATTACTGTGGGCGAGCTTTGGACAATCGCATTGGCGGTTTCTGCATTGCGGAGGTAGCTCGTTTGATAAAAGAAAACAACGTACGCCTTCCCTATACCCTTTATATCGTCAATTCGGTGCAGGAGGAGGTCGGGTTGCGCGGTGCGGAAATGGTAGCCAACGCCATTAAGCCCAACGTGGCGATCATCACCGACGTTACCCATGATACGCATACGCCGATGATAAACATGAAAAAGCACGGCGACATTCGCTGCGGCAACGGTCCTACTCTGACCTATGCCCCTGCTGTACACAATCGGCTGCTTGACCTCATTGTTCAAACGGCAGAAACCTGCGAGATTCCCTTTCAACGAGAGGCGGCCTCCCGCTCTACCGGCACGGATACCGATGCCTTTGCCTACTCCAACGGTGGCGTACCCTCTGCTCTCGTTTCGCTGCCGCTGCGCTACATGCACACTACCGTGGAAATGGCGCACAAGGACGACGTCAATCACCTTATACGCCTGCTGTACGAAGTGCTGCTTCGCATCGAACGTGGACACGACTTCCGCTATTTCACCCAACTGTAAGTACATCGCTCACACAGCCACGGGCGCCTTTATGGCTGGCCACGGGTCGTAATTCAGCAGCTCAAAGTCTTCGTATTGGAAAGCGAACAGATCGCGCACGGTCGGATTGAGGCGCATAGTAGGCAATGGGCGCGGGGCGCGTGAAAGCTGTAATTCCACCTGTTCCAAATGATTAAGGTAAATGTGCACGTCGCCAAAGGTGTGCACAAAGTCACCCGGCTGCAAATCGCACACTTGAGCTATCATGAGCGTCAGCAAAGCATAAGAAGCTATGTTGAAGGGTACCCCTAAAAATACGTCTGCACTGCGCTGATACAGCTGGCACGACAGGCGTCCATCGGCTACATAAAACTGAAATAGGCAGTGGCAAGGCGCCAGTGCCATATCGGGTAGGTCGGCCACATTCCAAGCTGATACGACAATGCGCCGACTGTCTGGATTGGTCTTCAACAAGTGAACAGCCTCAGCTATCTGGTCTACGGTGCGGCCGTCGGGACATTGCCACGAGCGCCATTGCTTGCCGTATATGGGGCCTAAGTTGCCCTCTGCATCGGCCCATTCGTCCCAGATGGTGACGCCGTTTTCGTTGAGGTAGCGAATGTTCGTATCGCCTCGAAGAAACCAGAGTAATTCGTGGATAATACTGCGCAAATGGACCTTCTTAGTTGTCACTAATGGGAAGCCCGCCTGCAAATTAAAGCGCATTTGATAGCCAAACACACTCAGCGTACCTGTGCCTGTACGGTCGCTTTTACGCGTGCCGTGCTGAAGAATATGCCGCAGGAGATCCTGATAAGCTTGCATAGCATGTTTTACGCTTTAGACACGGTTTGCTCAAGCCGTTTGTTGAGATTTATCCAATCGCTCCATAAGCCGCGCCGTAATGCGCAGGAAATCCATTTCGGTGATGATGCCTACCAGTTCCTTGCCCTTCACTACGGGTAGGCAACCGATGCGGTTTTGCTGCATGATTTTCATCGCTTCCAGAATAGTAGTATCTGGCGTGGCCGTAATGGGCTTTTCTACCATAATTTCCTTAACGGTGGTAAGTTTACCTTCGTTAAGCCGCCCACTGCGCGCAAAATGGCGCAGGAGCATGCGCGAGGAAACCAAGCCGACCAGTTCGCCTTTGGCGTTTTCTACGGGCATATAGCGGATACGGCGCCAATTCATAATTTCGGCTACCAGTTCAATAAGGTCGTCGCGCTGCACAGTAAACAAATCTGTGGCCATGAACTCTTCTACCTTGAGTTTGGAGGGATGCCAATCCAGCAAGTCGTCGGCTGTAGTTTCCTTCCAAGTATGTACAGGCTGGTTTTTTTGCTGATTCTTGATCATAGCTGCAGTTAGGCTGGACACAGCCTCATCATTGGTAACTTGATGTTTGAGCGCTGTATAGGAGCGCAAAGCCCAACGCGCGCCGGTTTTGTGTGCTTTAGCACGCGCCTCTATAATGCCCAGGTATTTGTTGATATCACTGCTGCTCACTTTGCGATGTTTCAGACCTTCTTTTGCTAGGGGCAGCAGCTCTTTTAGTATCAGTTCTGGTGCATGTATTTTCCTGTCGCCAGTCCAGTTAAAGGTGCTGTCTATACCAAACTTAGCTGCCTTAATGAAGTTGTCCCGGACATCGTCGAAGGAAAGTTCACGTGTGATATCGGGATAGTGCAGGCTCATGCCAATCATTGCGCCTAGCCAGAAGGCCGCATTGGCTGTGGCATCCACCACCGTAGGGCCAGCGGGCATGACGCGATTTTCTATGCGCAGATGGGGTTTGCCATTAGGTGAGATGCCATAGCAGGGGCGATTCCAGCGATACACGGTAGAGTTATGGATTTGAAGCGCACGCAGTTTGGGTACCTTTTTGTCTAGTACCATTTGCAGTGAGTCTTCCTCAATTTTACCTGCCAACAACACGCGAAAGCGGCTGATATCTTCTTTGTAAATCTCGGTGATATCGCCCGTTAGCCAACCTGCGCCGAAGTTGACGCGCGGCAAGCGCTCGCGCATGTGGTCAGAGGTCGTACGGGTGTCCAAGCTCTGTTGAAACAGGGCAATGCGCGTCTCGGCCCATAGGCGGCGCCCAAATACCATAGGCGAGTTGGCCGCTATAGCTACTGTTGGCCCGGCCAGTGCCTGGGCAATATTGTACATTTTGACAAACTCTTTAGGAGCCACCTGCAAATGCACTTGGAAGCTCGTATTACAGGCCTCCAAGAGTGGCGAATCGTGCTTGACCAGGAGCTCGTCCACGCCTTCAATGCGCAACTCGAAAGTTGTACCCAAGAGATTTTTCTGTATAGCTGCCATGAGCGCATAGTATCGGTCTACTGGCGTCAGGTTGTGCATCTCAAGATCATGCTTGCGCAGGGTAGGCAAGATGCCACACAGCACAATAGAGGCATCGAATTCGTTCAATACTTCCTGTATACGCGCCAGATACGTGAGATTTTCTTCTTCCATTTCGCTCAGGCAACTCCCTGTAAACTCGCGCGGCGATAGATTGGTTTCCAGATTGAACTTAGCCAGTTCCGTCACACACCAAGGCGCATCTGTTAGACGGGCCAAAACGTCCATATTGATAGTCGCCGGTTTATATGTCTTGTTATACACCAGACACATCTCCTGTTCCGCACCAATACGCACGATATCGTCTTCGAACCAGCCATTTTCCAACATGTATTCGATCGCCTGTACATCATCCAATAGCCGCCGAACAAAAAGCAGCATGTCCGACTGATTTTCGAGTGTGGTTACTTTCTGAAAACCCATGTCCCCTCTCCGTTTTTAACCAATTGATGCGTTTTACATCTGCAAACATCTGTAAAGTCAGGCATTGCGCAGCCTCAAACAAGAAGACTTTTTTATAGCTGACTCCTATAATCTGACCAGATAGAGCCTTCCATACCCAATATCTATCCAACAGCCATTGCTTTATGTCGTGCGGAAAACGGTCGTACTATAGAACCCTTCTTTGGAGGACATATCCAGTCTTTAAAAAATAATCATCTACCTGACGATAGTTTAAAAAGAACGTACAGTAACTTTGCGGCAGCTTTGGTAGAGCATTAAGGCGCATATATTGTTATAGGTACTGTCCATTTGCTGGCAACAAGGCGTATCTTGTGGGAAGTGATAAGAACAATCGCCCTTAAAAAAGCACGGTAAACCGCCAAAAGCTGAAGGAAAATTTCAATGTCTGCCTGGCTGTCAATTTCAGGCGCAATGGTTCATGATCTGTGCTATACTCATTCTCTGGTAATCTATTTACAGAGAGGGCCTCTAAAAGAAAAATGTACTTACCTTTTAACACCTGTTAACACCCAACCCTCCTGCGAGTTATGAACATTATAAAAATATTA
Source organism: Saprospiraceae bacterium (assembly GCA_041640515.1). Classification (GTDB taxonomy): domain Bacteria; phylum Bacteroidota; class Bacteroidia; order Chitinophagales; family Saprospiraceae; genus M3007. Next base: position 976 of record JBEQAD010000105.1, on the reverse strand, counting down.
GAAAGGCTCTTCCGAGGGGCCGAGCAGAAGGCAGAAGTGCCTCAGCCCCCTTCCAATCTACCTGAAAAAATTCACGATAATACCCTATTCTTTTCATCAACGAATTCAGAATATATGAAAAAGACGGATAAGTTGCGTTATCCTATTGGCGATTTTGAGTACGGAAAGACCTACTCCCTCGCACAAACCCGAGAGAACATAGTCGCCATTGAGCGTTTGCCTAATGAACTAAAAAAAGTCCTTCGAAAAATAGGCCGAGCCAACTTCGACCTTTCTTACCGCCCTGGCGGATGGACAGTACGGCAAGTTGTGCACCATTTAGCCGACTCCCATATGAATGCCTTCATACGCATGAAGATGGCGCTCACCGAACCCACGCCAGTCATTAAACCTTACGAGCAAGACCTGTGGGCAGAAACTGCTGATGTGGTAGGTATGCCCATAAAAGTTTCTCTTCGTCTACTAGCGGCGCTCCATCGGCGCTGGGTTGCTCTGTTGGAATCCCTAAGCGAAGAAGACTTGGAAAAAGGGTACTTCCACCCCGAGCGCAATGCCATCGTCTTCCTACCCGAAGCCATAGCCCTCTACGCCTGGCACGGCAAACACCACTTGGCCCACTTGAGCATTGTGGCGCAAAATGTTTTAGAACACAAAATGGGCAAACACCACACCGCCCCGGCCTCGTCCAAAACCCAAAAAGAAACCGCCGCCGAGGGAATCAAACTCTCCCGCGCCGAAATCCTCGCCAAGGCCCGCGCCGCCCGCGCCGCCAAAATAGCCCAGCGAAAGACCGAAGAAAATCCCACCGCCAAGACCAAAGAGGGAACCACCGCCGCCGAGGGAACCAAACTCTCCCGCGCCGAAATCCTCGCCAAGGCCCGCGCCGCCCGCGCCGCCAAAGTAGCCCAGCGAAAGACCGAAGAAAATCCCACCGCCAAGGCTAAAGAGGGAACCACCGCCGCCGAGGGAATCAAAC
>JBEQAD010000104.1:0-10164 GCA_041640515.1 Saprospiraceae bacterium | reverse complement strand
GGTGTTGGTGCCGCCACCAGCAAATGCAGGAGGGTTGAGGCATTATCTGCTCAAAGACCCAGCGCGCAACCGGGTCAGCATAGTTGAACCAGGGCGACGGGGCGCACAAGAGGCCGTGCTGCAGTACCGCTGCTTGCATGCTACAGGAAAGTGGGCGTTGTTGGAGGTACGCCCACTCACAGGGCGCCCCCATCAAATACGCGCGCAATTATCAGCCATTGGTTGTCCCATTTTAGGCGATGTGAAATACGGCGCTCCGGCGCCTTTGCCCGATGGCGCCATTGGGCTGCATAGCCGAGCACTTCGCCTCGAGCATCCCGTGCGCCGCGAGCCGCTACTGTTAGAGGCACCGCTGCCCGATGTAGCCTATTGGAGCGGCGTTCAAGAACATCTTTAGTTAGACTCTGCCTGCAGTTTGGCCGCATTATCGGCTACGGTGAGCGCTTCGATGAGCTCATCCAGATCGCCTTCGATGATTTTATCCAAATTAAAATTCTTTTGGTCGCCTTCCAGTCGGTGATCCGTAACGCGATTTTGCGGCCAGTTATAAGTGCGGATTTTCTCTGACCGGTCGCCTGACCCTACTAAACTGCGGCGTTGGGAGGCCAAAGCCGATTGCTGCTGCTGCCATTGCAGTTCGCGCAGTTGCTGTAGTAGGCGCCCCAAGGCTATTTCGCTGTTTTTATGCTGCGAGCGGCTTTCCGTGCTTTCAGCCACTAAGCCAGTGGGTAGATGGGTGTACCGCACTCCTGATTCGGTGCGGTTGACATGCTGGCCGCCAGCGCCGCTCGAGCGAAAAACATCACGGCGGAGGTCTTCTTTGCGGATGTTCACCTCTTCGGGTTCCACGATAGGCAACACTGCCACGGAGGCTGCCGAAGTGTGAATGCGCCCTTTGGCTTCGGTTTCGGGTACGCGTTGCACGCGGTGAATGCCAGACTCAAATTTGAGTTTGCTGTACACATTCTCGCCGCTGACTTCAAGCACCACTTTGGAGAAGCCGCCTACGGTGCCAGGGCTTTCATCTACAATTTCAACCTCCCAGCCCTGGCGTTGAAAATAGCGCAAGTACATGCGGTAAAGGTCACCAACAAAAAGGGCTGCCTCGTCGCCGCCGGTGCCTGAGCGGATTTCGAAGATGACGTCTTTTTCATCCTCCGGGTCGCGGGGCACGAGCAGTTGTTTTATCTCGTCTTCCAGAGCATCTACTTGCATCTGGAGGGTTTCCATCTCCTCCCGAGCTAGCTGACGCAGGTCTGGATCGCTTTCGGAGGCCAGTATATGGCGGGCGCTTTCTATTTGAGCCAGAGTCTTCTGATAGCGTTCGTAGGCAGCTACGATGGGCTGGAGTTTTTTGTATTCTTTATTGATTCGCTTGAAGCGCTCAGCATCTGACGCCACAGAAGGGTCGGCCAGCTGCTCTTCCAGGTGAAGGTACTTGTCGCGAATAGCTTCTAATTTGTCCTGCATAAATTCAAATGCCGAAATGGGTGGCAAAGATAGGTAGCCTCTTTTGGGCTTAAGCAGGCTGTTGCATCACCGCAAATGACGATGACGAGGTACCTTTGCAAAGTGCTTGGGCTCATTGTTTAAGCAAGCAAAAAGGAGACAATGGGGCGTATCCGTATCTTTATTGCCGATGATCATGCCATGTTTGCCGAAGGGCTGGAGATCCTCCTAGGAGGTGAATCCGACTTTGAGGTGTGTGGCTACGCACGCAATGCAGCGGAAGCACTGGCCCGTGTGCCGGAGGTGCTGCCCGACGTTCTACTGCTGGACATTAACCTGCCCGATCGCTCCGGTCTAGATGTCTGTAAGCAGTTGCGAGAGGAGTGCCCTTCGGTTAAGATTCTGGTGCTTTCCATGCACAACGATGAGAGCTACATCAGTGCCATGCTTGGCCACGGTGCTCAGGGCTATGTGCTCAAAAACACAGGGCGGGCAGAGCTCTGTCAGGCCATTCGCTTGCTGACCGAGGGTAAAACGTACTTCTCAAAGGAAGTGACGGACACCATGATGCAAAGCCTTATGCGTGACCGCAAGGGCGGAACGCCCAAAGAACCACCCAAAATCAGCCGTCGAGAGCGCGAGGTGCTTAAGCTCATCGTGGACGAGCGCACCACGCAAGAAATTGCGGCACAATTATTTCTATCTGAAAAAACAGTAGAAAGTCACCGCGCGGCGCTATTGGCTAAGTTGGGTGCCCGTAACACGGCCGGACTGGTTAAGGCTGCCATTTACTGGAAACTACTGGACGACTAAGCCCGCTAATGGCTTACACCAACCGACAATTACCCTGGCGCTTCTTCTTGCTATGTTGGTTTCAGTGGCACCTGCTGGCACCGCTGAGCGCTCAAGAGCACGACCTTTTCGAGAGGCCGCTGAGTTTTGAGCAGATACAAACCTTGATTACGGAGGGTATTAACGAGCGCAACCTTAGAAAACAAGCTTTTGGCTGGTACAAGTGGGCGCTTTATCGCGAACAAAAGCTCCCTAACCGCGACTCTGCGTTCCAGTACATGGCCCGAAGCGTGGAACTTTTTCGCCAGGCAGGCGACTCGTTGGCTTACTATCGCGCCCGTGCCGAGTTAGCTACGCGCATGTCTGAGCGCGACATGGCGGACGAGGCCATTGCTATACTGCAGGAGGCGCTCAATTACTTTAGGCGGAGCGGCAACAAACGTTTGGAAACCCTACTGCTCGCTCAGAAGGCGCGCGTCCACCAGCTGCGCGGCGATACGGCTGAGGCATCGGCTTGCCGACGAGCCTTTCGAGAGCGAGGCTTAGCTCTGCGCGATACGTTTCTACTTATCACCGTTTTCCTGGATGAAATGATGCATCTACAGGATGAGCAAAAATACCGGGATGCCATCTCCTTAGCGTTTCGCGTGCTTGATCTAGCCAAGCAAAGCAATCGCCCAGAATTTGTCACCATCGCCGAGTATCAGATAGGATACTTCAATCTGCTGGCGAAAGACTACCACATGGCCTTGCGCTTTTTCAAGCGCGCAGAGCAATCTCTTGGGCAGAATCAGACACCTCTGCGCCGCGACCTATATCGACACCTCTTCGACGTGTATGCAGCGCTAGACAGTGCCGATGTAGCGCTGCGCTACGCCGAGCGGCACATTCGCTTGGCCGACACTATTTTGAGCCGCGATCGCATCGCCGTATCGCAGCGCCTGGCTGCGCAGTTCCAAGCCCACGAGCGCAACCAAGAGCTAACAAGGCTCTCTCAATCCCTGGAAGCTATCGAAGAGTCGAAGCGACAACAGCGCAATTTCTTCTACGCCATCCTTCTCTTCTTCGCCGCCATCGTGCTGGCCATGTTTTTTATGATAAGGGACCACCGGCACCGTCTGGCGGCAAGCCGTCTCATCGCCAAGCAAAGCGAGCAAATCAACCAGCAAACCATCCGGCAATTGGAAGATGCTTTGCGCATTGAGTCCATGCAGAGTATGCTGGAAGGCCAGGAGCAGGAGCGTAAGCGCATTGCTCATGACCTGCACGATAGCGTCGGCGGCTTGCTCGCAGCCATCAAGATGCGCTTAGAGAACCTCCCCTCGCAGGTGCCATCGTTAGGTAAAAACGAAGATTTTCTCAAAATCCGAGAGCTCCTCTCCGATACCATCGCCGAAACACGCCAGATTTCCCACAACCTACAGCCCAGCTCGCTTAGCCGCTTCGGGTTAGTCAAGGCCGTGCACGATCTCGTCATCCGTTTCCGTGGAAGCAGCGGGCCGGTTATTCATTTTCAGCATTTCGGCGATTTTGGCGACTTAGATCACACCATAGCACTCAACTGCTACCGTATCATTCAAGAATTGCTGCAGAACAGCATCAAACACGCTCAAGCTACGGAAATCCTTGTCCAACTGACTCGAACCGGCGATGACTTGGCCATCCTAGTCGAAGACAATGGCATTGGCTTCGACCCTGAGCAAATAGTCAAAGGCATGGGTACCGACAATCTGCGCCAACGGGTGCAGTTCATCCATGGTGAAATGAGCGTCCAAACTGCTGTTGGGCAAGGCGTTAGTACTCTGATTACGGTGCCCGTGAAATCCCTGTAACTGTCTTAGGGTTTTCCCTGATTTTTAAAACACGTGTTTATACGGATTAGAAAGGATGCTCTTGCACTCACTTTTGCTCAGGGCATCACAAAGACCGCATTACAATCGACTGCCGTACCCCCCCTTTTTTAAAAACCCTTGGCAGGCAAGATTCCTCAATAATCCACGAGAAAACTATTTTTTTTCTGGCAACCATAGTTGCGGCGTTCGCTTCTGCTGCGTTGTTTTCCAGTGGCATTTTTTAACAGGACGATGTAGGCAAACAAACGTTAGTCAGATTAACGGCGCCCGGTGTTCGAAGGAGAATGCCGGGCGTCAAACTTAAGTGCCAGGCATGAACCTCAGCGGAGGAGCATTTGTTAGATAAGCCATCTTTCATTCACGAAAAATCCTGTTTACTATGGCTTTTACACTTCCCGATCTGCCCTACCCGCATAATGCCTTGGAGCCGCACATTGATGCGCGCACGATGGAGATCCATCACGGTAAACACCATGCGGCCTATGTGAACAACCTCAACGCTGCCATCCAGGGTACTGAGCAAGAGCATAAATCGCTGGAAGAGCTGCTGGCTAATGTCTCTAGGTTGTCCGTAGCGGTGCGTAATAACGGTGGCGGCCATTGGAACCACACTTTCTTCTGGAATATTATGTCACCTAATGGCGGCGGGCGCCCCTCAGGCGATCTGGCCGATGCCATCGACCGCACCTTTGGCTCTTTCGAAGAGTTCAAAAAACAGTTTGCCGCTGCTGCTATAGGCCGTTTCGGCTCCGGGTGGGCATGGCTGTGTGTGGGCAACGATGGCACGCTATTCATCACAAGCACACCTAACCAAGATAACCCGCTCATGGACGTTGCTGAAAAGCCCGGCAAGCCCATTCTTGGAGTAGACGTATGGGAGCATGCTTACTATCTACACTACCAGAACCGACGCCCAGACTATGTGGAGGCGTGGTGGAATGTGGTGGATTGGAATGCAGTAGCAAAGCACTATGCCGCCGCGCAGGTGTGATGCGCTTGCCGAATAGTACTGCTGAAAGGTGAGCCAGCGCTGCTGCTGGGAGCGCAGTGCTGGCTCATTTCTTGTTTCGGTTAATAGGTGGTGGTCATGTCCTCATCCACGCAAAGGATAAAGTCTGCCTTGCCCCTGTGCTCAGGTTGGAGGCGGTTCACGTTGGCCTGCGTTACAGTGGAAATGGTCATGTAGCGCAGGCCGGGCCGCGAGCGTCGGAGGTACCACAAAATACCTTCGTAATTGTCGGAATGATAAGCGCCGTTGAAGTGAAGGAAGAGGCGCCCGGGCACAAAGTGCTGCAAGATGAAGTGCGCCATAGTGGCATCTTTAATCGCCTGGGCTTTTGGGAAGTTCTCGTTGGCATGGTCACCCATCATAGTCAGCATGTTCTTGTAGCCGGGCAGGTCTGGGTCATAAGAAATGGGCAAAGGCGCCATGAGGCTTTTCTCCGCAGTGGGAAGCGTGTCTAACACAGCAAAACCACCTCGAGCTACGGCAGAGGCGTACTTGCGTGGAATATTGGTAGCAATAAAAGGCAAGCGGTTGGCCTGAGCAAATCGTACTACTGGCGCATAATCCGTTTTGTAATTGCGCCACAAGCGCGCCAGCGAGTCCAAGCCGCGCTCGTCAATCTCACCTCGCAGATACTTGTCCAGGGCCTCCTGGTTATCGGTTTCGAACATCTCAGCGCCAAGGGTCAGCGGGCGCAGGGCGTGCAAATCCTTGGTAAACTCCAGCTGAAGCCAGTGCGCGATGGGGTTGTTGTGGTATTCGCCAAAGAGCACGACGTCCTGCCGGCTGAGCACTTTCAGCATCCTCTCGTACGACACCGCTCGCCCTCGCCCATCGTAAAGACGATAGGCCATTTTTTTTTGACCAAACATGGAAACTGCGCCGAAAAGCCAGACCGTTAAGAGTATGTACTTCTTATTCACAAGCCCATTTTTTCCAATGAAAAAAGATAAACCCGTTGCGAAAGTACTCGTTACCTGCGCAATAATTCGCGCACTAATAGGTTTAAAGGACTGCAAAAACTCACTTTACTAAACCGACTTTACTCTCCGATTACTATGAAGCGAGTAGCGTTTTCTTCACTTTTCTTTGCCGTATTCATCGCTCACCTCTCAGCCCAATGTATACAGGGCGACTGCATCAACGGCCGCGGTACGTTCATCTTTCCCTCAGGCGCTAAGTATATTGGTGACTTTAAGAACGGAGAAATTGACGGCATTGGCGTTTGCTATTACACCGACGGCAGCAAGTACAGTGGAGAGTGGAAAAACCGATACCCCGAAGGACGCGGCACTAAAACCTACTCAGACGGCACCAAACGCACGGGCCTCTGGAAGCGCGGTAAACCTGTTGACGAGAACGGCAACATCCTGGAAGAATATATTGCCAAAAAGAAAGAAGAACGTCAAGACGATGGCACCAATATCCAGTCGGGCTGTCTAAAAGGCGACTGCAAAGAGGGCTTCGGTATTTTCGCATATCCTGATGGTAGTAAATATGAAGGAAACTTCGTCAACGGTAAGTTTAACGGCGAGGGGACCTTTTTCTTTGCAGATGGCAGTCGTTACACCGGAGCTTTCAAGGAGAACTACCCTCATGGCTACGGCACACGTACCTACGTCAATGGCAAGCAAGAGACCGGACAATGGCGCGAGGGCGAATTTATTGGCTCCGGCCTTATCGAGACCGACCGTATAGGCTGTATCGAGGGTGACTGCGAGAACGGTAAAGGCACCTACGTGTATCGGGAAGGCTCGGCTAAGTACATAGGCGAGTTTGTCAACGGGCAGCCTCACGGCTTCGGCACATGCATTTATGCCAACGGCGATTACTATCGCGGCGAATGGGCGGAAGGCGCATACGCCGGTAAAGGCACACTCTACCTCAAAGACGGCACGGAAGTAACCGGCTATTGGAGAGCGGGCGAATACGTGGGCAAGCAGCCTCCTGCCGAAACTAAACCCGTGGTATCACTGCCAGCGCCAACGCTGCCCGTAACTACCCAGATAAAAGTCTGGGCCGTTGTTGTGGGCGTAGCAGCTTATGACCACATGCCAGCCCTGCGCTACACGGATGATGACGCTTACCGCTTTTATGCCTTTCTAAAAAGCTATGAAGGCGGCGCTCTGCCAGACGAGCAGTTGCGTATTCTCATTGACGAAGATGCCACGCGCCACAACGTACTCGGGACTTTGGAGGAAGTCTTTGACCTGGCTGGCTCCAATGACCTAGTCATTTTCTACTTCTCTGGTCACGGGCTTAATGGGTCCTTCCTACCCATTGACTTTGACGGCTACAACAACAAAATTACCCATGAGGAGATAGCATCCCTGTTTAATAAAAGTAAGGCGCGCTACAAACTTATCATTGCGGATGCCTGTCACTCGGGTAGCTTGATTGCCATGCGCTCGGGTACAGCTACCGAGTCGGGACTGATGCAATACTACCAAGCGCTATCAAAAGCAGTGTCGGGCACGGCCTTGCTCATGTCATCTAAGGCCGATGAGACATCGCTAGAATCTGCAGGCTTGCGGCAGGGGGTGTTTAGCCACTTTCTCATTCGCGGGTTGAAGGGCGAGGCAGATAAGAACCGCGATAAAATCGTCACGGTGCAGGAGCTGTACGAGTTCGTTTACGAACACGTGCGCGCGTACACGGGCAATCGTCAGAGCCCAGTGATTAAAGGCGGCTATGATCCCAACATGCCGGCAGCGATTGTTCGGTGAGTGTTTGAAATGTGAGCTTTCTTTGCGCTAAGAAGACTTTTTGACGAGCGCACTGTTCCCATGTACGCATACTTAAAAGGCCGCCTGATTCAACGAACGGCCACCTTTCTCGTAGTGGAGGTAGGCGGTGTAGGGTTTCGCGTACACATCCCTCTGAGCACCTACACGGCACTTGATGGACGCGATGAGGCCATCGTCTACACGCACTTGCACGTTACGGAAGATGCACACACCCTGTACGGCTTTGCTACAGAGGCTGAGCGCAACCTGTTCGCACAGCTCATTAGTGTTACCGGTGTTGGCCCTACGTCGGCGCTGCTGCTGCTGTCGGCTATGAGCGTAGACGAAATTCGCTCGGCCATTATTGGCGAACAGGCACATATTCTACAGCGCGCCAAGGGTATCGGGCCAAAAGCCTCGAAGCAAATCATCTTAGATTTAAAGGATAAGCTAATCAAGGAAACTCCCGAAGCGCTCCCGCGCCTGTTGTCTATTGCTGACCAGTCTGCCCGTGAGGAGGCCATCGCTGCTTTGATGGCTTTGGGCATAGGGCGTATTGCAGCTCAGAAAGCGATCAATCAGCTGCAAAGCGAGCAGCCTCAGCTTCAGAAAGTGGAGGACCTCGTGCGGGCAGCTCTGCGTTTGTTGAGTTAGTGGCTTACAAGCAACACAAGATAAAAAGATAGGGTCAGCATCGAGATAAAAGCGATGCTGACCCTATATCTAAGGCCTGTCTTTTTATTGTTTGATTACCTTCAATGCGGCACTCGTGCCAGCTGCCCATAGCCGCACTGCGTACGTACCCGAAGGTAGCCCTTGCAGATCGATCTCTACCTGCTGCTGTCCAGCAGCCAGAGGTTGAGAGAGGGTGCGTACAGGGCGACCCAGTAGGTCTACTACCTCGGCGCGAATGACGCCTTCTTGGGGCAGTTCAAACATTAAGCGAAGCGCATCGGTAGTAGGGTTTGGGCTGGCGACCAGCCTCAACGCAGCGGCGTCGAGCACAGGTGCACTCACTTGTAGACTGCGGGTGCCAAAACCAAACCATCGGCCCCAGTCATGCGAAGAAATAACTAACGGCGCTGTGGTGCCTAAGCCCTGGATGCGATCAGGTGCCACTTGGCGCTGATAGAGGTTGTAGTTATTTCCAACTTTTCGTTCAAAAAGCAATGTGCCATCCGTACGCGTGTAGCTAGGCCATCCTAATACGCCGTTATCAAACACAAGATAATCCACATCGCCAGTTTGTACATTGGCACCGAGAATGTGGTATTTATTCGCTGTTTCGTCTATATAGTCGAAAGCGATCACGTAAGGAGCCATCTGGGAAAATATAGGATTGCCCACGCTGGTACCTGGCGGCAAGCCATTGAAAAGTTTAGAAATAAACGGCCTGCTTGGAGCGAAAGCATTGTTTTCCCAAAATCGCATAAAGCCGATATCCCAGTAGGTGAAAACCTGTCCGGTGGTGCTAACTAGCCTGTTGAAGGCATCGTACATGAGATACTGGTTAGAATAGTCGAACTCAAGCACGTCAGCATATTGCACGTCGCCGGTACTTTGGCCGGTGGAGTAGGTAGGGTTGTAAAGAGTAAATGCGCGCGAGTTGCCCACAGGGTCAGCCAGGTCGAACACATAAATTCGGTTGTCTGCTGATTGGGTGATTGCTGCCAGAAAGCGCCCATCTTTCGAAATGGCTACGTTGCGCCACACGGGGAGCTGGCTCAGTTGATAAGCTTGATAGACATAATTGGGGGCAACATACTGTAAGTCTATGCCAATGATATGCCCCTGATCATTGATGAACACGATCTGCTGGCCGTTGTCTGAGACGCTGGGGCGGCTGGCTACCCCGCCATTGTATAAAGTGCCTATGTAAGTCCCGTTTTCGCGGTGCAGGTTAAGCAAGGTGCCGTCGTTGGTCTTAGAGACGATCAGTCCTTGCCCAGGATTTTCCTTCAATAGGCTGAGGTAGTTGCCACCCGGCCCGGCATTGATGCCTACAGCTGTGAAGGCACTGGCTGCGGCGTTAGCCACTGCGCTGCCATACAAGTCGTTAGCCGCTTGGATGACCGCCAAACGGCAGTCTACAAACTGACTCGATTTGACTAAGTAATCGCGCAAGGCTTTGTAATAAACTTGCTCAGCCTTGTCTAAACCAACGGCGGCGTGAGTAGCAAATAGGAAAAATGCCCGGTTGACAATGCCTGAGTTGATATGCACTCCACCAAAGTCGTCTGTACCTGTGTATTTGTCGTTCATATGGGCGGGTTGCGGGTCCAGCCCATTAGCAGGATTCTGCATGTCGCGCAGGCAGTTACACGGAGTGGTCCCTGGG
>JBEQAD010000103.1:0-10216 GCA_041640515.1 Saprospiraceae bacterium | reverse complement strand
GATGGCCAACTCGCCAAAGTCGTAATCGAAGACTTTAATTTTGGCCGAGCAGCCTGGGCTAAGCGTTACAGTAATTACTTCACTCTCGCCGTTGGGGTTGGCCGTTAGGTACAGGATGCGTGAGCCTTTGCTGCTTCCGCCTACGGGGTATTCTTTGTCTCGCGTGATGGCCGTGACGTTGAAGCGCTTGACCATCGCTCGCCCGGTACTTCCATCCAAATACACCAGGTTGTACGTAGTGCGCTCGTCGTTTTTCTTCCAAACGGCTACATGGATGATGTCCTTACCTACAAAAACCTTCTCTCCAATGCGGACGACTTTCATAACGCCATCCCGGCGGAAAACAATAATGTCGTCGATATCGGAGCAGTCCTGCACAAACTCGTCCTTCTTAAGGCCCATACCGATGAAACCACCGGCGCGATCTACGTACAGTTTAGCGTTATTGGCTACCACTTCTGCCGCGCGAATTTCGTCAAAGATGGCAATCTCCGTTTTGCGCTCGCGGCCGGCGCCATGCTTCTCCATGAGGTGGCGGAAATAAGCCACGGCATACTCTTTAAGGTGCGCCAGGTGATGCAGAGCCTCGCGCAGTTGCCCGTTCAAGTGCGCGATTTCTTCTTCTGCTTTAAAGGTATTGTATTTGGAAATGCGCTTGATGCGGATTTCCGTCAGGCGTACCAGATCCTCCTGGGTTAGCGGGCGCAACAATTTGACTTTGCCCGTCTTTTGGCGATAATCAGGGTCTTCAGGAGTGATGACATATCGGCGCAGGCCAGCTTCAATGGTCTGGAGAACAGCCTCCCACGTTTCACATTCTTCGATGTTGCGGTAAATGCGGTTTTCAATGAAAATTTTCTCCAAGGAGGCAAAGTGGAGCTGCTCCTCCAATTCATGGCGCCGGATTTCGAGTTCTTGGCGGAGTAGTTCCTTCGTGTTTTCTGTGGAAATACGCAGTAGCTCATTTACATCAGTAAACAGCGGTCGGCTGCCTTGAATAACGCAGCAATTAGGACTGATGCTAACTTCGCAATCGGTAAAGGCATACAGCGCGTCGATCGTTACGTCAGGGCTGACACCAGGCTGCAGTTCAATCTCAATATCCACGTCTGCGGCTGTCTTGTCCACAACCCGTTTGATTTTAATCTGGCCTTTTTCGTTGGCTTTCAGGATAGAATCAATGAGGTCGTTGACAAACACGCCGTACGGTAGTTCAGTAATGCGCAGCGTCTTTTTGTCCACCTCCTGAATGCGAGCGCGAACACGCACTTTGCCACCGCGAGCGCCGCCGTTGTACTGGGTCACGTCTACCAGACCGCCCGTCGGAAAGTCAGGGTAGAGATTTACTTCACGTCCTTCTAATACTGCTATGCTGGCCTCACACAGCTCAATGAAGTTGTGCGGCAGTACCTTAGTACTTAAGCCTACGGCGATGCCTTCCACGCCTTGAGCCAATAGCAGCGGGAACTTCATAGGCAGCGTAATAGGTTCGCGCTTGCGGCCGTCGTACGACATCTGCCAGCGGGTTGTTTGTGGATTAAAAGCCACCTCCAAGGCAAACTTCGTCAGGCGCGCCTCGATGTAGCGCGGCGCCGCTGCCGGGTCTCCGGTGCGATAGTCTCCCCAGTTGCCCTGACAGTCAATGAGCAAGTCCTTTTGTCCTAAATTAACCAGGGCGTCGCCGATGGCCGCGTCGCCGTGTGGGTGGTACTGCATCGTCTGGCCAATAAGGTTAGCCACCTTATGGTAGCGCCCATCGTGCTGCTCATACATGGCGTGCAGAATGCGCCGCTGTACCGGTTTTAGCCCGTCCTCTATGGCAGGAACGGCTCGCTCCAAAATCACATAGGAGGCGTAATCTAGAAAGTAGTTTTGGTACATGCCTGGCAGGCTGATGACCTGGTCTTCGCCGCTAACAGAGGCTGCGGGCGGCACTGTAGTGTCCTTTTTAGAGCGCGCCATAGGCGATTAATTTTGGATGAAAGACGCCGACAAAGGTAACGTGAAAATGGTTATTTTTTAAAACAAAAAGTTCTATTTGCAAAGAACAGTATGCTGCTAAAAGAGGAACTATTTCAAAATACGACCAAGTAATACGAACTCCTGCCAAAGGTTCCAGTTTTTAGCATACAAAAAGTTGAGGCGGCAAATTTCAGCCTCAGTTAGAGGAATTGGAGCAGGTTGGGTCAGCGGGTGAAAGACCGCTGGTGGCAGTGCGGGCCACGGCTCCATATGGGCGGTAGGTGTATAGCCCATCCATGTTTTTTGGCCTAACAGAACAGCGAGCCAGTTTTGGGCAAAAACATGTTTTTGCCTTAGCAAAAGCAGCCATAGCGGGCTGCCTGCCAGCAGTAGGCAGCACACAAAGAGATCGAAGGCGCGTTTAATGCGGCGCTGCTCGGGCTGAGCTAGGCGATAGGAGAGCGCAGCTGAGTAGAGCTCGCCGGGCCGGTCTTTGTTACTACTGCCAATAATGTGATCGCTGCCATCGGGCAAGGTTTTGCACTGAATGCGAGCGCCGAACTGTTGCATAGCGTCTAACATCTGGCCAATAGGCACATCACGGGTACAAAAGACAATTTCATCCACCTCGAACACTTTAACAAGTGCCGGCAGGCGGTACATCTGGTTAGGGGGCAGCGAGGTGGCCAGTTCCCAGTTCACCTCAGCACGGTGAAGCAACTGTTGGGCGCGCGCACATTCGGCGTCGCTGCCGACAATAAGGATGCTTCGCCGTCGCGGTTGGCCAATATGCAGGTTGCGGAACTCGATAAAGTAGAGCAAGACGCGCAGCGCCGACAGCCCTACAGCTGCCCAGATGGCTCCCAATAACAATAGTGCGCGCGAAGGGCGAAAGGCTTGGTCAAGAAAACCGTAAATAGCCGCCAACAAGACAGCACCAATGCCTACATTGCGCAACAAGCGCAACAGGTCGTAGCGCCTATCGTAACTGCCGCCCAACCACAACACGAGCAGCCACACCGTGGTATACAAAGGAAAGTTGAACCACAACACCGACGGCAAGAAATAGTCCGGGTCTTTGTAGTAATAATAAGCCCAGAAATTTTTTAGGGCCACCAATCCACCGTAGAGCAGCGCCGCATCCAACAGCGGGAGCCAGGCCCGATGCGCTGCCTGAGCCAATAACGCCGTTATTGCGCGCAGCCCAATAGCTAGATGAAGCAGCAACACCAGTACGCCGGCGCCCATCTGGCGGAAATGCTTGCGTGTGAAGATGATCATGGCTTCATAGAAGCGTTTCACGTAGCGGAAACTACCCTTCTGTGTGCTCTCGCCCTTGTAGTGTAGCACCCGCACTTGTGGATAGTAATAGTTCCGAAAGCCCGACTGTTGGATGCGGTACGATAGGTCAATATCCTCACCATACATAAAAAAGGCCTCGTCGAGCAGCCCAGCTCGCTCCAGAGCGCTGCGCCGCAAAAACATGAAACAGCCGGCCAACACTTGCACCACATGGGTCTCCTCTGGGCTGAGATGGCCGAGATAATAGCCATTAAATCGCTCGCTGTGGGGGAAAAGGCTGCTCAAGCCAGTCATCTTGCAGAAAGAAACCCATGGCGTAGGAAAACCTCGCTTGCTTTCTGGTAGGTATCGCCCACTTCCGTCGAGCAAACGCGCCCCCATCGCACCCGCATCCGGGTGCTTGTCCATAAAATACAGACATTGGTGGAAGGTGTTCTCCTCAACTAAAGTGTCTGGGTTGAGCAGCAACACATATTCTCCTCGGCTCTGGCGTATGGCCTGATTGTTGGCTGCAGAAAAACCGACATTTTCGCGGTTGGCTATTAAGTGCACCTCGGGAAAATGTGCCCTCACCATCTCCACAGAGTCATCCGTAGAGCAGTTGTCTACTACCCATACCTCACCCTCGATGCCCTCCATCGCTCGGCGCACCGAGAGCAGGCATTGCTCTAAGAAAGCCCGGACGTTATAACTGACAATAACCACCGATAGGCGCATGGCGCAAAAGTGCGGCAGCTTTAGCACCTGCCTGTGTCTAAAACACCGGCTTTTTTAGCTGGTGAAAGGATGCAGAGGTCTTTGGCCCCCACGCGTACTTCCCAAAATTTTTCCTTTTTTCCTACTAACGCCGCTACATTTGCACCTGCTTTTTTAGAAACGTCCTGTTTTTCGGGTTTTAAAAATTTGAATATCAACTTTTTGTGACAAGATGGCCTTAATCGGAACGATTCGCAAAAATGGATGGATACTCATCGTGCTCATGGTGTTGGCTTTGGGTGGGTTTATCCTAATGGACATTATCACCAACGCCCAGCGCTACGGTTCTGCAGACATTAACACCATTGGTAAGGTAAAAGGGGCAGAAATTAAGCGCTCAGAGTTCGATACCTATGAAAAACTCATTTACTCTAACCCACAGCCAGGCACTGGCTACCAAATACGCCAGCAAGTATGGGACTACTTCGTAGAGCGCACTATGTTGGAACAAGAGGCGGAGCGGTTGGGCTTAGGTGTGGGTAAAGATGAACTTGTAGACCTGCAATTTGGCGATAACCTTAGCCCTGTCATCTTACAGCGCTTCGCTGGCCCAGATGGGGCGCCCAATCGCGAACAACTAAACAACATTAAGAATGCTATAGAGTCGGGCAATTTCAACGACCCCCTCAACCGCGCCTATTGGGCTACGCAAGAAAAAGAAATTATTACCGAGCGCCTGCAAGAAAAGGTAACTGCCCTGCTAACAAAAGCCATCTTCGCACCTGACTGGCAGGCTGAGATGTCCTATCGGGAAAGCAACCAGCGCGCTAACTTCCTCTTTGTTCGTATCCCCTACGAAAAAGTGGCTGACAGCGAGGTAAAGCTAACAGATGACGATTTTAAAGTCTACCTAAAAGAAAATCCAAAACTCTACACCCAGCCTGAAGAAACGCGTACGGTTGAGTATGTAGAGCTCAACGTCTACCCTACAGCTAGCGACAGTGCTGCTGCTTATGAAGCCGCCTGGAGGCTCTGGGAAGGATTGCGCGCCGCCGAGAACGACTCTCTCTACACGGTAACCAACCGCGGCAAGGTGGACACGCGCTTCCGCAAAAAGGACGACCTGCCTGCTGCCGCTGCCGACTCCCTGGCGACGGCTCCGGTAGGCACTATCGTAGGGCCTTTCCAAGACCAGGGTAAGTGGATAGTAGCCAAAATCCTGGGACGTAAAGTTGTTCCCGACTCAGTACAGGCTCGGCACATTCTCATCCGCAACGCTACCCCCGAAAACGAGAAAAAGATAGACAGCCTCAAACAGCTGCTCACTTCAAAAGCCGCCACGTTCGACTCATTAGCTCGAGCTAACAGCGAAGACCCGGGTTCGGCTTCTAAAGGTGGCGATTTGGGTTGGTTTGCCGAAGGTGTAATGGTGCCGGAGTTCAATGCAGCCTGCTTTTACGACTCTGAAATAGGCAAATACTACAAGGTCTCTACGCAGTTTGGTTGGCACCTTATTGAGGTAACGGGAAAAAAATTCCTCAACAATCAGGCTGGTGTGCGTCTGGCTACTCTGGAGCAGCCTATCGAGCCTAGCAAAGAAACCCAGCAGCGTGTGAAGGACAAAGCGCTAGAAATGCTCCAAAAGGCCAAAACGCGGCAAGAACTCATAGAATTAGCTAAAAAAGAAGGTTATCTGATTTTAGTCAGCCAGCCGCTAAAGGTCAACGACTACACACTGGGCTCTTTTGGCGGCTCGAGTGAAGAGGCGCGCGAAATTGTGCGCTGGGCTTTTGAAAGCAAGAACAAAGTGGACGCTATAGCCCAAGAGGTATTCTCCTTCCGAGACCCCAATGGAGGTTATTTTGATAGCAAATATGTCCTTGTGGCTCTGAAAAGCATACTACCCAAAGGCCCGGCTACGGTGGCCACTCTAAAAGAAAACCCGCGCGTCGAGATGGAACTCCGAAATCGAAAAAAGGCCGAAATCATCAAGAACAAAATCGGCAACAAAACCGAACTCAATGTGCTGTCCTCCGACTGGATGGTCCAGGTAGATACGGCTCAAAACGTAACTATGCTCCAGGCGTTCCTACCCGGTGCCGGTGCAGAGCCGCGCGTTATCGGCACGGCCTTCTATTTGGCTAAGAGCGGCGCCGTGTCAAAGCCCATTGCCGGCAACAATGGCGTGTATGTCATCCGACTCACCGACAACATACCGGAGCTGGCACCGCCAGTAGATATGGCCATGTTCCGCCGCCAGGTAACCTCCGCTGTTTCCACCGCTATTCGAACTGGCTGGCTTAACATTTGGCGCAAATACTCCGACATTGACGACTATCGCAGTCGCTTTTTCTAACTCTGAAAAAGCCGACGAGCACCGGTTGCTCATTAGCACAACGGGCATAGGGCAGGTAACCTGTGCCCGTTGTGCTTTTTCGCCTCAGATGGCAACGGATGCTACTGAGCGGCAGCCTGGCGTGGGTTAGTGCCAGTAGTATTGTTGGAAATTTTGCGCACCTTTGGTCTATCCATTGATATGCAAAACCGCCGGCTATGACATTCACTGAAGAGGATTACTTCAACTTTCAACGAAAGGTTGAACATTATAAAGATGTGCTTAAAAACACGGAGGTTTATCGCAAGTTCTGGCGAGAGAACCTAAAGCCGGCGTTGATGGAGCACTTGCAGCGAGTGGCCACTCTAGCGCAGCTGCCCTGTACGGTGGAGGAGCGCTCTGAAATCATAAATTTGGAAGCCATTGTTCTATCACTGGGGCACAGCCAAAGCGGGTTAGGCGAGCCGATAGGCGAAGGGATGCGCCGCGATTTGATCAAACACAACGGTTCGTTGGTGTATCAGCAACTTTTCAATGGCAAAATTATGGTGTTGATTAACTATCCCTACATCGAGCGATACGGCCAGCCCCAACCACCTAAAACCTTAGCTATCTATCGTCCAGAAGAGATTAAAGAGCCCTATGTCGTCCGCCACTTAGAAACCTTTATGTCGGAGATTACCTATTGGGAAGACTATGACGATGACCGGCCTGATGAAAATCAGCGCATCGGTTTCAAATTTAACTTCGAGCGCAAAGAAGCGTAAGCCGTAAAGACTGGGAGGGCTGGTGTTTGCTAAGCGCTGTTGCGGTCAGATAGGGAAAGCGGCAGCGCTTGGCTGCGGTAGAGCAATTACTCATTGGGCCCGAGGAGGCGCCGCTTTTATCCATATTTTCCCTTTCTTAATATAAAATAAGGTAGCCCTTGGGCAGGCACCCTTTAATCTTGTCGTGTCTTTTGGAGGTAGCTCCTTCCCCTTTCCTCAAGCAAAAGCACTTCTTCTTCAAATGGTAGCTCGATTTTGCTTATTTGCCTCTTTTCTGATGGCAACAAATCTTTCCCTGTCTTCGCAAGAGATATGGAACTTAGAGCGCTGTATTCGGCATGCTCAGGAGGCAAACTTACTTGTTCGCCAGGCCCAGACAAACACCCGTGTAGCCCTGTTGTCCGAGCGGCAGGCCAAGGCGGCCCGATTGCCCACTGTGAACCTGAGTTCTAACGTCGGTGAGCAATTTGGCCGCACTATTGACCCAGCCACCAACCAGTTCGTAACCTCAGGCATCACCTTCAACAGTATCAGCCTGACGGCAGGACTGCCTTTGTTTGCCGGAGGGCAGGTTAACCACGCCATTCGCCAGGCGCAATGGAATGCACAAGCAGCACAAGCAGACGCCGCACAAACCGCCAATGACTTAGCGCTACGGGTGGCTCAAGCGTATCTAAGCGTATTGCTGGCCGAAGAACAACTCGAGATTGCTCGGCGCCGCGTAGAACAGGCGCGCCTTCAGTTGGAAACGACCCGGAAGCTCATCGAGGCGGGCAGCACCCCAGCCGCCGACCGCTTCAACGCACAGGCTCAACTCGCCCGAGAAGAGCAATTGGCCGTGCAAGCCCAGAACAATACCGACTTGGCTATGCTCACTTTGAAGCAACTGCTGCAATTGGAACCCGACTACAACCTGCGCATTGAGCGCCCGCGCATCGAAGTGCCCGCTGACGCCAACCCGGAGAGCTTTTCCTTGCCCACTGTGTACGCCATCGCTCGAGAGACCCAGCCCGGCGTTAAGGCCGCCCACTTTCGTCTCAAAAGCGCGGAGACAGGCGTGGCGCTGGCGCGAGCGGCCTATTACCCCGTGGTAAACCTGTTTGCCAGCCTGAACACCAACTATTCCTCGCAATTTCGCGACTTCAACAACCCTATCATTACAGGCACTGAACTCAGCCCGCCGGTCACTATCCGCATCAATGAAATGGATGTCACCATTCAGCAATACATCAACACATTCGAGTTCCCGCGCCTTTCATATTTCCATCAGGTGGAACGCAACTTCGGTCAGGGCATAGGAGTGCAAATTAACGTGCCTATCTATCAAAACGGCCGTACTCGCCTCAGCGTAGAGCGTGCACAGCTGGGGGTGATAACAGCCCAGCTCCAGGAAAACCAGACCCAGCAGCAACTTAAAAACGATATCCAGACCGCTATTGCCAACGCTCGCGCAGGCCGCCTACAATGGGAGGCTGCCCAGAAAACTTATGAGGCGGCGCAAGCTGCTTTTGCTAATGTGGAGCGGCGCTACCAGCTGGGTGCGGCTAACCTGCTCGAATTCACTACCGCGCGCAATAACCGCGATAATGCGGAAAATGACCTTCTCATTGCCCGTTACGATTATATCTTCCGCTTAAAAATTCTAGACTTCTATTTGGGTAAAGAAATTCGGTGGTAAACAACGGCTGTTTCCTTTTTTCAAAATACAGCACTTCCCTGTTTTCACTATGGCCAATTTATTGCAAAGACATAAGAAAAAAAGCCTGCTTTATGCTGTGATGGGCGTGTTTGCGCTGATCATCATTGCGGCAATTGTCAAAGCGCGTCAAACGCCAAAAGGCGAGCCCGTTACACTAGAAAAAGTACAACGGCGCACTATTCGCGAAGTGGTCAGTGCCAGCGGTAAAATTTTCCCTGAGACAGAAGTAAAAATTAGCTCGGACGTCTCAGGTGAAGTAGTAGACCTGTTCGTGCGCGAGGGAGATTCTGTTGTTGCAGGGCAAGTACTAGCCAAGATTCGACCTGACGAGTACCAAAGCGCAGTGGAACGAGGCCAAGCAGCTCTTAACAGCGCCCAGGCCCAGCGGCAAATCTCTGCAGCTAGCGCAGAAGGCGTTAGCGCACAAATGGAACAACTGAAGGCTGAAAAAAACCGTGTAGGCGCCCAGCTGGAGGCGGCCCGAAGCGCACATCGTCGCAACGAGCAATTGCAGCGCGAGGGCATCATCTCACAACAGGACTTTGAGGCGTCGTTGAGCAACTTACGCGCATTGGAGAATGCCTACGCCGCCGCAGAAGCTGCCCTGAAGGCGGCAGAGAAAAATTTAACCAGCGCGCGCGAAAACATCCGCGTTACGGAGTTTGGCATTTCTAGTGCGCAGGCTACCCTCAAGGAGCTGCGCACCAGCTTACAAAAAACCATCGTGGTAGCTCCAGTAAGTGGCATTGTGAGCAAACTCAACATCGAAAAAGGCGAGCGCGTCGTTGGTACGCTCCAAATGGCTGGCACAGAGATGATGCGTATCGCTAATCTCCACTCTATGGAGGTGCAGGTGGAGGTGAGTGAAAACGACATCTTAAAAGTCTCTGTAGGCGACGAGGCTGATGTGGAGGTAGACGCCTATGTAGGGCGTATATTCAAGGGAAAAGTATCGGAAATCGCCAGCAGTGCTAACAATGTAAGCAGCGCCTTGGGCAGCGCCACAGTAGCACTCAACACCGACCAAGTGACCAATTTTATTGTCAAAGTGCGTATTTCTCCAGAATCCTACGCAGATTTAATAGCAGATGGGCGTCGCTACCCTTTTCGCCCGGGCATGTCAGCTTCTGTGGACATATATACGCACACCGTAGAGAATGCTTTGAGTGTGCCTATTGTTGCTGTAACGGCTCGTGGCGATGAGAAAAGCACAACGGCTAAAGGCGCAGAAACAAAAGAAAAGTCCTCCGAAATCACAAGTAAAGCTGAAAATAAAGGCGCCATTCGCGAAGTAGTTTTCGTGGCTGTGGGCGACACGGTGGCGGTGCGAGAAGTAAAGACCGGTATCCAAGATAACGACTACATCGAGATCATCTCCGGCCTGGAAGAAGGTGAGTGGGTCGTAACTGGTCCTTACAGTGCAATAGCGCGAAAACTGAAATCGGGCAGTCGCAT
>JBEQAD010000102.1:0-10256 GCA_041640515.1 Saprospiraceae bacterium | reverse complement strand
ATAAGTAACCGTGTAGTTCCCTGGAGCCAGGGAAACCGTTGCGTTGTTGCCTACCAGCTGCCCTTCATGCACCACTTGGGCGCCATGGCTAATCTGGTAATCTACTACGGCGTAGTGGTAGCGCAACACGACTTCCAATGTACTGATGCCGTCCTCATTGGCTGCATTCAGGGGGCCGCATGGGTTGATATGGTCGCCGTAATTGACCACGTCCCGATTAGCCCGCAAAGAAAAAACCGCTGAGCCATCGGTCGCCCAGGCATTCAGCTGCGCCGCTGAAACGACAAACTCCACTTCGTGGACGGCGTCACATTCTCCGCTGGCAGCGATAGTGGTTACTCCCAGCGTATCACCATTTTCGTCTAACACATAGAAAAATTCGCCTGCTTGGCCGTTATCACCGCGGTGCCGAACGATGAGCACACCGTCCTCCACGGCATTGGGCAGGAGACCCGAAACCGCTAGGGAGGTGTTTTGAGGCACCCAGCCAGCATTAGGGTCTGCTGTAAACCTCACCGCCACCACACCCGAAGTCTTATCTAAAAAGCCACTAAAAACACAGTTTTCCGACAAGGATGGAAAAGGCAGTGTAACGGAGGCAGAGCAACTGTTGGCCTCTACGTGAGCCGTTAGCGAAGAGGGAGCCGTAATGGTTGGCGGTTCGGCATCGTCCACCTGGATGATGGTGATGGCCGATGTGCTGTTACCGGCGCAATCCGTTACCCGATACTGCAAGGTATGCGCTCCTGCTGCCAGGTTTGTCGGAGCTGATGGTGGAAAAGGCTGCATAGGGCTGCCGTCAAGGGAGTACGCCACCTGAACGGGCTGCTCTGACATCGCATAAGCATAGACCAGGCGCGCACGTACACGCCCACCTGAACAAAATGCGTTGATGGCTTCAGGCCCCATACCATTGGGCGTTAGAGTAATGGTGATTTGCCCGTCGGCCAGCCAGCTATTGAGCAGAGCCGGCGGCAGAGTAAACGTAGTGTCACTAAAACCACACGACACGGGCGTATTCTTCGTACGTCCCAACAGCAGGCCACTCTCGCCGTACACATACATAAACTCACTTGCTTGTTCTGCATCGGCCCGGTCTAAGGAAATGGTCAAAGCCCCAGCGCCTAATACCGGCGACTGGGGCGGCAGGTGAGGAACCGTCCAAGTGAACACTACCGGATTGACTGGCTTTTGGTCAATCGGAGTGCCGCTAGGAGTTAGCGGGATGGTATCGCGCAGATCTGCTTGCAGCACCGAAGCCGTACAGTCGTCGTAGATGGACAGGAGCATTGGCAGAGTTATCGACGCTTCACATAGGCCAGATGCGGTGTTGACTTTCAGCGTATCTAAGGCTACCACCGAGGGTGGCATCTGGTCTCTGACGGTGATTACCTGAGTGTACGTGCGTCGATTATTACAATTATCTTCCACTGTCCATTCGCGTCGAATACGGTAATCCGTCACATAGGCGCACGAATAAGGGTCGGGGTCGCGCAGCTCGGTTTCAAGGAAAGAGATGGCAACATCTTCATCGCAATTATCCGTAGCAGAAAGCGCACTCAGCTCAGGCACTGACGGAATATTTCTACATTCCACCGTCACATCAGCAGGCACACCGACCAACTGCGGCGCCACTGTGTCCACGATGTTTATCGTCTGTACCAGCTGACTCACATTGCCACACACATCCGTACTCTGCCACGTGAGCAGCTTGGTATACGTGTCACCGCAGCCGGGGTTGTCAATGACCTCGCTAACCAACATAGGAGTCAAAACGGAGCCTGAACAGACATCCACTGCGGTTGGTGCTGGTGTGATAGGCAGCACCTCGCATACCAGTGTGGTATCAGTAAAGCCTGTTAACACCGGAGGAATATTGTCTATCACCTGAATGAGCTGCTGGGCAGAAGCCGTATTACCGCAGTCGTCGCTGACCACAAACGTGCGCACAATGGTGTAAGTATAATGGCCACAAACTGCCGGGTCAGGGTCTTGGTAGGAAACGTCCAAGACACTCAGATCAATCACCGCTCCGCAGACGTCTGTGGCCTGAATGTCTTGCCCCAACACAGGGTGCGGGGGCAAGGCGAAGGTATCGCAGCGAATGAGTTGATCTGCCGGCCATAGAGTAATGACTGGCCGCGTCGTATCGCGCACGACCACGATCTGAGTGGTAGTGGCGGAGTTGCCGCAGTCGTCCATGGCATGCCAGATAACCGTCAATGTATAGGTGCCTGGGCAAGACAGTGCCGTGATCGTTTGCGTCTGCGTAAAGACGAGTGCCGAATCGCAGTTGTCTGTAGTATAGGCCCAAGGCGCCATCAGCGCTGTATCTGGACAGTATAAAGTATCATTCGGAATGGAAGAGAAAACAGGCGGTGTGGAATCCGTAATTTGGAAACGAAGCGTCTGACTACCTGTGTTGCCACATTCATCCGTAGCGCGGAAGGTTACGTCAGCATACCACGAGCAGTGATGTGCCTCAACCAAAGGATAAGGCCCACTACCAAAGAAACCCACGCCGCTATGGCCTCCAGAAGTCGTCCAACTGAAGTCGGTCCAAGTATAGGCTGAGCAGTCATCGCTTACGGAAAGATTGCCATGCGCATTTATCCAAGCGTTCAGAGCACCCTGGTCGTCGCCACCACATTCCTCTGCGGCGTTAACTCCATTTAGGATGGGGGGCAACGTGTCGCGCGCGGCAAAAGTGGCTCGCCCCAAGTACGTGATGTTATTGCAAGCATCGCGAGCAAAATAATCCACCTGGACTAATCCACGCACGCGGTCGTAGGTCTGGCTACCAATCTGTACTGACCTGCAGCCGTCGTTGAGCGAGGTTTCGAAAGCCGCTACCACCTGGGCAGAATCCACAGGTGTACCATTAATCTGCATAATATACTGAACTTCCGCGTCTGGCGTACAAGAGTCGCGCGCAATCAGCCCGGCCCGGCGATGTATCCAGTTGGCTAGTGCTGCCACGTGGTTATTGAGCGGCGGCGAACAGGCCACCACACTATCCTGCGGTGCGCGTACGATATCCGGGCCTTTGTTATCTATTGAAGTGAACGTTGCGGTACGGGTGACGGAGTAGCCGCAGCTGTCAGTAGCCGTGAAAGTGACCGTCAGGGGCGGAGGACAGCTACCTGTCAGCCCAGGCGGCGCATTGTTGACATAAGAGGCCACCCCAGATGGATCGGTAGCTTGAAAGTTAGCCATCTGCGCGACCAGCCATGCTGGGTAGGCTGTATTTACTTGAGTACAGGGTGCCGAGCCGTTTTGCGGCGAAGAGGTTACGGTAGGCGGCAAGGTATCTATCAAAATAGTGATGGTTTGAGTAAATACCCCCGTATTACCCGACATGTCTGTTGCCAGCCACGTGCGCGTAAACGTGCCCGCCTGGCATAAGGGCGGTTGTTGGCTTTCTGAAAAGGAGACCGTAGGGTTGCCGCAGAAATCCACAGCCCCCAGATTGGGCGGTGGCGGCACGAGGCGAATGGAGGCATATGTAGCTGTAGCCGGCGTACCAGCCGTGATGATTCTGGGCTTGGTAGTATCCACAAAAAAAACAAAAAATGAAAAGGTAGCCGAATGGCCTTGGTCATCGGCAACATTCCAGAATACCTGAGCCGTCTCGCCAAAGTTCCACGGTGCGTTGATCGGAAAGCCCGAAGCAACAGGATCGAACTGCGAGAGGGTAATAGTGGCGCCTATGGTGGACGTTACTACAGGCGTGCCCATATTACCTGCTAATACGTTCGTACACGAGGTGGTGTCCACAGGGATATGCGTGGGACCAGGGTAATTAAAATTGAAAAAGCCTGGCTGAGCGCTCCCCTTCTTGGAGAGGAGTACTCCACTGATAGCAAACAAGAGAAGAAGATAAAAACCGGGCTTCGCCCGACGGGTTTTGCGTAACCGGCTTGTCATAGCGTAATGTTTCGAATACTAAAGAGGCTATTGCCTCCCGGGAGTTCGCAGGATGATAAATGAAAGAGTCCGATTAACTTAGAGAAAGATTACACGGCGTTCTTACGATTGAGCGTAAGGGTCAGAAAAACTGACGCGATGGATTAGACGAGAACGCGGCGATCAAGAACCTCGGTGTGGGTTGACAACTCAGACGAGCTGACTTCAAGCAGGTATTTCTCGGTGCTCAGGCGGGTAGCAGTTTTTCTCAATTCGGTACTTACAGGCAGGTTTAACTAGTCAGCAGTTAAGATGGGATGTACCTTTTTAGGGATCTTTCTGGGCGGTAGCCTTCAAAGGCTCTGATGGGCTGCATTTGTTTTTTTCACAGTAGATTTTTTGTTTTTAAAAGTAGGAGAGTGCCAATCTAAGTAAAGAGATGCAGTTTTTTTCAAAAAAAAGGATTTTCTACAAAAAAACTACGGCTACTAATTGTTTAGCGGCATACTTATATCGTTAGGAGCGCAAGACGGATTGCGCAGGATGCCTACCGCGACTGCAAAAAATAAGCCATCCCTCGGCGCAAGCGCTGAACCGTTTCTTCCGGGCCGAGCAACGCCATAGTATCGAAGACGGCGGGGCCTTTCGTACTGCCCATTAAAGCCAGACGCAGCACCGGCAGGACGTCACCGGGTTTAGCTTCATGCTCTTGAAGGAAGGCCTTCGTAGCGGTCTCTACAGACGTCGCATCGAAGGGTTTGACGTGAGGCAGCTGCTCGATAAGCAACTCCAGAATAGGCTGCAACACCGGGCTCCACTTTTTACGAATGCCCTCCTCATCGTAAGCACGCACTGGCTCAAAGAGGTAGTAAGCTTCTTCTACGAAATCGGTCAACAACAAGACGCGCTCTTTCATCAGCGCCACCACTCGTTCCAAATAAGGGAGGTCTGCTCGATAGCCCTTGGCTTCAGCTAAGGGGCGTACGTACTGTGCCAAAGTGGAATCGTCAGTAGCCATAATGTGGCGCTGATTGAGCCATCTGGCCTTGTCGTAGTCAAACCGGGCACCACTTTTGGATACGCGCTCCAACGAGAACAAACGCACCAATTCCTCTACGCTGAAAACCTCCCGGTCATCGCTAGGGTGCCAGCCCAGCAGCGCCATAAAGTTGAGGGTGGCCTGAGGCAAGAAGCCTGCTTCGCGGAAGCCCTCGAAGCTCTCTTCGGGTGTGGCGCCTTTCCATGACAAAGGAAAGACCGGTATACCAAATCGAGCGCCGTCGCGCTTGCTCAATTTGCCTTGACCTTCGGGCCGAAGGATAAGAGGCAAGTGTGCAAATTGAGGCATGGTCTTTTCCCAACCGAAAGCACGGTACAACAGCACGTGGTGAGCCGTACTGGGCAACCACTCCTCTCCGCGAATCACATGGGTAATCTGCATCATGTGGTCATCCACAATGTTAGCCAAGTGATAAGTAGGCATACCGTCCGCTTTGAGGAGCACTTTGTCATCCAATTCGCTGCTTTGGAAGACTACCTCACCGCGAACGAGGTCTTGGATATGAATGTCCTCACCCGGCTCTATACGCAGGCGAACAACGTGCGGAATGCCTTTTTCCAACAACCTCTTGACCTCTTCGGGCCGCATCGTTAGGCTATTGCGAAGATGCTGTCGGGTAAGGTGGTTGTAGGCGAAGGTGCCGTCCTGCAAACGCCGGGCTTCCAGTTCTTCTGGCGTATCGAAGGCATAGTAAGCGCGCCCAGTAGCTACCAGCTCTTGGACACGCACCTGATAAATAGATTGCCGCTCGCTCTGACGATAAGGACCATAGGCGCCTCCAAAGCCTGGGCCCTCATCCGGAATAAGTCCCAACCATTGTAGCGCCTCCACAATATATTCCTCAGCACCAGGCACATACCGAGCCAGGTCAGTGTCTTCAATGCGCAAAATAAATACACCGCCCTGCTGCCGAGCAAAGAGATAATTGTAAAGCGCCGTTCGAATACCTCCAATGTGTAGAGCACCTGTTGGTGAAGGCGCAAAGCGTACACGTACACCCATTCTTTTGAGATGATTAACAAATGATCGGCAACTTGCCCTCTCTTGGATCATCCACCTTTGCAAGTTGTTACCGTTTCGAGGGCTCCTTCGAAGAGTCGCTTATCGGGGGGAAGCTTTTAAGTGTGCCGATAAAAGCCAGATTTTTGTCCGATTTGTTGATTCATGCTGGCAAAAGTAGGGCATCTGATGCAATAACGCCTGATGTGCTCGTTAATCTTAAAAGTACTCCCCTGTGTATCTTGTTAAAACACCCCATATCGTTCAGGCTCTTTGGCCTAACTTCCTATGGCGCATACCCGTTAAAGAGCGCATTCTTTACTTGACCTTCGACGATGGCCCTATTCCCGAAGTGACTCCTTGGGCATTGGATGTTCTGCAGGCTTTTAATGCTAAAGCCACCTTTTTTTGCGTAGGTGAAAACGTGTTGCGCTATCCCACTATTTACGAACGAATAGTGGCCGAAGGGCATAGCACGGGTAATCACACGCATAATCACCTGAACGGCTGGAAAACAAGTACAATAGACTACCTGCGAAATGTTCACCGCTGTGCTCAATTCGTGCAAAGCGATCTTTTTCGGCCGCCTTACGGGCGTTTGCTGCCTTGTCAACGCGCTTTGTTGGAGCGCTCTTACACCATCGTTCTATGGGATGTCTTGAGCGGTGACTTCGACCGCCACGTGGATGCCAAACGCTGCTTAAGTAACATCCTGAAAAACGCCACCAATGGCTCCATCATCGTCTTACACGACAACATCAAAACAGGAAACAAACTTTGCTTTTTCCTACCTGAATTGCTCCGGCACTTTACCCAAGAAGGCTACCGCTTCGAAGGGCTAAAAAACCGGTTGCAACCTTAGACCTCGGCAGCAAGACACAGAAGAGAGAGGCGCTGTGCCCTATTTTCGCCGCGCAAAAATGTCTCCTCTGCCATGATCTGCACCGCCTCTGCACTCCGACAGACATTTGTCCTTGTCTTTCTGCTGACAGGACTGCTTGCCGTCTTTGCTCAACGTCCGGCCAAACCTAGCGCTGCAGACCTCCACGATGCCATCAAACGGCTCAACGTGCTTGGCTCAGTGCTGTACGTAGCCGCCCATCCCGACGATGAAAACCAGCGCTTCATCTCCTATTGCGCCAACGAGAAACGCCTGCATACCACTTACCTTTCGCTCACGCGCGGCGATGGCGGCCAAAACCTCATTGGGTCCGAATTTGGAGCGCCGCTGGGCGTATTACGTACCCAAGAACTGCTCATGGCTCGTGCTATAGATGGCGGTCACCAGCGCTTCAGCCGCGCCAACGACTTCGGCTTTTCTAAAAGCCCCGACGAGACCTTGCGCATCTGGGATAAAAGCGCTGTCCTAGCAGATCTAGTGCAGGTTATCCGCGAAACGCAACCCGATATTATTGTCAACCGATTTTCTCACAACAAGGACACCCGTACTCACGGACACCATACAGCCTCTGCTATGTTGGCAGTAGAAGGCTTTCGACTAGCCGGTCGCCCCGATGCTTATCCTGAGCAACTGCAGTGGCTCTCTCCATGGCAACCCAAGCGCCTGTTTTTCAATACGTCCTGGTTTTTTTTCGGCGGCAGGGAGGCCTTCGAAAAAATGGATAAGAGCCATCTGTTCTCTTTGGATGCTGGGGTATACCTACCGCTTAAGGGCAAGAGCAACACTGAGATAGCCGCCGAAGCTCGCTCCATGCATCGCTGCCAGGGTTTTGGGTCGTTGAGTACACGGGGCGAGGCCATCGAATACTTCGACCTCGTCGAAGGCGACCGTCCTAATACCAATGATTTATGGGAGGGCATCAATACTACTTGGACGCGCGTGCCTGGAGGGGCGCCAATTGGCGAGTTGTTCGCGCAAATAGATCGCGATTTTCGCTCCGACGACCCTGCAGCTTCTGTACCTGCTTTGCTGCGGGCGCTGCAGCTCATCCGCTCTTTGCCCGAAGGACACTGGAAACGCATCAAGGCCGCCGAAACCGAAGCCGTCATTCGCGGCTGCCTGGGACTCTACTTGGAAGCTTCTACTTCCGCAACGGGCGCTTCTCCCGGTGACGCTGTTCCACTTCGCCTGGAAAGCATCTACCGCAACGCACCTGCCGGCAGCCTTCGCGTCATTTTAGAAGCAGTACGCATTGCTCCCGATTTGTGCGATACTCCGTGCGCCCAAGTGCTTGCGCTTAATCGCGGCTGGGTATTGTCTAAACGCGTGCGTCTACCCGATACTAAGCCCTTCACTGCGCCAGTTTGGCTCCGCGAACCCTACAGCAATGGCATGTACTCTGTAAGCCAGGCGCACTGGCGCACGCTTCCTGAAACTCCTCGCGCGCTCTTTGTACGATGGCATTTTTCTATTGGTGATGTGACCATTGAATACGAAACACCCGTAGCCAGCAAGACCGAAGAGCCCGCCGTAGGCGAAGTGTGGCAACCATTCGATATTTTACCACCCGCTTTTATCGAGTTTACAGAACCTTGCTACCTTATCCGCAGGAATGCACCCGCTAAAGTACCCGTTGTGGTGCGCGTTCAATCTTTCCGCGACAGCATCAGCTGCCGCGTACGCCTGTCCGCGCCCTCAGAGTGGCATATCACTGCACCTAATGACCAGCCTGCTGATGTCTTTCTAGCGCGCAAGGGACAAACGTGGACGTACACCTTTTTCGTGGACGCTCAGAAAGGACCCGAAACCGCTATCCTAAGAGCAACAGTAGAGGTGAACGGCAAGCCTTACTCTGACCGGCTTGTCTCCGTGCGCTACGATCATATTCCTCCGCAATACATCCTGTTGCCCGCCGAAGCGCGAGCTGTGCGACTGGATTTGAACGTTAACGCACAGCAAGTGGGCTACTACATGGGCGCAGGCGACGAGGGTCCTCAGGCGCTGCAACGCATGGGCTGTCAGGTTACTGTGCTCGACGACAAAGACATGCAACCGGAAGCACTGAAAAGATTCGATGCCATTGTTTTAGGTATCCGTGCTTACAACACGCGTGAGGCACTCCAACGCCACCAACCGCTCCTTTTTGAATATGCCCGAAACGGCGGTACTTTGGTGATGCAGTATAACAACAGCTTCGACCTTGTCGTACCGCAGGTGGCTCCGCTACCCCTGCGCCTCAGCCGTACGCGGGTGACCGATGAAACTGCGGAGATACGCCTTCTACAGCCTAAGCACCCTGCAATGAATACGCCCAATGTGCTCTCGGAGCGCGATTTTGAGGGCTGGGTACAAGAGCGCGGCTTGTATTTCCCTGACCAATGGGATGCACAATTCACTCCTCTAATAGCCTGCAACGATCCGGGAGAACCCCTCACAGAAGGCGCCCTGCTGGTGGCGCCCTATGGGAAAGGCTATGTAGTGTACACTGGCCTGGCGTTCTTCCGCCAATTCCCTGCCGGGGTTCCCGGAGCGTATCGCCTATTTGCCAATCTGATTTCACTCAAACAAAAGTAGGCCTACCAGATGCCCTCCCGAATGGGCAACGGCGATATGCCAGGCATGCTTTGCTCAAACCAGCGCACCGGCGCTTGCAGCTTATCGCCCGTCTGAGTGTCGCACTTAAAAAATAAATAGTAGAGCTGGAGGCAATGTGCTATTCTTGCCCTCAGGTGCTCTAAGGTCTTGTTCGGATTTTCCTTGCGAAAAGCCTCGCTTTTCTGCGCCAACCAGGCGTAGTAGGCGTCGTCGTGGGTTTCTACCACATCTAACACCGCCGCGTCGTTGGTATATTGTTCCAAAAATCGCCGCGCCAACACCGAGTGATGAAGTTCCCAGTTGCGCGGACGAGAGCGCGCCTCGGCGTATTTGAACGTATCGTGTACAAAAGCTATTAGACGCAGCTGTTGACGCATGCTCTTGGATATTCCTTCGATGCACTCAATATTTTCCAATACCTCTCGTACGTGCAGGAAAACCCTGCCCTCTGGATGCCCAAAACGCGGCTCACCCCAGGCCAACCCCCGCCGAAAAGCGGGTACTGTAAGCAAATGTCGCTCCAAGTCTGTCTCCGGCCGCAACAAAGCGTGTAATTGCGCTGTTGAAGGCTCGAGTAGCGAAGTGGCTTTTCGCTCAAGCAGGTGAGTGTAGAAAAGATCGGTCTGGGCGGTCATTCTTCTTAGAAACAGATAAGAAAGGCATTAAGAGGGCTACTTTTCCTAAGGTTAACAAGACGTTAAAGAGCTAAGATGCGCTATCCATTCCTCCCGTTGCGTCGTTTTTAGTGAATGTAAACAAAGGTAGAAAGTAAAACTAATCGTAAACCAACATCCA
>JBEQAD010000101.1:0-10343 GCA_041640515.1 Saprospiraceae bacterium | reverse complement strand
TCTTTACCCTTTGGTAGAGCGGATTTTCTCCGTGTCATTCTCACTGGGTAATAGCACAAAGTAATCGGAACATGGCCTACAGCAACATTTTAGAGACCATCGGAAAAACCCCATTAGTTCGCCTAAATAAGACCGTTGCCGATGTTCGTGCGCGAGTTTATGCCAAGTTAGAATCCTTCAACCCTGGCTTAAGCGCAAAAGACCGAATTGCCCTCCATATCATCGAGCGAGCCGAACAAATGGGCCGGCTTCAGCCAGGCGGCACCGTCGTGGATGCTACCAGCGGCAATACAGGTCTAAGCTTAGCCATGGTGTGCGCCTGGAAGGGCTACCGCTGCGTACTGACAGTAACGGACAAGATTTCCAAAGACAAGCTAAATAGTCTGCGGGCCATGGGAGCCGAAGTGGAACTCTGTCCCAAAGATGCCAAACACGACGACCCTCGCTCCTATGTGCGCCGTGCCGAACAGCTGGCACGTGAAATCCCCGGGGCTTTTTACGCCAATCAGAATTTTAACGCAGACAACGCCGAAGCCCATTACCTGAGCACTGGTCCCGAGATTTGGGCAGAAACGGATGGGCAAGTTACCTGGCTCATTGGAAGCGCTAGTACTGGTGGAACCCTTTGCGGTACTGGTCGCTACTTGCGCGAGCAAAATCCGAAAGTTAAGATCATTGCCGTAGACGCCTACGGCTCGGTGCTCAAAAAGTACCATGAGACTGGCATCTTTGACGAAAGCGAAATTGGCCCCTATCAAATTGAAGGCACTGGCAAAAACTTCATTCCTGGCAATGTGGACTTTGAACTCATTGACCGCTTCGTCAAGGTTACCGACCGGGAGAGTGCCCTGCGTACCCGCGAGCTGGCGCGTCGGGAGGGTATCTTAGCGGGATATTCCAGCGGTGCGGTGTTGCAGTGTTTGCATCAAATAAAGGAGCAGCTTACCCCGCAGGATGTAGTGGTGCTACTCTTTGCAGACCACGGCAGCAAGTACGTCTCTAAAGTATTTGATGACGAATGGATGAAAAAGCAAGGTTTTTTGCCGGAGGAAGAAGCGGCTGAAGAGCCTGCCGCGACCATTGCCAGCACATCTCATTTACCAAAAGGGTAGTACAGCTAATGACTTAACGTACTTTCGCGCCAATTTTTTACACTATGGACTTATTCACACGCATTCTTGAACAAGCCGGCCCGTTGGGCAAATACGCTGACATAGCTGAAGGCTACTACATGTTTCCTCAGTTAGAGGGAGAACTGGGCAATCGCATGTACTTCCAAGGAAAGGAAGTAATCTGCTGGAGCATCAACAACTATCTGGGTCTAGCTAATCACCCAGAAGTCAGGAAGGCTGATGCAGAAAGCGCAGCCCGATGGGGGCTGGCATACCCTATGGGCGCCCGCATGATGAGCGGAGAGACGAAACGCCATCAACAGCTGGAAACCGCGCTGGCCCAGTTTGTGGGTAAAGAGGCGGGCTATCTGCTCAATTACGGATACCAAGGCATTATGTCCGTCATTGATGCGCTGTTGACGCGTCGTGATGTGGTGGTCTACGACTCGGAAAGCCATGCCTGCATCGTAGATGCGGTGCGCATGCACCTGGGTAAGCGCTTTGCCTTTGCGCACAACGATATCAGTAGCCTCCACAAGAACTTGGAGCGTGCCGTCAAAATTACCGAGGAAACGGGCGGTGGGATCTTGGTCATCACTGAAGGAGTGTTCGGCATGCGCGGTGACCAAGGAAAACTACGCGAGATTGTCGCCCTCAAGGAGGAATATCCTTTCCGACTGCTTATTGACGATGCCCATGGCTTCGGTATGCTGGGCAAAACGGGAGCTGGTGCCGCGGAGGAACAGGGCGTAACCGACGAGGTGGATCTTTACTTCAGCACTTTTGCCAAAAGCATGGCTCTCATCGGGGCCTTTGTGGCCGGGCCGAAAGATATCATCCGCTATCTGCGTTACAACATGCGCTCGCAGATCTTTGCCAAATCACTGCCTATGCCTATTGTCGAAGGGGCCATCAAGCGTTTCGAATTGCTCAAAAACCGCCCTGAGCTGCGGGAGCGCCTCTGGCAGAATGTCCACGCTTTGCAGAGCGGACTGCGCCAACGCGGGTTCGATCTGGGCAATACTAACACTTGCGTAACGCCAGTATATATGCACGGCCCTATTGAGGAGACTACCTTGCTTGTACGCGACTTGCGCGAAAATTATGGGATCTTCTGCTCGGTGGTGGTTTATCCGGTAGTACCCAAAGACATGGTTATCCTCCGGCTGATACCAACGGCAGTTCATACCGATGAGGATATTCAGCAAACTTTGGATGCCTTCTCTGCCGTGCGCGAGAAGCTGGAATCGGGCGTGTATCGACAGCGCACTCAGCAGCCGGCGTAAAGCGCACTATGTAAAAATAGGCCAAAGGCGAAGGATTTATTGCCTGCGGGCACAAGGGCTTGGCTCTTTCAAGCGATGGCTGACACCTATCGAACATTAGCAGGCCCTGGCATGGGCGAGTTCAAAGACCGAGGCAGTAAGTTTATTGCCTATGCATATCCGGTGCAGACAGAAGAAGAAGCGCTAGCCTACCTTGCGGCCTTGCGAAAGGAGCACCCCAAAGCGCGCCATCACTGCTTCGCTTGGCGTTTAGGTGCCGATGGCCACCGCTTCCGCGCTAATGACGATGGAGAACCTTCGGGCACTGCGGGCAGACCTATTTTAGGCCAGATAGACGCTGCCCACTTAACCAATGTCGTGGTGATTGTGGTTCGCTACTTTGGCGGCACCCTTTTGGGTACTTCAGGGCTTATACAAGCTTACCGGGAAAGCACTGCTGAGGCTCTACGCCGGGCGCCTCAACAAGAGTGCACTGTTCTGGCGCGGGCATGCGCAGAAATAACCTATGCTATGCTACCCGAATGGGTCAGCGCCGCTAAACGCGCTGGTTTGGAAACCCTTCAGCAGGAATACGGCGAGAGCACTGCCGTGCTGTGGGTGGGTGCACCGCGCAGTCAACTGGAGAATACTTTGCTACAAGTCAAGGCATACCTGTGGAGGTGCACGCCCAGCGAGGTGCTTACGCTTCCCTGGCCCGAAGGTGTGCTATCTGTCAAGATAACATAAACCGGCGTCCTTGTCTGCTACCAAAAGGTCGGCAGATATAACTCGCCATTGAGAACATTCCTAGAGATAACAATATGCTGAACCTCTGACGTTCCCTCATAAATTTGGGTAATCTTGGCATCGCGCATTAAGCGCTCTACGTGATACTCTTTTACATAGCCGTAGCCGCCATGCACTTGAACCGCCTCTACAGTATGGCGCATAGCTACCTCGGAGGCAAATAGCTTGGCCATGGCGGCTGCTTGGGCAAAATCGAGTCCTTGGTCTTTGAGATAAGCGGCGCGATAAACCATGAGGCGAGCCGCCTCTATCTCGGTCGCCATGTCGGCCAGTTTGAAAGCAATGGCCTGATGTTGCGCAATGGGTTTACCAAATGCTTGCCGCTGCTTAGCATATTCTACGGAGAGTTCATATGCGCCTGCGGCAATACCCAACGCCTGAGCAGCGATGCCGATGCGGCCACCGTTGAGGGTGTTCATAGCGAATTTGAACCCAAAGCCGTCCTCCCCGATGCGGTTTTCTTTGGGCA
Source organism: Saprospiraceae bacterium (assembly GCA_041640515.1). Lineage (GTDB taxonomy): Bacteria > Bacteroidota > Bacteroidia > Chitinophagales > Saprospiraceae > M3007. The sequence goes on along the minus strand of JBEQAD010000101.1, from coordinate 6,690 downwards.
CCTTCACGTCGTTGTACATGATGGTGTGGGTGTCGGACGCTCGGATGCCGAGTTTATCCTCTTTAGCTCCTATAACAACACCAGGCCAAGAGGTCTCCACAATAAGGGCATTGATGCCGCGATGCTTTTTCTCTGGATTAGTCTGAGCCATTACCAGGTGGACTTGCGAGGTACCGCCATTGGTGATCCAGTTTTTGGTGCCATTGAGCAGGTAGTAGTCGCCCATATCTACGGCCGTAGTGCGTTGGCTGGTAGCATCGGAGCCCGCCTCAGGTTCAGAGAGGCAAAACGAACCAAGCCATTCGCCTGTGGCCAGCTTAGTCAGGTACTTCCGCTTTTGCTCCTCCGTGCCGTACTTTTCTATACCCCAGCAGACCAGTGAGTTGTTGACGGACATGATAACGGAACAAGAACTGTCCACCTTGCTGATTTCTTCCATGGCTATCACATAGGAAAGCGTATCCATACCGCCGCCGCCGTACTCAGGGGAAGTCATCATACCTAAAAAGCCCAATTCGGCCATTTTGCGCACTTGCTCGTGGGGATAAAGCATTTTGCTATCGCGTTCAATGACGCCGGGTTTGAGTTCATTTTGGGCAAATTGGCGCGCCGCTTCGCGCACCGCTTCATGTTCTTCGGTCAGACGAAACATAGGTAGCGTTTGAAATTTTATCTGGTAAAAAGCTGAGGCAAAGGTGCAAACTATAGTGGAATGTGTTTTTCTGCGGCCTGAAGAACTTCCTTATTTGGAATACCTCCGCGGTGTACGAAGGCTACTACGCTACAGTGTTTGGCTTCCCAGGCAGCCGGAAGGGTCAACACAAACGAGCGCTCCACTGCTTTGTTGGCCTGTAAAGCAGGAAGGATATCGCCTGTAGCTGGTGTGAGCACTCCGCGCAGGACGTGCCGATGCAGGTAGTTCGGCTCCGTGACTAAGTTGACCTTTTGGTAATCGACGATGCTGTCCTGGGTGATGAGCACCGTCAGCCGATGATCGCCATCGAGGTCTTGTTTGGGTGTAATGCTTACTTGCACTTCTAATTGGCGCGAATTAGCCTCAAAAATAGGTTTCAAAGAGAGGCTGACGAGCAACGGCTTGGCCAGCTCCTCAGCAATAACGCCTGCCCATAGCTGGCGCGGCAGATAGGGCTCCGTCTCCGGTGGCACCAGACGCCGATTGATGGCTGCCGTAGGGAAGAAGAATGCCGCGCCGATGTAGTTGGCCATCTCTGTGCCCTTAGCCGTCCGAAAATCGTAGCGGCTGGCAGGAAAAGGCTGGTCATAACCAAGAGCCGCATGGATAGATACCACTACTAATCTTTCACGGTGCTGCTGCTGCAAAGCGACCAGTGCTGATGTGCCTTCTGGGCAGTTAGGGCAGCGTACTCCCGTGAGCTCTTCGGCTAACACAACACGCTTCTCTTCTTCTGGGTTATTGCCACCACCCGAAGTGACTGGCTCTACAATTACCCATTTCTCTTCACAGCCACCTAGGAGGGCTGCCCCAATTAGAATCACTCCTAAGAGCGTCATCTTTTTGCACATAGACAGTTGTTTTTTAGAAGGTAGAGCTAAATTGCAATCGAACGCCATGAAAGGTGGGCTCGTAACGGCAAATACCCCCTGCACAGTTGATGCCCTCCACTTGCTTGACATATGCCAGCGAAAAGCGATTGGCTCGATGGGTGTACACCAAGCCAATGCTAGGGTAATGCAAGCCATCGTACTTGACTTTCTCGGGGTCGTACTGTTCAGCGTTAGCGTGTGGAATCTTGTACATATCCGAGACAAAAACAAGCCAATGGGGCGCCAGGCCCAGTTCCGCCAGCGCAAAAGCCCAGGAGCCGAACTCGTCGTCGGTGAGCAGGTATTGCGCCTCCACGCGCAGCGAGCGGCGTGGTGTAAAGCGGTGGAGCCATTCCAGATAAGGCGTAAAGGCATCTACATAACCCTGCCAGCCATTTTTGACCCAAGGCACAATGTCATTGTCGTCTTCTGGGTCGTCCTTAAACTGGTAAGTGCTGATGTCGTATTTCAAAAATTGCAGGCCGACGAGAAGTTGCCATTTTCTGCCCTTTTTATAAGTAAACTCGGGAGCAATTTCTCGATACAGGCTGCGTCCATTCAACAAATAGATGTCGGCTACATTCAGTCCAAGGGTAACATTTTTGTTTAGACTGTAGCGGATATCTAACTGGTAGCCTTGTTCGCCTAGCTCTTGCGTGTTCGGGGCAAAGCGGGCGGGTAGGCGGAAAGTATTCTGACGGGCTAGAGGCGGCAGGTAGTTGATTTGTCCCTGAACGCCAATCTGGAACGGGTCAGTGCGGAAGCGAAAGTCCTTGGTATATTTGGCCTCCAGCGTAATACCTAACCCCTCAGTGGCGTATGCCAGGCTGGTGTACACCATATAACCGTTGGTGTTCACAAGGGTGCCGGTGATGGTATCGGCGCGGATGCTGCTAATAGAGCCATCAGGCAAGAACGTTGTGTCATAAGTAACCAGCCGACGGAACTCGTTGAAGATGACATCCCTTGTTTTGTAGGCTCCTTCCGCAAACCAGGTAAAGTTACCTACCGACAGGGTGTTAAAAAGCGTGAAAGCATACGTATTGTAAAGAAGGCTATCGCGTCGTTTGTAACGCTGCATCTCACTAGCTACACGGCTGACGGTTTCCCGGTCGTAGGTGCGCGCAACAGCTCCAAAACCAGGAGCTAAACTGAAACTTTTTGTCGAGTCTGGGCGGATAAAGCCTTCCACTGTCGCACCTCGAATGACGGATCCATAGGTGCTGAACTGGCGTTTTTGCCGCCCAGTGAAGGCCTTGACTTTCCAGTGGTCATTGAAGCGATAACCGGCCTTCACTCCATATAGAGCGTTATCAATCATGAGAGCGCGCTCTTCGTAGGCACGGAAAAGAATACCCGAACCGATCTGGTCGTACAAGTACCCTGCGGCTATATCGAAACCGTGAATTTCCTTATGAATGAACCACCGGCCAATGCCCTCACCAGTAAAAGATCCCGTAGGATTCAGGAGATTAGAGTTATTGAACATGTCAAAGCGCAATCCCATGTCGAAACCCCAGTTGGAGTAATTAAGCGCTAACCAGCTTTCGGCGCCGAACTTTTGGTTGTCGTACTGCGGGGTGCCAGTCGCCCCAATTTTCGGGTCGGCGATGAAAAAGTTAGCATTTGTCTGCACGTTTCCAGTGATGCGCGGCGTGCTGACTTGTGCTTGCGCATAACCTACGGCGAGGACTACCAATAGGGTTAGTTGTAAAAGCCTCATAACATGAGTATGTAAAGATATTCGCTGGGCGGCAAATGTAAAACCGTGAAGGTGTCGGCCCTTTACAAAAAAAATCTTGCCTTTATTTTTAAGTAGCATAAATTCGCCGATAAAAATCGTTTTTTCTACCCAAAAAATCCTTTAATCTGCTGATAATGAGTGCATAGTTTGCGCTCTTCGAGCCTCTCACGAGGTTTTACGCAGTGTGTTTCTCTTCATTCCTGTTCCGATTTAACCCTGGCCGTTTAGCCGGCTCTTTTCTTGTTTATGGAAAGGAAGTGTGGCTAACAAGCAAGGGTGAGGCAAGGGTTACTAATCTATAACATACCGCTATCGTCGCTTATGAAAAGTCTATTTACTTTTGAAGAATTCTGCATTTTACCGCTTTACCCTTTTCACCCTTTCTGTAGAAAGTCATTGCGTTGAGTGATTTATGAGATGATTGGAGCGCTTGGGTAGTTCCATAAGCGCTCCGTGCAATTGGCGTTCCATCTTTAAAGAACACCCGCTCATGCATGACTTAACTGAATTAATTCATCGCCTTCCCTGGTCCAAGTTGCGGGGCAGCTCGATGTGGAGCACCTTGCTGCCTCCGAAGAGCAAGATGGCCCATTTGTTTGCTCTTGTTCGGGCAAACCCCGACCTCACCGAGAGTGAAGCGGCACAGCACCTATACGGCAATCCTCATGCCTTGGCTCGACTGCGCAGTTTGAAGAGCAAAACCAAAGAGCGCTTATTAGGCGCCATCTTTTTTTTAGACCTCAATGAGCCAGGTTTCACTGACCGTCAGCAGGCGCACTACGAGTGCCAGCGGTGCTGGGCTACAGCCATGGCGCTATCGGCCAAAAGCGCTCCACTTGTAGCCATTGAGCAATTGGAACAGATGCTCCGCCATGCCCAGCATTTTGAGTTCACTGAGCTGGCTATGAGCGCAGCTTTCCATTTGCGACATCATTACGGAGCACTTATGGGCGACGTCGATAAATACCGCTACTATCGGGATCTTTATCGCAAATATCAGACGCTGTGGACGTTAGAGAACGAGGCTGAAGAGCTTTACACCGATATTATCAGCAGCATGGCCAATACTCGGGAACCACAGCAGGATATCGGCCGATTGGCCGAGATGTACTTCCGGCGCATTGAGCCTCATTTGCAAAGGCACACCACCTTCCGATTGCACCTCAACGGACGACTGCTGCAAATGCTCATATACAGCAGTCGAAACGATTACCGCACCATGGCTGCGCTGTGCGAAGATGCCCTCACTTTCTTTCAAGGCAAACCTTACAAAAGTCAGTTATCGCTCCAGATTTTCTATTACCAACTGGTGGTCTGTAGTCTCCACCTACGCGACTTTGGGCGTGGGCAGGCCGTCATCCGCCAGCATGGCGACGTGTACCCGCGTGGTTCGTTCAACTGGTTTAAGGTGCAAGAACTATACTTCCTATTAGCCTTACACACGCAGCACTACGACGATGCTTTTGATATCTGCGCCGACGCGCTAAGCGAGCCGGACTTGCTCAAGCAATCGCCTGCTGCTCGGGAGACATGGAAAATTTACCACGCCTATACTCAGTTCTTGGCGCGTATTCGCCGCGCTGATCGTCTGCCAGACCCAGGTTTCCGATTGGGCAAGTTCCTGAACGAGATACCTGTCTTTTCCAAAGACCGACGCGGCATGAACATCCCTATACTTATCGTTCAGCTGCTCTTCGATATCCTACAGAAGCGCTACGATGCTGCCATTGACCGTGTAGAGGCCTTAGAGAAATACACCGACCGCTACGTGCGCAAAAACGAGCACTTTCGGAGCAACTGCTTCCTGAAAATGCTGCTGCAGATTCCGAAAGCAGCTTTTCATCGCGAAGCAGCTGTTCGAAAGGCGGAACGCTATCGCCTTATGCTCGGCCAAATGCCCATTGAAATGGCCAACCAGCCGCACGAAATAGAGATCATTCCTTACGAAGATTTGTGGGAAATGGCGCTCGAACTTTTGCCTCAAAAGCGCATTCGCAGCCGTCGTCATGATGGACTTTCGGGTTAAAAAGGACGACATCGCTCTCATAAAACCACTTGATGAGAGGTTGTTTTTAGTCTAAATTTGGTTTATTTAAAAAATTGAATATCAGTTTTTTAATTTAAAAAATATAAAAAAAATCTCAAAAAAGCCTCGCTAACGAGAGTGTTGAACTGTCTCCTCTTCGGAGGTAGGGTGCCTGGACTTTTGACTTCGCAAACCAACAACCACGCGAAGTCATCATGGCACACCTAAACAACACTACTACCCTCAGCGCCCTGGCGCGAAACCTCAACAGCCCTCTATCGTTCGCTCAGCCGGTCATTATCATTGACATCACCGGTGTTTAAGGACAACGCCCGCAGATAAAATCATCGCAAGCAAGCTTTTACTTGTTACAAAATGGCGTTCGTCTGTATTACGGAACGAGATTTGAGGGAGTGCTCGTAGGTTTGTTGCCAAACCCAAGCCTCCTTTACTCCCGCCTCGCCTTCCCAAACGGCGTCTGACATGCACGAACTCCGCGAACTTGTCTCTATTGTCACCAAACAGAAGCTACGTTCCGCTTCGCTACTCACTGTAAAAGCTCTTCAACCAGGCCCCCTCTCCATGCAGTTATACGACCTAGTGGCAGAGGGACAAGTGGACACAGACGAACAGGCCATGGCATTGCTGTACCCGGACAATCCCGACAGCAACATCTCTTATCAACGTATCAAAAAGGCGCTGCGCGACTACCTGGTGCAAATGTTGCTCATCATTGACCTGCAACTGCCGCACTACAATACGCGCCAACGCACCTACTTCGATTTGTGCAAAAAATGGGGGGCTATCAAAATCTTATTAGGCAAAAGCGCCCACCGCGCCATCCTGCCCTTGGCTGAAGAAGTGCTGAAAACCGCGCTTCGCTATGACTTCACTGACATGGCGCTCGATATGGTGCGCGCCATGCGGTTGTATTACGGGTCTATTGAGGGCAACGTCAAAAAATACGAGCAGTACGGCCATCAAGTTCATCGACTGGAAAACATACTGTACTACGAAAACCTCGCTGAAGAGCTGTACACTGATCTGGTCATTCGGTACATCAACGACAAGTCCACCAAGCACGACGTTCCGCGGATAGCCCGCCAATATTTTGAGCAGATTGAGGAAGCCCTTGACAAATACGATACCTATCGGCTTCATTTCACCGGGCGATTGATCGAAATCATCATTTATACCAGCGTTAACGACTACCGGAAGACGATCGAGATTTGTGATAAAGCCATCCGGTTTTTTGATGCCAAAGACTACGTAGCCAACGTGCCCCTACAGGCTTTTCTTTATCAGGAAATGGTCTGCTACGTCCAGCTACGCGACTATGAGCGCGGGCGCAAAG
>JBEQAD010000100.1:0-10364 GCA_041640515.1 Saprospiraceae bacterium | reverse complement strand
CCCTGAGGGCATGTGGTTTGTCGTCATTGTGGGCGCTTTGCTGCTCTTGACCTTGCTGGCTGCTGGCTTCAAGATGCTGCTGCGCCAGACGCCAAACGGTCTGTTGGCGATATCTAATGACCGTACCAAATTTTTTCTTTTGCTACACATGCTGTTGTTCAGCGCGGTAATGTCATGGCTTACGCAGCAACACAGCGCATGGCCCTTCGTGCTGTTTAGCTTTTTAGCCGTTTGGGGAGGCTATTATCAGGCATGGCTTCATTTCGGCCACAAGTCGTGGAGCCAGTGGGTGAGGCTGTCGTCGTTTAAGCATCTATACAGGCTGTTTCGCTTAGGCTTGTCAGGGACGGCCCTGCTTTTGCTGCTCAAATGGGGCGCTAGCGCGATGGTAGTAGACCTCATTGTTTCGGGGGTCAGCTGGTTAGTGCCGGCGGAACCCAAGTTCCTGGAGGTTTACTTCACAGGAGTGCGAGTGCTGCTCAAGAGCTTGGCGGTGCACCTGATTTGGCTCCTAATGGTCATGGCAGGTGTGCTCCAATATTTTACCAGCATAGAGATGACCGAAGCGCTGCATCTTCGCGAAGGTATCCGCACGGTTGGTACTTCCACTCGCATTCGCGGGTTGGCGCGCGAGTGAGCGCGGCAAAAACACACAATAACGCCATGGAACTGCCGCCCCTATTTGTCCGGCAAATGCGTACCCTGCTGGGCGAAGCTTACGAACCTTTTGCCACTGCTCTGGCAGAGGAGCCTCCTGTCAGCCTTCGCCTGAACCCGCAAAAGCGGTGGTCGGCAGAGGAAGTGCCTTTTCCCGGGGCAGAGCGGGTCCCTTGGTGCGCCGAAGGCTGGTATTTGCCTGAGCGACCCAGCTTTACGCTTGACCCGCTTTTCCATGCGGGCGCCTACTATGTGCAGGAAGCTTCCTCCATGTTCCTGTGCGAAGTACTGCGCCGTGTTGTCGATACTTGTCGCCCCTTGCGCGCTTTGGACTTGTGCGCTGCTCCAGGCGGCAAGACCACCTTGCTGCAGTCAACACTGCACCCCGATAGCCTGGTGGTGGCCAACGAGGTCGTGCGCTCGCGCTTGGGAGCCCTGCGCGAAAACATGGAGAAGTGGGGCCACGCTAACAGTGTGATGACTTCTGCCGCGGGCGAGGAGTGGGAAACCTTGGGCGCCTGGTTCGATGTAGTGGTAGTGGATGCGCCGTGCAGTGGCGAAGGGTTGTTTCGCAAGAGCCCTGAGGCCATGCGCGAGTGGTCGCTGCCTCATGTAGAGGCGTGTGTGCTGCGGCAGCGCGCCATCCTCAACTCGGCCGTGCGTGTGCTAAAGCCCGGCGGTTTGTTGGTGTATTCAACGTGCACCTTCAACACTTCTGAAAACGAGGAAAATGTCGAATGGCTGTTGCAAAAATTTGATTTAGAGCCAATCACACTGACACTACCCGAGGCATGGGGGGTAATCAACAGTGCCCCTGGCGCATACCGCTTTTTTCCGCATCGGCTTCGGGGCGAGGGGTTTTTCCTTGCCGCATTTCGTCAAAAAACAGCGGCCACGGCCAAGCTTGCACCGCGCTCGCCAGCGGCATTCCGGCGGCTGCAGCCCTTGCCCCAGCGGCACCTCGCTGTCGTGGAGACCTGGCTGCGCGAGGCTAAAGCGTGGGCTTTTTTCACTGGCCCTAGCGGCGAAGTGGTCGCGGTGCCCAAACGAGTATTGGCTGACTTCCGGCTGCTCGACGCGGTGCTGGCCAACAAGTGGCTCGGAGTGCGCATGGGGCAGTTCAAAGGGAGCGATTTCGTGCCTGAACACGCGCTGGCACTTCAACAAGCGCTATCGCTTGATCTGCCCGCCGTGTCTTTCAACCGCGAGCAGGCGTTGCTCTACCTGAGAAAAGAGCATTTTACCTTGGAGGCCACTCGCCAGCATCGCGGTTGGATGGTCGGACGTTTCGAAGGGTTGGCCCTAGGTTGGCTCAAGACCTTGCCCGACCGATGGAACAACTATCTACCTCCCGAGCGTCGCATCCGTCTTTCGACGGCACCCTCTTAAGGCGGAGAGGCTATGTGTGAGACTTTGTCACGGCTCTAAGCGCAGCTTAGGTGATTGAGGCCCCTTTACAACGAGAGGGGCGGGATGAAGGCGTTGTCCATCTAACACCTGTTCGTAAAGTTGGAGGTACTGCCGACTCATACGACAGGCGGAAAATCGCTCGCGGGCGTATTGATGGCAGCGCGTCGGAGAAAAGGCATCCGCACCATGCTGCAGGGCATCCACTAATTCACTCTGGCGGATAGATAGGCATCCAAAATCGGAGAAGCACCCATCTACCTGCCCTGACCAGGCACCGGCCACCGGGCTGGGTTTGTTACAGATAAGTTCAGGCAGAGCGCCAAAGGGTGTGCCGAAGACAGGGCAGCCCAGGTAAAGGCTTTCAATAACAGGCAAGCCAAAGGGCTCGTGCCACAGAACAGGGAAAAGAAGACCACGTGAGCCGTTGATTAGGATATTACGTCCTTCGCGAGACATCATGGCGTGAAAGCGCGCATAAGGGCTTAGCGAAATGCGCGGCGTGGGGGCCAGCGCAATACGCCGGCTGCCGATGACATGCACGTGCACACCTGCGCGAGTGGCCAAAGCGATGGCATCCTTCAAATTGCGACCGGATAGGTCAGCTTCTGCTAAGAAATGGAAATAACGGCGCGGCCAGTCGGGCAGCATCTCACCATAGTCGCGGAAATCAAGCCCAGGATGCACGTAAACGCTGCCACCGTGGCGGGCGGCATGGTCAGCCGAAAGAAATACCGTGTTAGGGTCTAATTCGCAAGCCTTAGTAGCATTATCGAAGCAGGTGATGAGGTAAGGCTTTTCTAAACCTTTGAGCATCTGCGCTGTTGGGTACTGAAAGAAATGAATCAGCGCCGTATCGGCAGGCAATTGTTGGGCAATCGTTTTGCTGCGCTCGAGCCCCACCACTGGCGCATGCTTGCATTGAGAACCTGCACGTACCAACAGGACGACGTCGTGACCTGCTTCGACCAAATAGCGGCTGTGCCACCAGAGTATGCGTTCGCTTTCACCGTATCGGGGCGTGGGAATTATGCTATCGAGAACAAGAACAATTTTCATGTTTGACGGGCAGGATTACGGTCTTTGAATGATGCCCAAACGCCGTTACGGGCAAAGAAAGAAACAACCCTCGAGCCGTTGCCACAAGAGGAGAAGTGTTTTCGGCAGACGTATCTTTTTTATCGGCTTAAACGGGGGCAACTTCTACTACGCCTAAGCCCCAGCACTGTGAAAAGCCGCTCTTTGGCGGCTCCGGGTGTCCTGCTCCAGCTCCTTTCGCTGCCCGTAGAGCTAGAATTACTTACAGCATAGACGACCGGTGGAGATGTTTTCCTGCACGATCGGCAGTTGGGCAAAAGATGAAGGTTTTTTGGAAAAAAAGGTTGCTAAACATTGCGAAGAGATCGGTTTAAGGTGAAAAAATACACAGCAAACATACAGTCATCCCCGTGCTTTATTCTACTTTTGCCAGGTAGCCAATGCGCTAAAAATTCATCCTTTCGCTGACCGTGTCCATGGCTAAGAAATTGCTTCGACTATTGTTGGCATGTCTGCTATGCGCTGCCTTTATTAGTGCTATAGTCCTGCTTTTGCGCAACTGTTCACCTAATTAAAGTATCATCTAGCTATGAAGAAGAACATGGGGAACCTCGACCGCATCATCCGAGTGCTTGTAGCCGCAGCGGCGGCGGTGCTGTACTTTACCAACACCCTGACAGGCACCCTGGGCATTGTCGCCTTGGTAGTAGCCGTTGTCTTCCTGCTTACAAGTGCTGTCGGCTTCTGCCCGATTTATCGCTTGGTAGGGCTTTCCACCTGCCCAACAGCGCCTTCTGGACAAGCGTGAGGGTGGCTTGAGGCCTTCCACTGCCGTGCCAGGGCTATCTTTGGAAAAGCTCTGGCGCGGTTATTTTTTAGAGATATAGCCGAAAAAACGTTTAATTCTGCCGAAGTTTGCCTGCCAGATCACGATAGCGTCGCACATCAACTTAACAAAACGCATGCACATTAACTTCAAAAACAAGCGCGCCCTGGTACGGGTGGACTTCAACGTGCCCTTAGACAAGGAATACCGCATCACTGACGATACCCGCATCCGCGAGGCTTTGCCCACCCTGCGTCACATCTTGGACGCTGGCGGCTCTGTCATCTTGATGTCGCATTTAGGTCGACCTTTGCAGAAGCTCCTTCCGGATGGCTCTATCAACCGGGAAAAATTTACCCTCAAACACTTGGTGCCTCACTTGCGCCGCAAACTAAAGACGCGCGTCCTCTTTGCAGAGGATTGTGTAGGTAAAAAAACCCGCGCCAAGGCAGCCAAACTTCAGCCTGGCCAAGTGCTCCTGTTGGAAAATACGCGTTTTCATCCAGAAGAGGAAAAAGGCGACCCCGACTTTGCTCGACAGTTAGCCGAATTGGGCGACGTTTACGTCAACGATGCTTTCGGCACGGCGCACCGCGCTCACGCCAGCACGACTATTGTGGCGCGCTATTTCTCTCCAGAAAACAAGTGCTTCGGCTTCCTTATGCAGCGCGAAATCGAAAATGCCGACCGCGTGCTGAAAGACCCGGAGCATCCCGTTACTTGCATCGTGGGCGGCGCCAAGGTGAGCGATAAAATTGTCCTATTGGAGCGGTTCTTAACTCTGGCCGACCATATCCTCATTGGCGGGGCTATGGCCTACACTTTCTTTTTGGCCAAAAAAGGCGCTGTAGGCAACTCTCTGGTGGAGAGTGACCGGGTGAAAGAGGCCAGAGCTTTCCTCAGAAAGGCCAAGGCGGCCGGCGTCAAGGTGCTACTGCCTAAAGACTCAATATGTGCCGACCGTTTTGCTGCCGATGCCAACGTGCAAGTATGCCTTAGCAACCAAATACCCGATGGCTGGCAAGGGCTGGACATCGGCCCGGCGGCGGTTAAGTCGTTCGCGCGCATCCTTCGCAAGAGTAAAACCATCATCTGGAACGGTCCTATGGGTGTTTTTGAAATGGCGCCGTTTGCAGAGGGCACTAAGGCTGTTGCCCGTGCCGTCGCTCGTGCTACCCAAAGAGGTGCGTTCTCTATGGTGGGCGGCGGCGACTCCGTAGCAGCCATCAACCAGTTGAAGTTGGGCAAGAAAATCAGCTTCGTCTCTACGGGTGGCGGCGCCATGTTGGAGTATCTGGAAGGGCGCATGCTGCCCGGTATTGCCGCCATTCGCGGCGGCGACTGACCCCGGCCGCCTCACGAGGAAGATAGTTAGCTACGGGCTAAATGCCCAGCAGACGGTTGAACAGCGGAGCCACTAACGTGTCGTATTCCGCCTGCTTTATGGGCGCATTGCCGTACCAGATGCGCTCGAAGGTGGTCACGGCAGAGTGAAAGAGCGAGGCGCGCTCGTTGTCCTGAATTTCGCGCGCGTATTGGCGGTTGGTCTTCTCCTGTTGCCAGTGAATGGCGCCGGTGTGGGAAAGGTGGCGGATGACCCGGAGAAAGTGCACCCGCGTGGCTTGACGATAGTCGCCCGCGGCCAAGGCCTGTCGCAACAAAGCGGGAAGGTCACTCTCATGAATGCGCTGCTCTAAGTCGGTCGGAGGTGCTACTGCAGCCTCTACCGCTGCGGGTGTTGAATGTCTCGAGGAATAGTTAGACAGGAGAAGATGAGCTGTCCAGCCTACCGCAATCACCAGCAACATCACGAGGCCGTATTTCATCCCTTTTGCCCATAAGTTGTCTGTGTCTGGCGGCGAAGTCCGTAAAAAAAAAGGGACAGGCGGCGCCTTCTTTGGTGTTTCTTTTACGGGCACATCTCGGCTGTAATCCAAACGACCCATAGCCTCTTGCCACGCCTTCGACGAGATGGAGCGTTCCGTCGGCTGCGGCGCAGCGGATTGCCCTATCACAGCTCCCACCCAAGGGAGAAAAAGCATAACAACTATCCAGCATTTCCACCACATAGGCAACAAAGATAGCGGCGATTATCTCCGACAAGAGCAGCCCTTTGTCGAGAGCAAGGGGTTAGTTATCCTTTTTAACACGGCTTGTGGGGAAAAAGGCCTATTCTTGGTTTCGATTTTCCGCTTTTCTTTCACCGTAGCCTTTCTCTTTTGCTTATGAGCTACCTCCACCGACGCGATTTCTTGACCCTGTTGGGCAGAAGTCGCCCCAGTGCAGCCTCCTCGGAGGCAGCGCTGGACGTTGCTCTTTCTCCGGCAGTTGAAGCTCATTTAGCCCAACGCACAGCGCATCCACCGACCAGTGGCCTTGCTCCCTACACCGGCCCATGGACGCGTGCTGAGGTCATTCACTTGTTGCGGCGTACCCTGTTTGGCCCCACCAAATCCGACGTGGACTACTTCCTGAGCAAGTCCATGGCTCAAGCCGTGAGTGAAATTCTCCGCGCGTCGTACACGCCACCCCCCGGGCCGGTCAATGACTACAACAACCCCAACTTTACCGACCCGAATGTGCCTTTTGGCCAGAGTTTTCTCAACGCTCCGCTCCATCCTATGGCTGAGCCTTACCGCATCGAGAGCGTGCGGGGCTGGTGGCTCCGCCTCATGCTCAACAGCGGGCGCAGTATTCGCGAGAAAATGACTCTCTTTTGGCACAACCACATACCGGTGGAGTTTTCCATCGTACCGCTGGGCAGTGCTCTTTACCGCTACAACCAAACGCTTCGCCAGCATGCGTTAGGCAATTTTAAAGACCTCATCCGCGCCGTTACGCTCGATCCAGCTATGCTGTTCTACTTGAACGGCTACCTCAACTCCCGCCAAGCTCCTGACGAAAATTACGCGCGTGAAATCCAGGAGCTCTTTGTCATTGGGAAAGACCTTCCTCAGCACTACACCGAAGACGACGTAAAAGCAGCGGCCCGTCTGCTCACAGGCTGGCGTACCGATGGCTTTAGCACGTTCTTTTCGGCATTTCACCATGATGCGGGCGACAAACAGTTCTCCGCTTTTTACCAAAATCGCCTCATCAAAGGCCGCAGCGGACCCAACGCCGGTGCCATCGAACTGGAGGAATTCCTCGACATGTTACTGGCGCACCCCGAAGCAGCGCGCTTCCTTTGCCGGAAGATCTACCGCTTCTTTGTCTACCACCACATTAGCCCAGAGGTGGAACAAAACGTCATTGAGCCACTGGCGCAAATTTTCCGCGACAGCAACTATGAGATTTTGCCCGTGCTGGAGACACTCTTTCAGAGCGAGCACTTTTTCGACGTGCTTAACCGCGGGGCTATTATCAAAAGCCCGATAGATATGGCCGTAGGGCTTTTCCGCTACTTCGATGTGTCCTTGCCGCCGGAATCCGACTTATTCGATAGGCTGATTATCTCCTACCAAGTCAACGTAGCTTTAGGTGCTATGATGCAGTTGCCCGGCGATCCGCCTAATGTATCGGGATGGCCGGCTTATCATCAGAAACCGCTTCTGGATAAGGTTTGGATAAATACCGCCACCTTACCCAAGCGCGCCGAAGCCACTAATGCGATGGTGTATGTTGGGCTGTATGGCTTAAACCACCGCGTTGCTATTGACCCGTTGAAATGGGCTGCTGGTCTGAGCAATCCTGCCAACGTCAACGCGCTCATTCACGAGTCGTTAGAAATGCTTCTGGGTTTACCTGTGTCGCAACAAGTGAAGGACACGCTTAAGCCTATCTTATTGTCGAACTTGCCCGACGAGGCCTACTGGACGTATGGCTGGCAGCTTTGGCAGGCCAACCCCAACGACCCTACCCTCAGTGGCGCCTTGAGCATCCGTTTGCAGGCCTATTTGCAGCGCGTGCTCCAAATGGAGGAGTTTCAATTGTGTTAGCCACCCTCACCTCTTCACTTTTTAAGAAAAAAATATGAAACGCCGTTCTTTCATTAAAAATGTGGCTGCGGGGGTGGCACTGCCTTCGCTCCTCGGTGGCTTTGGCGTTCGATTGCACGCCACCGCACCGCTAGGGCGCCTGATGAGCGCTTTAGATGCAGACAATGACCGCGCCCTCGTGCTCATCCAGCTCGACGGGGGCAACGATGGCCTGGCCACGCTCTCGCCGCTGGACCAATACGACCGCCTGAAAAAAGCGCGCCCCAATATTGCTCTGCCTGAAAACCGCCTACTGCCCCTGACGGGGCTGAGCACGCTAGCTATGCACCCTGCCTTCATAGGCATGCGCAATTTGTACGAAGAAGGCCAGGTGCGCATCGTGCAGAACGCCGGCTACCCCAACCCTAATCTCAGCCATTTTCGGGCGACGGACATCTGGATGTCGGCCTCCCATGCCGATGAGTTTATTGGCAGCGGCTGGGCTGGGCGCTATTTAGCCTACGAGTATCCTAATTTCCCTATGGGCTACCCGAACGCCAATATGCCGCACCCGTTGGCGGTGGAAATTGGCTATTCCATGTCGCTGAGTTTAATGGGGCCGCAAACGGGTATGGGCTTCGTCATACCGGATACACAGTCGTACTATCAGCTGTTGGCTGGCGAACAAGCGCCGGCTCCCAACACGCCCGCAGGGGAGCAGCTGGCTTATGTGCGCCTTATCGCGCAGCAGTCGCGCGTCTTCGCGCAAGCTATTCTGGATGCCTCGAAAAAGGCCACTAACCAGGCGACGTATCCCGATACGCCCTTAGCGGCTAAGCTGAAAATTATTGCCCGTCTTATCGCTGGTGGCCTCAAAAGCCGCTTTTATCTGGCGAGTATTGGGGGGTTCGATACCCACGCCCAGCAGGCCGATACCAGCGACCCCACTAAAGGCGCTCACGCCCAGCTGTTGCAGCAATTGGGCGATGCAGTGTGGGCTTTTTGTCAAGACATTCAGGCGCTGGGCGTGGCCGACCGCGTAGCGGGCATGACGTTCTCCGAATTTGGCCGCCGCGTCGCCAGTAATTTTAGCGATGGCACCGACCACGGCGAGGCGGCGCCGCTCTTCCTTTTCGGTACGCCGGTGGCGGGCGGCGTCACGGGCAGCAACCCTAAACTGCCGCTCAACCCCACCCTCAACGACAACCTGCCCATGGAGGTAGATTTCCGGTCGGTGTATGCCACTGTCTTGCGCGACTGGTTTTGCGTGCCCGAGGCCGATGTGCCCAGCATCTTGATGCACCAGCATCCCTTTGTCAATGGACTGTTCCGCCCGGGCATGGCCTGCCTTACCTCCAGCGTGCGCGAAGACCACTGGGAAGCAGGCCGTTCGTTGCTTACCTGTCGTCCTAACCCCTTCCGTGAGGCGGTCGTGCTCGACTATGAAAGCACGGGTGGGCCTACCGTAGTGCAAATCTTAGATGCCAGCGGCCGCATCGTGGCCACGCCCGTCAGTGGCTGGCAGGCGCAGGGCCGCTACCAGACCACGTGGGACGGCAGTGCGCTGCCAGCGGGGGTTTATTTCTGTCGGTTAGTCAGCGGGCAGGCGCAGCAGACGCGAACGCTGCAAAAGCACTGAATCGCGCACACCCCCGTCTGTGTTGAGGAGAAAAACAGCCTGCAGGGAGGCGATGAATCCTTTGCGGGTAGGTTGGTTCGCTCCTGCAGGCTGCCGGCTTTGAGGAGGTGACGAAGATGGCGATGGGCAGTGATAAAAGTCACGCATCCTGCCCTTATTGAGGAGGCATCTTTGAAAGCCTTATTCAATTTGATTGCCCATTTTGTCATGCATCCCTTAGTCAAGTCTTTTTCGGAAATCTCGCTTCGCGACCTGCCTTTGGTAGGGGGGAAGAATGCCTCGCTGGGTGAAATGTATAACCAGCTCAAGGCCGCCGGCATTCGCGTCCCTGACGGGTTTGCCGTGACGGCGGAAGCATACCGGCTGTTTCTGGAAGAAAACCAGCTGCATGGGTCTTTGCACGCGCTCATGGACCAGCTGGACAGAGCAACGCTGAGCAATCTGTCCGCTATTGGCACGGCGACGCGCGACCTAATTTACAGGGCTACGATGCCCGCAGCGCTCCGCGAAGCCATTACTGCAGCCTATCGAGACCTGTGTGCGCGCGAGGGCAGGGAGGTGTCGGTGGCGGTGCGCAGCAGTGCTACAGCGGAAGACCTGCCCTCGGCTAGCTTTGCAGGGCGCTTGGATAGTTTTCTCAACATTCGCGGTGAGGAGGCGGTGGTACATGCTGTACAGCAGTGCTTTGCCTCCCTGTTTACCGACCGCGCCATCAAATACCGCGAGGATATGGGCTTTGGAAACATGAATCTAACGCTGTCGGTGGGTGTGCAAAGGATGGTGCGCTCCGATTTAGCCTGTTCGGGGGTGGCCTTTACGCTCGACCCGGACACGGGTTTTGATCGCGTGGTGGTTATTGACAGCATCTACGGGCTGGGGG
>JBEQAD010000099.1:6183-10370 GCA_041640515.1 Saprospiraceae bacterium | reverse complement strand
CCGTAATCTGCAAGAGTACAACGACCGATAGCCCTTCAGCCGCTCACAGTTCGACCGTGAAGACCGTACCCCGTGGGACATTATTGCGCACGGAAATACTCCCCGCGTGGTGGCGGACCACTTGGCTGACAATATACAAGCCCAGGCCGGTACCTGTCGTCTGGCGTGTCTCTTCGTTGCCTATGCGGTAGAACTTTTCAAAAATGGCCGTTTTTTCTTCGTCAGGGATGCCGATGCCCTGGTCGGCGACACTTAGGCACACTTGGCGGTTGGGGCAACGTTCTACGCAAATGCGTACAGGCGCGCTGGGCGGCGAGTACTTCAGCGCATTGTCCAGCAAGTTCTGTACCACGGAAGTCAAACCCACCTGGTCGGCATACACGGGCGGCAGGTCGGCAGGGATGCTCACTTCGATGCGCGCATTAGGAAAGCGTACCTGTGCGTTGGCGATGCAGTCCTGCACGACAGCGCGCACGTCCACGGCTTCTCTTTGGGGGTGCCAGTCGTCTTCTAAGCGAGCGGCCAGCAGCAGGTCGTCTACCAGCGTCTGCAAGCGAGCGGCGTCGCGCATGCCGTTGGTGCAGAGCTTCTCCACCTGGTCGCGGCTGAGTTCGCGCCGGGTGAGCGTTTCCAACACCAAGCGCATGGCAGCCAGTGGCGACTTGAGCTCGTGCGTGATGCTAAGCATAAAATTGCGCCGCTGCCGTGCCAGGGACAACTCGCGCCGTGCAGCCCGATTAATCACCCATAAGCCGAAGCCCAGGCATAGAGTAAAAAAGAGGCCTTCCGAAAAAATCATCCGCTGATGCTTCCGATGACGCGACAGTATCGCCTGATACTCAGCCGTTTCGCGCAGCGCTGTCACGTTAATTCCCTGGCCTTGCCGGCTGTGGCGTACCTCTAGCATTTGCACCGAAAGGGCCAGCACGCGGTCATTCTCCCGCCACAACTGGACGGCCCACCACGCAAAAGCGAATACCATGTAGGTCAGCACAGCCGTAGTTATCCATTGAAGGGAAGGGCGAAGGAGGTTTACTCTTTTCATATTGCTCTATCTGAAATTAGCGCGGTTGGGTGTATTTTACAAGAAAAATACCCGCATCCAACCGTGTCGCTGGAGAAGGCTACCTCACTCGTTGAGTCATTATGCCTTCTAACAAACGAACATACAGCTCCACATAGTCCTCTAGGCTCTTGCGCCGGTATTGCATGACCCAACGAGGATGAGGAAGAGCAATGATTTTTTGGAAGAAACCGTGTTGATTGTTAAGGCGTTGAAAAATGCGAAAGTTTTGGCCTTCGCCAAGGCAGACGGCAGTAGTGCGGTGTGCTCCCAGAGCCAGTTGCTGCCGGATATTCCATACGATAAAAGGTTCTACTGCACGCAGCAGTTGGCGATCGTCGTAGTAGTTGATGTTGACGCCACGGCGAACAAAGCCCAAAGGAGAGAGGGCGGTGATGTAGAAATGCTGGAAGAAGCTCTCTGGTCCGCCCAGAGCCTGGATTACGCGCCAAATAAACTGGGCTGACAGTTCCTGCCTGGGCGGAAAGGTGTTCGCTATGCTGCATTCATGCGCTAAGCGTACCGGATCGGTGAAAGGAATGCCAGTGATGCCGGCACCAAAGCGCCCCGGGTTAATGCCGAATAGGAAAAAGCGCAGTTGTTCATCAGCGTAGTACTTTTGATAAAAAAGCGCCATCACCCGCTGCGTTTCTGCCTGATCATAAGGAAAAAGCCAGGCAAAACCCTCCGGTAGGGAGATGTCCGGGATGCTCAGCTGTCGGCTAAACGCCAGCACGCGTTCGGCGAAGGACATCGGAAAGTAAAAAAACCAGTTATTGCTTTTTCTTGAATTCGCCGTTTTTCCAAGCATTAAAAAACTGCGCCCACGCTAGCGGGCTGAAGATGTTCATAGGAGGCGTCTGTCCAAAGTATACGTATTCGCGCGACTGTCGGCGTAAATAAAAATTGGCACTTTCGCGGCCACCGTAAGGCACCATGTCCGGGTTGCGGCGCGCCTCTGCAATGTATTCATTGGCCACATTTTCGGCCGCAATGCGCTGCAGCTCGGGCGTGACGTCCATCTTAAGAAACTCAATTTTGAAATGCTCGCGCGAAGGCCAAGGGAAAATGACCACTTCCGGTAAGGTAATGGTATCCTGGGCCATGATTTGCACGATGGAATAGCGGTCTTGAGTCAGCGTATCTGGCACGCGTTTGGTCACTGTTTCTAAGCCCACACACGAAAAACGGATGAGGTCGCCCTTTTCTACTACGATAGTGAAAAAGCCCCGGTGATCGGAGTAGGTGCCGCGGCGCTTTTCAGGCAGCGAAATGGTGGCGTAGGGGACGGGTACCATGTTGCCATCCAGGTTGGTAACGACCAACCCGGAGAATTGGATCAACTTAGTTGGTGATGAGGTGGGCTGAGCTGTCATCCACGAGGTGGCGCTGAGAAGCAGAATAAAAAAAAGTAAGATACGCATGTCAGTCGCAGAGTCTTTAAGTTGCAAAGGTTGGTTCTCTTTTGCCAGAGCAACGAGGTTTTTCATGTTTGGGACAAATGATGGAAGCATTGCCCTCTCGGTTGCCTTAGTGCTTGCCCCTCGCCCGCCGGTGCCTTGCTACTTACGCTACAAAGATAACAAGGGTAACGCCGCCTGCTGCTGTTTGTTCGCAGCCAAGCAACGCAAGATCTTACCCCGAGCAGCGTTCGACTATAGCCCTAAGCGATGCGCCTTCCAATGCGTCATACCAAAGCCAAAGAGTACTACCGTCACCGAACTCAAGGGCATAAGAATGGCCGCAATAACAGGCGATAGGGTGCCGCTGACGGCAAAACTTAGCCCTACCGCATTGTAGCAGGCAGCCAACAGATAGGCGCGATTGACCGTTTGGACGCCCCACCGCGCTAAGGTGAGAAACTGCGGCAAACGTTCGAATTGTTGGGCATCTAAGATGGCGTCACAGGCCGGCGTGAACGTGTTGGTATTTTCCGCCACAGCAATGCCTACGTTGCTGCGCTGTAGAGCTCCGGCGTCGTTGAGGCCATCGCCAATCATGAGTACGCGCTGTCCTTGCTGCTGTAATTGCTGCACAAAGGCCAACTTATCGTGGGGGCTCTGGTGGAAGCGCAAGTGGGCTGGGCTATCGAAGAGCGGTGCCAGCTCGGCAGCCGCGCGCTCATTATCGCCAGAGAGTAGCCACGTTGTAGTGTTTTGTTTTTTGAAAAAATGAATAACCTCGCGCAAACCGTTACGGTAGCGGCTCTGGGCTTCAAAATGGCCGCGCACGATACCGTCTATCTCTACAAAAACACCGGCTGCAGGTTGCTTTTTTCCCAAAATAAACATCGAGGAGCCGAGGCGTACTTCTTTGCCGTTCACCTCGCCGCGCGTGCCTTGGCCTGTTATTTCTACAAAACTGCTCACTGGTAGCACTCTCGCCTCAGGCAGCGAAGCCGCAATTTGGCGGCTAGCGGGGTGATTGCTTTGGGCAGCCAAGGAGCGCACCACCGAGGCTTCCTGTGCACTCAACGGAGATTGCCCGTCGGCAGGGAAAAAGAGTGCTGTTTGAGCTGCCCCCGTGGTGATAGTGCCCGTCTTATCGAAAATTACGGCTGTCGTCGTGGAGAAAGCCTCTAACACCTGGGTGTTTTTAACAAAAAAGCGATGACGAGCCAGTAAACGCAATACATTGCCCATCGTGAAGGGGATGGAAAGCGCTACCGCACAAGGACAAGCAATGATGAGTACAGCAGTGAAAGCGTTGATGGCGGTGCTCATGCTCTGGGGGGCCCAATAGAGAAACGCTAGCGAAGCTACTCCCAAGATGAGCGCCGTAAAGTAGCGACCCGCGCGCTCGGCCAGCTGGCTGGCGTGCCCTTTAGAGCCCTTCTGGAAAGCCTCGTCGTTCCACAGCTGCGTCAGGTAGCTCGTATCCACGCGCCGCGTCAGACAGATTTCGATCGCCTCGCCCATCTGGCGCCCGCCGGCATACACTACTTCGCCCGCGGGAATGCTCACCGGCTCTGCTTCTCCGGTGACAAAGCTGTAGTCAATTTGCGCGCGCCCTTCCAGCAGCACACCGTCAGCGGGGATCAGCTCGCCGTTACGCACACGGATAATGTCGCCCGGCTCCAGCTTCTGAATAGGCACAGGCACTTCGGAACCGTCGGCTTGGCAAC
>JBEQAD010000099.1:0-6173 GCA_041640515.1 Saprospiraceae bacterium | reverse complement strand
GGTGGTAGGTTGTTTGTTGAAACCAGCGCCCAATGAGCAGGAAAAACACCAGCCCGGCCAGCGAGTCCATGTAGCCGGCACCGGTGCCAGTCAGGATTTCCCATGCCGAGCGCCCAAAGAGGACAGCCATGCCTAGCGCCAGCGGAAGGTCAATGTTCAGGTAACGCTGCCGCAGCCCTTCATAGGCAGAGACGAAGTAGTCGCGTCCGCTGTAAAGCAGCACCGGCACCGCCAGCACCAAGTTGATGTAACCGAAGACGCTGAAAAACCAGGCATCGCGCTCCTGCTCCAAGCCGAGGTATTCGGGAAAGCTCAGTAGCATAATGTTGCCAAAAGCAAAACCGGCCACGCCGATTTTGTACAGCAGGGAGCGGTCAATGGCAGGGCGCTCCTCGCGGGCGCTCACGTCGCCCAGGCGGATATCGGGCGGATAGCCTACGCGCGCCAACATCACAGCCAGCTGGCGCAGCGTCGTCCTCTGTTCATCGAACACAATGGAGACCTCTTTCTTCAAGAAGTCCACCCTCGACTGCAAAACGCCGGAGTTCAGCCGATACAAGTGCTCCAGTAGCCAGATACATGAAGCACAATGAATGCTAGGCAAGTAAAAGGTCACCCGCGCCGTCTGGCCGTTGGAGAACTGCAGCAACTGTCTGCGCACATCGAGGTCGTCCAACCAAGCATACTCATGCGCATCGCCAGTTTCTGTCTGGGTGCGACCCGCTTCAGGGTCTATTTGATAGAAGGCACACAGGTTGTTACTGCTTAGAATCTCGTATACCGTCTTACAGCCCTCGCAGCAGAAGAGCTTATCCTCTACGCGCAGTTTATCGTCAGGGCAAGGTTGATGGCAGTGGTAACACGTCAGCCCTTCTATCGTCTTGGGGTGGCGATTGGCGAGCATTGGCTGTGGTGACATAGTTAGCCCTCAAGCGTTTTTTATTTAAAACAAAGGTGCACCTCGGCCAACGGCCATCTGAATGACGGCCATCAAAACCCACCGTGAGGATAGTCATTAAGGACAGTCGTAAAAAATGCCACAAATGCCCGAAGGTGTCCTGGCAAGTATCGAGTGACAATAGCGCATCTTTGCAGTATAGATAAATGCCTTTATGGCAATTTCACTTGAAATATTTCGATAACAAAGAACAAAAACAGCTATGACCTTTTCTGAATTGATTCGCTCTGATAAACCTGTATTAGTTGACTTTTCGGCCGAATGGTGCGGGCCGTGCCGCATGCTGGCGCCTATACTAGAGGAAGTAAAGCAAAGAATAGGCGACAAAGCCATTATTTATAAGCTGGACATTGACCGCAACCCTTTGATTGCCTCGGCTTACCAAGTAATGGCGGTGCCCACATTGATCATTTTCCGCGATGGCAAGCCAGTGTGGCGCCGCTCGGGCGTAATGTCCGCCCCGGAATTACTGCGCACACTGGAGTCCTTTACTGAAAAGGAAAAAGCTTAAGAGAGGCGTTATGTTTAGCAAGGGAAGCAAGGCGTATAGCATTTTTGCGCTGAAGTGCCCGCGGTGCCATGAGGGCGAGACTTTTGAGACCAGCAGTTGGTCATTTGTCAAGCCATTCGAAATGCTAGAGCAATGTCCTAAGTGTGGGCTGAACTACTTCCCGGAACCAGGCTATTATTACGGAGCCATGTTCATCTCCTACATCTGGACGGGGTGGTTCTGCTTCTTCTTTGTTGCTTTGTTCCACTGGGTGCTCGATTGGGGCATGTACACAGCGTTTGCGCTATTGATTGCCTTCCTGGCCATCAATTTCGTGTACATCTTCCGCATTTCGCGGCTCATGTGGCTCAACATCAACGTGCATTACGACAGCAAGGCCATCGAAAAGGCCCATGCGGCGAAGGTCAATCTTCCTGAAAACGGCGCGAGTTAAGTGGCTCACACGCACAAAGGAGCAAGTCCTATCTGCTAACTTTGCTGTGGCAAAAGTCCCTGAGGCGAGGCCAAGGGCTTTTGCTTTTCCAATGGACCGTATCTATTTAGACAACGCTGCTACTACGCCGCTCTTAGAAGAAGTCGTCGAGGTTATGGTGTCCGTGATGCGTAAGCATTACGGCAATCCCTCAAGCATCCATGCCGAAGGCCGCCGCACGCGGGCGCTCATTGAAGCCGCGCGCAAGACCGTAGCCCGCGCTATAGGTGCCAGTACGGCTGAAGTTTTTTTCACGTCAGGTGGTACGGAGAGCAACAATACGGCCATCAAGTGCGCTGTTCGCGACTTGGGCGTGCGGCGCATCATCAGCAGCCCCACAGAGCATCACGCCGTGCTGCACGCCATCGAAGCCATCGCACGCGAGTATCCCGTGGAGGTGCACTGGCTTCGTGTCGACACTCAAGGATACCCTGACCTGATAGAGCTGGAGCACCTCCTGGCCCAGGTACAGGCACCGCGTACCCTGGTGTCGCTCATGCATGCAAATAACGAAATAGGCACCCTTCTCGATTTGTCCTCTGTCTCGGCCCTATGTCGACAGTACGGCGCCCTGCTGCATACCGACGCCGTGCAAACTGTCGGTCACTTTCCCATAGACGTTCAACAAACGCCTGTGTCGTTTCTCACAGGCTCGGCCCACAAGTTCCATGGACCCAAAGGCGTCGGCTTTCTGTACGTCAACGCTGAGAATTTCATCCGGCCTTTCCTTGACGGCGGAGGACAGGAGCGCAACCTACGCGGCGGTACGGAGAATGTGTACGGCATCGTAGGTATGGCTAAAGCTCTGGAGTTGGCAGTAGCCGAGATGGAGTCGCGCATGGCGCACATTCGAGGTCTGCGCCATCGTTTCATCCAATGTCTGCAGGAAACACTAGATGACGTTCGCTTCAATGGCAATCCAGAAGGCGATGACCTGTATACTATCTTAAGTGTCTCCTTTCCTCCATCGCCTAAGAATGAACTCCTGTTACTACAGCTGGACATTGCAGGCATCAGCGCCTCCGGCGGTAGCGCTTGCACTAGTGGAGCCGAGCAGCAAAGCAGCCATGTTCTCGATGCTATCGGGGCCGACCCAAGGCGCAAAACCATTCGTTTCTCCTTTTCCCACCTCAACCGGATGGATGAGATAGAGGAAACTGTGGCAAAAATCCGAGAGCTACTACCCCCGGTTGCTCGCAAGGTTTCCCTGTAGTCTGCAGTACTTGTCATCAACATTTTTCGATAAACCATGTCTCACACACTTTTCTGGTTCTTGTGCATTTTAGGGATGTCTTTTCTCGCCGCTTGCCGGTCTGATCCTGCTCCGACGCCGGTGAAGATTCGTATAGAAGCGCACGATTATGCGCGCTGTTTGCGCGACTCCTTATGCGTCGAAGTACACATCAAATACCCGGTGGTTAGCAGTACGGATGCCGCTTTAGCTCAACGCTTGACCGATACTCTTCAAAGCCTCGTAGGTGCCTTGATAGATGTCGGAGAACCGACAGAAACAGCTCCTAATCAACCGTTTAAGCGGCAGATAGAAAATCTCGGTCCCGGTCTACTCAAAAGCTTGGAAGCCGACTTTGGTCAGGATACCTCAGTCCAGTTTATGATTTATACGGTGGACGCCGAGACAAAAGTATTGCTCGATGCACCTCGTTACCTCTCTGCGGAGGTTTCCTCCTATGTCTATCTGGGCGGTGCACATGGAAATGGGAACACCGCTTACGTAACTTTGCATAAGGCCACGGGTCGCAGAGTGGCATTGGAAGAGATCTTCTCAGAGCCTAAAGCCCTTCAGCCATTGGTGGAGCGCGCTTTTCTGGAGGCAAACAAAGCCAAAGGCATGAGCGATGAAGAGACTACACTCGAGAACCTTTTGCTCAGCCCGGAGATGGGACTGCCCTTTCCGTCGAACTTCTGTATTGTGGCCGAAGGTATTCGGATGATTTATAACCCTTACGAGGTGACAGCTTACGCCCTTGGGCCAACGGAATTCACCTTATCTTGGGAGCAGTTGGGCCAACTGGCCAATCGCGACAAGTGGCTGAAGTAACCTCCTTCCCTGTAACAGCGTCGTTCTGGCCTATGCAAGAGCTCTTCGACAGCCCATTGGGGCAAGGCCGCTGGGTTATCGGAGGGCTAATTATGCTGAAGGTTCGCCCTTGCGTTTTGCCTCACTCGTCGAACAGGGTTCCACTTCGGCCAGGCAAGGTGGCGCCGACGTGTCGGTAAGCTTTTTCGGTGGCTACTCGTCCGCGCGGCGTGCGCTGCAGGTAGCCTTCCATGATGAGAAAAGGCTCGTGCACTTCCTCGATGGTGCCGGGTTCTTCACCCACGGCCGTGGCAATAGTGGTCAGCCCTACAGGTCCACCTCTGAACTTGTGGATGATAGCGCTGAGGATGCGGTTATCCATTTCGTCTAGGCCATGCTCATCCACATCCAAGGCTGCCAGGCCATAACGAGCGATGTCACGGTCTACTACGCCTGAGCCTTTGATTTGAGCGAAGTCGCGAATGCGGCGCAGTAGAGCATTAGCGATGCGGGGTGTTCCTCGGCTACGGCGGGCGATTTCGTGTGCTCCTTCGGGGGTGATGGGAATGCCCAGAATGTCTGCTGAGCGGAAAAGAATGCGCTCCAGCGTTGCTACGTCGTAGTAGTCGAGCAGGCAGTTGATGCCAAAGCGCGCTCGCAGGGGCGCAGTGAGCAACCCCATGCGCGTCGTAGCTCCGATGAGGGTAAATGGGTTTAGAGCAATCTGAATGCTACGGGCGTTGGGGCCAGAATCTATCATGATATCAATGCGGAAATCCTCCATAGCCGAGTAGAGGTACTCCTCTACAACGGTGTTTAGCCGATGGATTTCGTCAATGAAGAGCACATCGCCTGGCTCCAAATTAGTGAGCAGACCCGCCAAGTCGCCCGGCTTTTCTAACACAGGACCAGAGGTCATCTTGAGTGCTACACCCAGTTCATTGGCAATAATATGAGAGAGCGTTGTCTTGCCTAAGCCAGGCGGCCCATGGAGCAGGACGTGGTCAAGTGCCTCGCCGCGCTGGCGGGCGGCTTGGATAAATACCTGCAGGTTTTCTACGATCTTGCGCTGCCCCCGGAACTCCTCGAGCGCCTTAGGGCGCAAGGCCTTCTCGGCCAATTTGTCTTCAGCGCTGGCCGGGGCATTTGCCAAATCTTTATTCATATCGGGTCTTGACCTTTCGGCCGTTGAACAGCAGCGACACACGGGCGCTTCTACAGGTGCAAAAATAGACTTTTTACTGTGCCGTAAATTTCCATACTTAGAGCCGCCTTGCCCTTGCTGAGGCGTTTAGAAGGCTAAAAAAAAGGGTGCAAAAATCCCTTCAAATTATGGTATCTTCAACGGAGGACTACTTGCTGCCATCCTTCGCTCATGGGAGTTCGCACGCGCAATAGATACGCTCCGGCCGCCAAAGGGGGTAATGAAAAAAAGGTCCTTGTTGAGCCCGGAAGTAAGTGATAGGTTTGTTCTGCCAGGAGTTGCCCATTGACCGTCCACAGAGAGCAGTCGGCTTTTAACGCCGATAAGCATTCCCATTGAATACCGACAGGTGGCTGCGTTGGATTGGGTGTTACCCGAAAGCTGAAACCGTGGGTCTCCAGGTTAGGTGCGGAGGAAACTTCAAGCACGACATTATTCCGGCTAATCAGCCACAAGTCGGGGTCAAATAGGAGGTTAGACACAGCAAAGGACGTCGGCAGGGCGAAGATTTGCCCATTAAACGCGTGCTCTAAGCGCAGATCTTGCTGTTGTCCGCCGGTCCCAAGTATCCGTAAAGGTACTGGCAGTTCGAAAAAGGACACCGATGGGTGCGACTGCGCCTGCTCTAGCTGCACGTAGAGTACGCCATCACCACTTTGCCACCATTTGACGGTGTAGCTAGGATATCCTTCACCGGTGTACCAATCCTCAAAAAAATAGGTGAGGTCGCGTCCGGAGGCGGCCTCTAAGTGGGCTTTCAAGACAGGTGTATGCGCATAGCCGTAGGCCACAGTGGGGTCGTTTACGTAGTTGCGGACAGCAGTAAAAAAGATGGAATCGCCGCAAATCCAGCGCAACATATGAAGCACCATGGCACCTTTGGCGTAGCTAAGCCGTCCGCTGAAGATGCGGTTTACGTTAGTAGTATCGTTCACACGGAGAGACCCTCCTGGCTGAGAGGTAGCGCTACTGATGCGCCCTTGCTTGAAA
>JBEQAD010000098.1:0-10401 GCA_041640515.1 Saprospiraceae bacterium | reverse complement strand
AACACCGCCGGCCCAGGCAAGCCTATGCAGTTGCAACAGGATTTTAGGCCAATGTGGGCCAGCATGAATACTGGTACCTTTTCCGCCCCATGCCTGGCCGACGTAGACATGGACGGCGCCGTGGATATCCTAGCTGGGCGCCGAAACGGGAGCATTGCTTACTTCCGCAACATAGGGGCGCCCGACAACCCGCTCTTTGCCGTCCAGCCCACCATCGCCCGCCTGGGCAACATAGATACCCGCACAGCCATTGGCGTGGGCTTTAGCCGACCGGCTTTGGTGTTACAGCCCAATGGCGAGCGCTGGATCGTCTGCGGCAATCTGGACGGCACTCTCGAAGCATACGTGGGCCTGTCGCCGACGAGCGACCCGTACCTACTTATTTCCAAGACCTGGGGTATGGTGGATGACGGGGAGCGCTCCTCGCCAGCCTTTGGCGACTTGGACGGCGACGGACTCCTCGAGGTGGTTGTAGGTAACCTGCGCGGAGGGCTATCTGCTTACCGCACCCAGCTGCGCGATTGCACGACCAGCGCCTTTGCGCCTACTCCAGCAGCTGGTGTGACCCTATGGCCCAACCCTGTACGCCACAGCCTGCGCGTGGAGTGGCCTGTCCACCGCCCTTTCCGCTGGGTAGTACAGGACGCGTTAGGGCGCCTAGTGGCTGAGGGAGAAGGCGCAGCGGACTCGCCAGCTTTTGTTGCCGTAACCAACTGGGCGCCGGGACTATACTTTTTGCACCTTGCTACATCGGACGGCGCCCAAGCAGCACAGGCGTCTTTTGTGAAGTGGTAAGGCCCCCTTTTCTGGGCCGCCGGCGCACCTCTCACCTTCCCTTCAAGCCAGCCTTGGCCTGTTCGCGAACGTAGGGTGATGAACCCTACACCGCCTCAAACACTTTTAGGAATGATATGAACATTGATTTTGAGAC
This sequence comes from Saprospiraceae bacterium, assembly GCA_041640515.1. Taxonomy (GTDB): domain Bacteria; phylum Bacteroidota; class Bacteroidia; order Chitinophagales; family Saprospiraceae; genus M3007. The sequence continues at coordinate 9,470 of JBEQAD010000098.1, read as the reverse complement.
GCTCGTTCACTCCAGTAAGCTCATCCTTGTGGATTTTCACGCGCCTTGGTGTGGCCCTTGCCGTGCCATGATGCCCATGCTGGACGAGGTGCAAGCCGAATTGGGCGACCTGCTCCATCTGGAAAAGATTAATGTGGACGAGCAGACGCCGCTGGCGGTCCAGCAGCGCGTGATGGGGGTGCCCACGCTCATCCTCTTCCGCCAGGGGAAGGAGCTGTGGCGACATGCGGGCGACATCTCCAAGGCTGCACTGCTTCGGGCTATCCGCGAGGCGCAACAGACCAGTGTCTAAACGATGCGCAGGGCTCGTCGGCTAAATGGCAATAATGGCCGTAGCTCTTGCTTTTTCGTTGCCCCTTTTTCCTTTCACCCCAGCCCTCAGACAACTTACCCTACTCTTGGCGACAGGAGTTTGTAGAGTACAGGCGTAACAATGCGTGCCAGTAACGTGGAGGAAATCAGTCCGCCAATGAGCACATAAGCCAGCGGCGAGTAAAGCGGATTTTCTTCTATGGCAATGGGCAGTAGACCGCCAATAGCCGTCAGGGAAGTGAGCAAGATAGGTACAAAGCGGATTTCACCCGCTTCTTGAATGGCATCGTCGAGATTTCGCCCTTCAGCGCGCAGCTGATTAGTAAAATCCACCAACAGGATAGATGTCTTCACCTCTATGCCCAGCAATGCGATAAGTCCTACTACTACGGTGAAGGAGAAAGGATAGCCCGTGGCCAGTAGCATTAGCGCGGCGCCGATAAGCCCTAGTGGAATGACGGATAGGACGATAAGGGTACTGCGGAACGTCTTGAATTCCAGTACCAGGACGGCCATTAGGCCAAAAATAGTGAGCAGTATGATGGTGCCCACACCCCCAAAGGAACGTTGAGCTGTTTCCTCTTCGCCAGCCACAACGTAGGAATAGCCGCGCGGGAGGGTCATCTGCTTTAGCCTGGCCCGAATTTGACGGTTCAAATCGGCCGCATAGTAGCCGCTGCGGACAAAGGCGGTCACGGTGGTGAAGCGGTCTTTGCCATAGTGTTCGATGTAGTTGGGCGAGCGCTTGAAAAGAAGTTCAGCCACCTGACTCAGGGGTACAGCGCCGCCCAAAACATTGTTGACGTAGAGGTTTTTGAGCGCATCCAAGGTGGCAAAGGCGCCTTCTTTGGGCACAGTCACCGTGATATTGTAGGCTTCCCCATCGGCTTCAGCAGTGAACGTGCCGACATTGAGGCCGGCAATGGCCAGGCGCACCATGCGCTCGATTTCGGCGACGGGGATACCCAGCGCCGCGGCCTTTTCCTTGTTGACGCGGACTTCCAGGTCGGTATTGATGGTGGCAATGGGATTGTCCACGTAGATGGCGCCTTCCGTATGGGCCACGATATCCTCCACTTGAGCAGCCAGGTGACGGAGGGTGTCCAAGTTTTCACCAAAGACACGAATGGCTACCGGCGCTTCAATGGGCGGGCCCTGTTCAAAATCTTTGACGTTGACGACGGCCCCGGGAATGCTGCCAAAGCGGTAACGCAGCTCATCAATAAGTGCGCCTTTGAGAGGGGGCGGGGTGCCCCGCTCCAGTTGGACGAACACCTGGCCGTATTCGGCAGCGTCTTTTTCGCGGATAACGTTGTAGTAAATGCGTGGGTTGCCGTGGCCAGTGTTGGAGGCAAACCAGACGATTTTGGCCTTGCCGCCGCTGTATTTGGGTATTTCGAGGGAGGCTGTGGGCACTCCCTGGAGGGCAGTGCGCTGGGCGACGTAATGAGTGCTGAGCGCAGCCCGGCGGAAGGTGGGCAGCGTGTATTCATTGAGCACCGAGTCCACCATGGCCATGACGCGGTGCGTGTGCTGCAAATTGGAGCCTGGAGCCGTTTCGATGTCCAGGTAAAACATCGGCCGCTCGCTGGCAGGGAAAAGGGCAAAGCCCGCCCTGCCGGCCAGGCTTATGACACCGGCAAAGAGGAGCCCAGCCACGGCTAAGGTGGTGCGCGGCCAGGCTAAGGCGACGTGAAGCAGGCGCGCATAGGTAACGCTGATAAGCCACTTGAGGCCCCGGAGAAATAGGTTGCCTTCAGGGTGGTGATGTGTGGCTAACAGGCGGCTGCTCAAGAAAGGCACAATGGTGAGGGACACGAGCATAGAGGCCAGCACCGTCAGCACTACAGCCAGCGGCATAGAGCGAATAAAATCACCCGAAGCCTCAGGGAGGAAAACCAGTGGCAGAAACGCCAGGATGAGCGTGGCCGTACAGCCCAACACCGCTAAGCCAATCTGTTGGGTGGCCAAAATAGCCGCCTCGCGGCGGCTGTGCCCCTCGCGCAACCAGCGCTCGATGTTTTCTACTACTACAATGCTATCGTCCACCAAAATGCCCAGGGCAATGATAAGCCCTACGATAGACAACTGGTTGAGTGAATAGCCGAGCAAATCGAGGGAAAAAAGCCCGAGCGATATGCTGAGAGGTATAGAGATCATGACCACCAACGAGGCGCGCCAACCTAAAGGCAAGAGTGTAAGCAACACTAGGAGCACCGCAATACCAAAGTCTTTGGCAAAGCGGCTCAGGCGGCGAGCAACGGAGTCGTTCTGGTCAAACACCTTAGCATAGTCCATGCTGGCCGGTAGATCGCGGCGCCACTCTTCTATTGCCCGGCTGACTTGCTCACCTACTGTGAAAATATTCTGCCTGTCTTTCATGCGCGCTGTTACCCACACAGCACGTACCCCATTGAGGCGCGCCAGGTGCTGTGGCTCTTCATAGGCCCAATTCACTTCCGCAACGTCTTTAAGATACACGACTTTGCCATCAGCAGCAGTGATGACGGTGTTGCGGAGTTCTTCCAATGATTGGTAGTTGCCGCTAGTTTCTACAAAAAACTGACGATCGCCCACATGCACCCGCCCGCCAGGAATGGAGGCATTCTCGCTCTGCAAGGACCCTAAGACTCGGCTAACAGGAATGTGCTCAGCAGCCATTTTAGCCAAGTTCAGGCTAATGCGGGCCTCACGCTTGGGATAGCCCCACGTATCGGCGCTTTTGATGCCTGGCACTTTTTCCAAATACTTTTCCAGGCGCTCGGCTTCGCGGCGCAATTCGGTGTAAGAGGCATTTTCTGATAAGATGGCCCCCTGAAAAATAGCGACGTCGGAGGCTGAAAATCGCTTCACAGTGATGCGGTAAACGCCTTCGGGCAACTCAGGGCGCAAAGCATTTATCTCGCGCAGGACTTCTTCGTACTTTTTATCCGAGTCTTCGCCATGTTTGAACTCCAGCACCGTAATGACCATACCGCTAAGCGACGTAGACCGCATGCGATCTACATTTTCTAGAGCGCCGAGCCGGGCTTCGAGCTTGTCTGTGATCTGCCGCTCGATTTCCAACGGCCCAGCGCCCGGATACACGACAGCAATACTGTAGCCCGGTGGGTTGAACTCCGGGTCCTCGGAGCGCGGCATGTTCAACAGGGCGCCAAGGCCTAACGCCATGACAAAGGCAAAAATAATGAAAGTAAATTGAGGGTTTTTGACAGAAAATTCAGCAATTTTCATAGCCGTGCTTCCGAGTTGAGAGGTGCTGAAAAGGAAAATCAAGAGCAAGTTTCAGAGGGTCAATCGTTCATCTTTCGCACCTGTTTTTCCTCGCTTAGGTAAGGGGCGCCTACGGTCACAACCTCAACTATGCCTTCCAGACCAGCCGCCACCACTGCATGACGGCCCTCGATAAAGGCCATCTGCACCGGCACTTTGCGGACGCGCTCGCTGTCGGGCAGCAGGGCAAAGACGTAAGCCGATAGCCCTTCGCCCTCTACAATAGCCTCGATAGGCACTACGGATAAGGTTGTGGCCGATGCAGGCGAAAGACTTACTCGAGCAAACAAACCCGGAGCAAAGCGCTTCCCAGGCGAAGGCACCACCTTAATTTCGGCCGTGTACAAGCCGCTGGCAGGGTCTGCTGCAGGCGCCAAAGTGCTCACCCTGCCGGCAAAAGGCGCATCGGGATAGGCGTCCAACACCACGCGCGCATTGTCTCCCACGCTGAGGCGCGCCCAGTCGCGGTCGCTTAGGCTGACCTTAACTACCCAGTCATTGGTACCGGCTTCGAACAGCACAAGCACCGGCATGCCTGCACCCACGATTTCACCTTCGTTCATGAGTTTCTTGATGATTTTACCCGGTCGTGTAGCTCGGATTTCAGCGTATTGCTGATTGAACCGCGCGATACGCTCGGCTTCGCGGGCCATATCGCGAACCGTAGTGGCATTTTGCAACAGTTCCAACGTAGCGCTACTGTCGTGATAAAGCCCCTCTACTCGGGTCAAATCGCGCTCGGCTTTGGCCAGAGCTTGCTGCGCCTGCACCACTTGCGCATCTATCTCCGTTTTGTCCAGTACGGCCAGCAACTGGCCGGCCTTTACCTCCTCGCCTTCCTTGACGTAAATCTTGCGGATGACGCCGCCGATTTTAAAGGATAGACGCTGCTCTGCCGAAGAGGTGAGGATACCGCTGGCGTGTATAGGCAGGGCTAGTGTTCGCAGCTCCACCGATGCCGTTCGGACGGGGATACGCTCGTCTGTATTTTGCTCTTTAGCGCCCTTAGTATTGGCCGAGGTCTGGCCACAGCGGCTGAGCAGGGTCGCCGCGCTAATTGCCAACAGAGCGGCAAAGGTGATCTTGTAAAAAATAGAGTTCGTCATGGGTGAAGAAAAATAGAATGAAAAAATGAATAGGAAAGACCCATCAGGGAGCACCTATAATCCTGCGGCGCGCCTTAGAGCAGCCTCTTTTTGCAACACATCGTACCAGGCCAGTGCCCGCTGCAGCTGGGCCGTCGTCAGGCGATTTTGAGCGTCGAGCCATTCAATGAGCAGCAGCTGGTTTGCCCGATACTTATTATTGACAATGCGGTAAGTCTCTTCTGCAGCCCGAACACCCGCCTGTGCAGCGGCATAGGCCTGCTGCGCTGCCTGCCAAGCGTTCCAACCTTCCGTAACCTGTAGGGCCACCTGTTGCTGCGCGTCGGCCAGTTGGGTGCGCAGGCGCTCGGTTTCCATGCGGGCCTCTTGCGTCCGGCTGCGGCGCAAGCCACCGTCGAAAAGGTCGTAAACCATGCCTACCCGCACCAACGCATAGGCTTGCTCACCGTCGAAGCGATAGCCAAAGCCCTGGAAGCCTATCTCACCGCCTAAGTAAAAGTCGGGCACGTGCAAGTTGGCCGCATGGCGCCGAACGTCCGTTTCTGCGGCTCGAATGCCCGCCTGCAGCGCCGAGAATTCCTTGCGCTCGCTAAGGGCGTGGGCCAGTAGTGGCTCAAGCGCATACGTGGCCTCGGCAGGCCGCATCAGCGTTGTGTCTATAGCTACCTCGCTTTGTAGGTCGCGGTGGAGCAGGTAGTTGAAGTAAGCCCGCGCTGTATTTTGAGCACCGCGCAACCGCGCTATTTCACTTTCGGCCTTGCTCAGCTCATAGTCGGCCGTAGCTATCACCTCGCGCGTAGCAACGTGGTGCTGAACCAACGACTCATTGAAGCGGCGCAGCTCGGTCAGCACATTGCGGCTATTGAGCCAAATTTTTTCAGCTTCGATGGTCTGCAAATAGCTCAGATAAGCCGAGGTGATGCGGTAGCGCAGCTCGTGCGCATAGGCTTCTTTCTGGGCCGCTTGGCTTTCATACAACTCCTGACGAATGAGTCGGTTATACTTCAAGTCCGTGTTAAACAACGGGTAGCTAAACCGCACCTTCGTCTCGTGAAAGTCGTCAGGCAGAAATTGCTCATTCACGTTGGGGACATCGGTAGGATAATCCGGTGAACCAGGTTGTACCAATTCGTTCAGTAGGTTTAAGTTGGCAAAAATGGGGTTGACCAAGTCGCCTACCGGGAACTGAATGCGCCGGCCCCCCGTTGCACGCATGTAATTAGCTTCAAACTGGAACGATGGGTAGTAAAGCGCCTTTGCCTGTTGCACCGACGCTTGCGCCTTGCGCACCTGCCAGTCCTGCTGCTGCAACGCCAGGTTGTTGCTCAGGCCCAACTGTACGTATTGTTCCAAAATAGCGGAGCGCTGCGCTTGAGCCGCCATACCGATGCTCACAAGCATCCCTATCAGTCTTAAGCGATAAGCAAACGTTATCATGGGCTAAACGATTTTTACTTTATGAACACTGTTTATTAAAAGGCGAAAAAAAGCGGTTTGATGTAGGAACTTAGGGGCCTTTTTCTAGTAAGCAAGAGCGGTCGTCTTGTTATTGAAACAGTTGGAGCCGGCCGCTTTTTCCAAAAGAAGGAGGGCGTCTCAGTTTGCGTGCTGATGAGCAATGCACATTCAAAGCGTTTCAGCCATTTTAATAATCATAGCAAAGGATTTGCGCGCCAACTCTACTCGCTTTTCCTCGGGATACATACGCATACGCTCGCGCACAAAGAGTGCAACCAACCCATGTACATGACACCATAGGGTGTAAGCAATAGCTTCCGAGTCTGTGCTTTTGAAATAGCGAGCATCCACACACGCCTGCACCGTCTGCACGAAGAACTGATGTGTAGCTATGCCCAGCGTCCAGCAATCCTGATTTTCAGCATATTCCATGGGTGCGCGAATGATGAAAATCAGGTCGTAAAGGTCAGAATGTTTTAATCCGAAGTCAATGTATCGGCGACCAAAGTCCACTAAGCGCTCCCAGGGATCTTCAATTTGGGCTACAGGAAGGAAGTGGTCGCGCATGACGCTGGCGGCCTCAAATTGCAGCGCAGCGAAAATTTCACTCTTATCGCGAAAGTACAGGTAAATGGTGGCGGGGCTGTACTCAATAGCGTCAGCGATATTGCGAATACTGACACCGTCGTAGCCTTTTTCCCGAAACAACTTCAGCGCTGCGGCCAAGATATTGCGGCGCATCTCTTCTTTCTCGCGCTCCTTGCGTTCAGCAATACTCATGTGTTTAATATGTGTCGTTCGGAAAGTTAACGCTACAATTTTTATGAACACTGTTTAAAACCCATAAGTACCCCGACGAATGAAGTATTTATGGGTTACTCTCTACTTATTCCATCCGGCAAACAACTAAAAAATCACCCATGCATAGCGTCCCAGATGAGCCATACATTGGCGATTATATAAGAGAACAAAATAACCATCCAGCTGCGCCGGTCGAAGCGCGAAGAGGCCTCCAGGTTGCCGTTTTTCCAAAGGCGCAGCGAGGCTACCGATAGCACAATACACAGCAATAGAAAAAAATAGGTCAGAATGTGCAGTTTATCCACCAGGGTAAAGGTGGTAGATTGGGGCAAAATGGAGTCTACAATATACTTATTGCCAACAGCTGCAAACAGACCGCCTACCGAGAGGCCGAACCGCGGATCGACATCCACAGGGTCAATAAAAAAGACCAACCAGGAAATGAAAAACGAGACATACATACCCGTGAAGAGGGAGAAGAAAAGCCCCAGGGTTTTCCGTCGGATGTAAAGGACAAAGTCAGCGTGAGCATACGCACTACTTCCGGTTAGCGTAGGGTCGCCGTAAGTTGTAGCGTACTGCCGAACGCTCGCGGATAGTTCAAAGCGCTCAATCTGCCAATTAGACAAGCCAAGTTTAGGGTCAATGCGCGTGTTCTCCTTATCCGCCACATACACTAAGCTAGAGGTATCGCGGTCACTCTCTTCCAGTTCTATAACCATCTTCTGCACATCAAAAGGGAAACGACGGATATCCCAATCTTTTTTAAGTGTAGCGGTAATGCGCTTGCCTCCCCACCATACGTTGCCCTTCTTTTCCGTGAAAGACAGGCTCTCGCTTAGTTCCTTGGCATTGGGAAACTCAAGGGTTTCCAAAGGCTGGAGAGCAGAGTCCAAATAGTTGAACCAAACCCAGAATTGGGCAGAGAAGCTCTTTTCGCTCAGGTTAACATCGTAAATATCGTTGACGTACAGGCCAATGCGTACGGTATCGGGCTGGGCAGCAAGGCTGAACGCAACTGCGCCAAGTACTGAGCAGAGGCTCGCCAGGCGGCGAAAAAAGAAGGACATCATCCAGGTGCTTTTGGCCGTGAAAATACACTGCCCTGCTATTCTATTGCGCAGCGACAAGGAATGCCTCCATCGGGAGAGAAACTCACACGCAAATGGATTTGGGCTTTTTTCCTCCCGAGCCACAGGCATTCGGCGCTTTAGGCTACCTTTGCACCGGTTTTGAATAAAGAAACTAACGTTTTCACCTGATTTTCAAAAAAATATGAGCGCCATAAGAGATATTATTGCCCGTGAAATCCTGGACTCCCGCGGTAATCCGACCATAGAAGTCGACGTCTGGACAGAGTCGGGATTTATGGGCCGTGCAGCGGTGCCTTCGGGCGCCAGTACAGGCATACATGAGGCAGTGGAACTGCGCGACAACGACCCGACGCGCTATTTGGGCAAAGGCGTACAACAAGCGGTGAAAAACGTCGAAAACATCCTGCGCCAGGAGCTCATCGGCTGCGAGGTGACTGACCAAATTCGGATAGATCGTGCTATGATCGCCCGCGACGGCTCTCGCAATAAAAGTCAACTGGGCGCCAACACCATCTTGGCTGTGTCGTTAGCTGTTGCGCGCGCGGCAGCCGAAGAACTCGGCCAGCCGCTGTACCGCTATTTAGGCGGGGTGCATGCCCACGTCTTGCCCGTGCCCATGATGAACATCCTCAACGGCGGCGCACATGCAGATAACGGCATTGACTTCCAAGAGTTCATGATTATGCCCATCGGAGCTGAAACCTTCCGTGAAGGGCTGCGCATGGGCGTAGAAGTATTCCACCACCTCAAAAAAGTGCTCAAGAGCAAAGGTTACACCACTAACGTAGGCGACGAAGGTGGCTTTGCTCCAGGCATTAAGAGCAATGAGGAGGCCATTCAAATGGTCATGACCGCTATCGAGGCGGCGGGCTTCCGCCCTCTGGAAGACATCGTCATCGCCCTAGATGCAGCCACCTCCGAGCTGTACAATGCCGACAGTGGAGAGTATGTATTCAAGAAATCTACTGGCGAACGCTTAAGCCGCAATGAGATGGTCAGCTTCTGGAAGGACTGGTGCAATCGCTACCCCATTTACTCTATCGAAGACGGCTGCGCCGAAGACGACTGGGACGGCTGGAAATTGCTTACTCAGACCCTGGGGCATCGCATCCAGCTGGTGGGTGACGACCTTTTTGTCACTAACACTGAGCGCTTACAGCGCGGTATTGACGAGAAAGTTGCCAACTCCATCCTCATCAAAGTCAATCAGATTGGCACGCTAACCGAAACCATCGAAGCCGTCAGTTTAGCAACACGCAACGCTTACACATCCATTATTAGCCACCGCTCAGGCGAAACGGAAGATCACACCATCGCCGACCTCGCCGTCGCGCTAAACACTGGCCAAATAAAGACCGGCTCGGCCAGCCGTTCTGATCGAGTAGCTAAATACAATCAACTACTCCGCATCGAAGAAGAGCTAGGC
>JBEQAD010000097.1:0-10430 GCA_041640515.1 Saprospiraceae bacterium | reverse complement strand
CATCGAGAGCGACTGGACGGCGGCTGCTTACTGGTACGCTATTGCCGCTCTAACCAAAAATGCCCATGTCGAACTCTCTAATTTGTATCCGAACAGCTGGCAGGGCGATGCTGTAGTAGCCCAATTGGCCTTGCCCTTTGGCGTGCGCTCTGCCTTCTCTACCGAGGATGGTGCACCTGTCGTACGGCTAAGTTTGAAGCGCCCTGCCTCAGTGGCGCTACCCGGAGCCGTGTCCTTCGAGGGGTGCCCCGACTTGGCGCAAACATTCGCCGTGTTGTATGCAGCCTTTGGCCAAGAGGCGTCCTTTTCTGGCTTGGATACGCTGAAAATCAAAGAGACCGACCGTTGCGCTGCTTTACAGACGGAGTTAGCCAAAGTAGGCGCCTTGTTCGAAGCGGAGCCATCCCTTGGAGCTACTTATCGCTTATCGGGCCGGGCGCGTTGGAGCAGCCCGCCGCGCTTCGCCACTTATGGCGACCACCGCATGGCGATGGCCTTTGCTCCGTTGGCTCTGTTAGGCCCTATAGAAATAGAAAATCCTGACGTGGTGGACAAGTCGTATCCAACTTTTTGGGAACACTTGCGCCAGGCCGGTTTTATCATCGAAACCCTCTCAGCATGACCCTTGCTTTTCGCGCTCATGGAAAACTGCTCCTCACTGGTGAGTATGCCGTACTTGATGGCGCCGAAGCCCTAGCCATCCCTGTCCGCTATGGCCAGACCTTGCGTGCCCAGACAGCGGCATCGCCTGCCCAGCTCCATTGGATGAGCACCGACTGGCGTGGGCAACTCTGGTTTAAGGCCTCCTTTCGGCTGCCTGACCTTGAGGTAATGCGTGCTTCCGATGAGAGTACCACACAGCGCCTGCAGGCGCTGTTGCTCGCTTGTAGACGTCAACAGCCGGCGTTTCTAACCGATGGGCGGGGCTGGCAAGTGCATATGGCTGCCGACTATCCTCTTCACTGGGGTTTAGGCAGTAGCAGCACCTTGGTGGCGGCCTTGGCGCGCTGGGCAGAGGTAGACCCCTACGTCTTGCTCTTTGAAACGTTGGGCGGCTCGGGCTACGATATCGCTTGTGCCTTCGCTTCCGGCCCTATTTTTTATCAACTTGTGGGTCGAACGCCTTACGTAACACCGGCTCCCTTTTTTCCTCCCTTTTCTGACCGCCTTTTCTTTGTTTTTCTGGAAAAAAAACAAGACAGCCGTGCTGAAATACGCCGGTTTCGCCAACGTGATACTCCAAGCCCGCAGTGGCTTAGTGCTGTCTCCGCCCTTGCTCGAAGGTGTGCCCTTGCCCAGACGTTAGAGGAGTTTGCTGAGCTGTTGCGCGAGCACGAACGACTGCTTAGTGTTGCCCTTGACCTGCCACCTGTGCAGGAAAGCCTCTTTCCAGATTTCCCTGGCGTCGTTAAAAGTTTAGGTGCCTGGGGTGGCGATTTCATCCTCGCTGCAAGTTGTCTTTCCTCAGCCAATACGGTGCGCTATTTCCAGGAAAAAGGTTTTCCTACGTGCATTCCCTACCTCGAAATGGCCCTACCCATTGCCCGTTGAGGGCTGGATGCTTCTTGGAGAAGGGCTCGTCTTCAGCCTCCGTTTACGCTTTTACACAGGGATAGGCTGATTTTGCCAAGTCAAAAGCGGCCTTCACATCTTTTCTGTTGCCACATTAGTGGCAATATGGCTAAATTTCAAATGATTAAATACCTATTTAGTCGTTAAGCAAAAGTAATATTCACATTAAATGAATTTAACCTCTAAAAATTATCCTGTCCATTTTACTTGCGGCGTGTCAGCGAGAGGAACGTGCCGTGGACAACGCCCGAGGTGAAGGAAGAGGGATAGCTACCCGGTAGGCCAGAGGCGCCTAGGAGCCCCTGACTTTCTTAAATTACACACAAAACGTACCTCGATATCTGCTCTGGTGGCGGGGAGAGAAAGGCCCGTGTGGTGGCCCATGCAAAGGCAGCGCTGGGGCGGGTGTTGTTCTACGATAAGTCGCTTTTCCGCAACAGGGATGTATCGTGTACCTCCTGCCATAAGCAAGTGCTCGCTTTTGCTGACTCAGCGGGCTTTAGCATGGGCACAGGCGGTCAGCTTATGAGCCGCCCATCGCTACCGCTCAACTACACCGTTAACTTCAGGCAGCACCACCGCTCCTGGAGCACCAAAGAAGCGCTGCGCCTAATGTGGGACGGGCGCGCCACCTCAGTGGAGGAGGTCTTGCAAATGGCTATCGCACATCCGCGGGAAATGAACATGACCCTGCTCGAGGTCATGGAGCGCATCCGGTCAAGGGGTTTCTATTTGCCCCCGGGGCAGAAGGCTTTTGGCCATGCCGAGCCTAAGGCATCGGAAATGTTGGAAGCCCTTTCGGAGTTCGTCGGTGCCATGAGTGCACACCGCACTCGCTTTGACAGACTCATGGAGCTGCACACCGGGAACTCGAGGGCTACAATAGACGCCCTTCGTCACTTTTACTATGGCCCTATCGACATTATCGTTGCTCCACCTGGAGGCTTTACCCTCTTCGAATTCCGCGGTATGCAGCTGTCTTCGACTCATTGCTCGCCGCGTCACGCGCCTAAGACAACGCTGAGGTACTTAAGTCGCTGCTGCTGCGAAATATCGGCCTGACGGCATCGGCATTAAACTTCACCCAAATTTGCATCCCTTGCTTCGCAACTCTGACGGCTCGTCCAAGCGGATGAGCTTTTCTGTTTAAAATAAGCAAGACCTTATCAACTTCTTCGAGATGCTAATAGACTTCGACGCCGGTGGTGATATGCGCTTTCCCGACTCGTTCAAAAGACAGTAGGGTGGAGGCAAGCAGTGTAGACCTAAGTCAGGCTGGCTCTCTTCGAGGTCTTTAAAAAAATGAGCCTGGCGGTATTGCACCTGCCAGGCTCGTATCGTCAAACCAAAAATCAATCAATTACTGCTTTAAACCACCAGTGCCGGCGGGAACGGTCTCCTGGGTACCAGTGTCTTTTACTTCACCCTTAATAGTGAGCATGCGCGTCTCCACCGCTTCGTTGGTGGTGATGGTTACCGTCTTGGTGAAAGCACCTGGGCGTTGAGTGTCGTAGCGCACTTCGATGTAACCGGTTTCACCTGGCATAATAGGCTCTTTTGGATAAGTCGGAACTGTGCAACCACAAGAGCCCTTAGCCGACTTGATGATGAGCGGCTCATTACCCGTGTTGGTAAATTTGAACTTACGCAGTGGGTCGGCGCCCTTGTTGATAATACCATAGTCAATGGTAGTCGTTTCAAAGGTCATAACGGGGCCGTTCTGTGCTTGAGCAAGAGCTAAGCTGGTGCCAAGGAGGGCGAAAACGAAGATGGAGAGCACTTTTTTCATTGTTATAAAACGTGTTTGTGAAAGGTAAAAGTCTGTTCCCCTAATTAACGAGACAAAGGTAGGATGGGACAAAAGCCCCTCCCAATAGGGTTGCTGTTAACGATGTCCAAACAAAGACAAAGCCTTCCCTAATGCGGATCTAATCGCTGTAAATCAGCGGAATGTGGTGAACACTTGTTCGTAGATGCGGCGCAACAAAGACTTCTGCTCGGTGACGATCTCGGCCGTTCCGTTCAGCCGATGTTCCAGGGGAATAGTTTTGTTGTAGCTGGTCGTCAGGCCGCGGGGCAACTCTACGGCAACATCGTAAAATTCGTCGGTTGGCACTAGGGATTTAGACCTCACTGTGCCATAAAGGACGCCAAATTCGGCATAAGGATAGCTGTCCAGTTTGATGATGACTTTCTGGCCTGGGCGCACTTTGCCACTGTTGAGGATGGGTAATTGCAGGCGAGCAACGACGCCTTCGTCTTGGGCGGGCAGAATGATGAGCAATGGCTGCCCAGCGCGTACGTATTGTTGGCGCAGGAAGATGTTGCCATTGAGACTCACGCGTCCTGCCACAGGCGCTACGACGAGGTTGGCGCTTTTCCAGCGGTTGAGGGCGGCTTGCATATTGCTTAGGGCCTGACGGAGCTGGCTGATGGCATTTAGTCCGGTTTCGGCTTCGGCCAGCGAGGCATCCTGACGGCGACGCTTCAGGCTGGTGATTTCATTTTGTTTGCGCAGGATGCTTTCTTCCAACGCGTCCTGTTGGCGTTCCAAGTCATCCACTTGCTGGCGTTCGCGCTCCAGTTCCAGGCGTGAGATGGCACCGGCTTCGTACAGGGTGCTTTGGCGCTGGTAGCGCTCGCGGGCAGTAGCCAGTTGGGCTTCCAGCCGTCGCAAAGAGCGTTGGTCAATGATGATGCTTTGCTCTAGCTTGGCGATTTGTTGGGCAGCGGCGCTGGCTCCTTGACGGGCGCTGCTGGCTTTGTTGTTTTTGTCGAAGCGGTAATTTTCCACAGCTTGTATCAGGGCCGTATATTCGACTTGCATGTCGCCCAATTGCAAGTGGGGCGGTGGTTGTATGTAGTCTATGGAGTCAGGGAAACACCGCTGCCAATAACGGAGAAGGGCATCTAATTGGCGCACATCGTTGTATTCAGCACTGCTTTGCAACACTGCTAACACTTCGTTTTCCTGCACAAATTGGGTGTCGCGGGCTAAAAAAGCTGCGATGTAGCCATCGTGTGGCGCTACCACAGTGAGTGGCGGCGATGGCTGGACGATGGTAACGCGCGCAGGCACTACATCGGCATACTGTACCACAGCGGCCACAGCGATGAGGATCGCTACTCCAAAGAATACCAAAAGGGTGCCCCAACTTACCAGCCAGGATGGTGGCGTGCCTAAAATCTCCTGGACCTCGTCGGAACGCAGTTCCACATATTCGCGTTTGGGGATGCTCATAGGCCCAACTCTAACTGGTTTTTAATCAAGTCATAATAAATACCTCGTTGAGAAGTGAGTTCGTCGTGGGTGCCCTGCTCTATAATTTCACCTTTGTCTAAGACTACGATATTATCGGCGTGGCGGACAGTGCTTAGGCGGTGGGCAACGATGACCACCGTCTTTTTCTCGAACACTTGTCGGAGATTCTGCATGATGACGCGTTCGTTATGGGCGTCGAGGGCATTGGTGGCCTCATCGAAGAAGAAGTAGCGCGGGTTCTTGTACACCGCCCGAGCAATAAGGAGGCGTTGGCGCTGGCCTTGACTGAGTCCTACACCATCAGGGCCAATGCGGGTGTTGTAGCTGAGCGGTAGGGTCTCAATAAACGTGTGGATATTGGCCACTTTAGCCGCATAGATGAGCTGCCGCTGGTCGATAGAGTCAAAGCCTAAGGCGATGTTGCGGGCGATAGTGTCCGAAAAGAGGAACCCATCCTGCATAACGGCTCCGCATTGCGAGCGCCATAGCGCCGGGTCTAGGTGGTTGAGGTTGATATCGCCCAGACGTATGGTGCCCTCGGTGGGTGGGTAAAAGTGGAGAAGTAGTTTGATCAGCGTCGTCTTGCCGCTACCGCTGCTTCCCACAATGGCCGTTACTTTTCTTTCCGGGATAATAAGGTTGATGTTGCGCAGTACCAGCGGGTCGTGTGGACCACCGTAGCGAAAGCTGACATTTTCTGCCCACAGGTCGCCGTTTTCGGGTAGGGTGGTGACGCGAACGGTCTCGATGGGTTTCTCATCGGGTTTGGTGTGTATTTCGCCCATGCGTTCCAGGCTGATTTTAGCTTCTTGCGCTGCGAGGAGGAATTGCACAAGGGACTCTAACGGCGCGTTGGCGTGACCGATGATGTATTGAACGGCTAACATCATGCCCAGCGACATGTGCCCATCCATAACAGCCGTAGCGGCGATGAACGAAATGAGGATGTTTTTGCCTTCATTGATGAAAGCCGCGCCAGCGCGCTGCATTTGGTCAGTGGCCAGATAGTCTACGTTGATGCGAAATAATTTGGCCTGAATGCGCTCCCAGCCCCAACGCTTTTGACGCTCGGCGTTGTGTAGCTTGATTTCTTGCATTCCATTGACCAACTGGATGAGTGCGCTCTGGTTTTCGGCCATTTGCTCGAATCGCCGATAATCGAGCGAACGCCTGCGCTGCATGAACAGCAATACCCACCCAAAATAAAGCAGCGCCGCCAAGAAGAAGATAGCAAAAATGACTCGGCTGTAAAACAACAGCACCAAGCTAAACACGCCCAGGCTGAACACTGAAAACAGCGTAATAAGCGACGACGTCGTCAGAAAACGTTCCACGCGCTCGTTGTCGTAGATGCGCTGCATCAGGTCGCCCGTCATCTTCGCGTCGAAGAACGACATGGGCAGCCGCATTAACTTGATGAGGAAATCCGACACCAAGTTGATGTTTACTCGTGTGCCAATGTGCAGCAAGATCCAGCCTCGAATGAACTCTACTGCCATTTGGCTAAGAAAAAGCATCCCTTGTGCGACAAGTACCAGATAGACAAAGTTGTAGTCGCGCAACTGCACGCCTTTGTCCACTAAGGCTTGCATCAGAAAAGGAAAAGCCAGCTGGATGATGCTGCCCAACAATAACCCCAACAGCAGCTGCCACACCAGCGCCTTGTGTGGGCGGATATACTGCCACAAGATGTTCAATCCAGCGCGGTCGTCGCTTTCGCCCTCGCGCTGATAAAATTCCGGCGTTGGCTCCAGTAGCAGTAAGATGCCCTGAGGCTCCGTCTGATAAACGCCGCTGAACCAGTCGTTCATGAACTCCTGTTCCGTCAACTGCATTTTACCTATAGCCGGGTCAGCCACGTACACTTTGCCGTTGGCAATGCGGTAAACGACAATGAAATGATTCTGCTTCCAGTGGGCGATGCAGGGCAGAGGGAGCTCGTTTTGCAGGCGACTGAAACTGGTTTTTACGCCTAACGTGCGCAGCCCGATTTTCTCGGCGGCATCAGCTATGCCCATGAGCGAAGCGCCCTCTCTGTCCAGGTACGACAACTCGCGCAGATACTCCAAAGAGTAGTGCCGGCCGTAGTACCGGGCAATCATGCGTAGGCAGGCGGCGCCGCAGTCCGATGCATCTAATTGTTTGTAAAACGGAAAACTGTCCGAGAGCATGATTTACGGCTGCTCGTTGATCTTCTTAAACTGCTTGTCTAAGTAAAATAATTGACGCGGTTCTTGCCCTAAACGTTCGATGAAGATGAGAATCTCACTCACTTTGCGCTCTGCTTCTTGTTGCTCCAGCACGAGAGGCTGCAAGAAGAAATAAGTAGCGTGCTCGCCGTTTTGTAAACACCAGGTAGCCAGCTCATTGATGGCGCGACTTACGCTGCACTCTAGGTCGTACACCGTTTGGAAGGCATCCAGGACGTTCTTAAACTTTTCCTTGGGTTTGTCGAGCTTGTGCTCCAGGCGCGCGCGGCCGCCGTTGGCATTGATGTACTTGTAAATCTGGAGCATGTGCTGGCGTTCTTCTTCCGCACTGTTGTAGAAATACTGTGCAATGTTGGGTAGGTTCTCCCCTTCAGCCCACGTAGCCATAGCCAAATAGGCTAGGGAGGCAAAGGCTTCTTTCTGGATTTGTTCGTTGAGTTTTGCTTGAACAGCTTCTGACAGCATGGCAGGTGGATTTTTTTTGAAAAAAGATAAGGTGAAGGCGCCGAACGCACCCTTTTTGTTGCTCTTAAAAATCCGACAAAGGCAGATTATGTTGAGGGTAATATTTCGGCGAAAGACAAAAACTTGAGGCGAAGTTCAACATCCTAAGGAGATAACAACCATTTTTCTGCAATAACAAATCCCTGGGGGGAGTGATTGTGCGTTGACAAGGGTCGCAGACGGAATGAGCAGAGCGCCCAAAGGGCTATGGAGCCCCGGGGGCTTTCTTGCCATAGCGGTCAGCCCACTCAAGCATCTCGGCAACCACGTGCAAGATGCTTTCGCGAGCGCGATAGCTATGGCTTTCGCCAGGCAACATGACCAACCGCGCCATGCCACCGTTGCCTTTGATGGCTTGAAAAAGCCGCTCCGATTGCAGGGGGAAGGTTCCAGAGTTGTTATCAGCCTCGCCGTGAATGAGCAAGAGCGGTTCGTTGATGCGGTGCGCGTAAGCAAAAGGCGACACGCGCAGGTACACGTCTGGTGCTTCCCAGAAGGAGCGCCGCTCGCTTTGGAAACCAAACGGCGTGAGCGTGCGGTTGTAGGCTCCTGAGCGCGCTATGCCGTAGGCATAGTCGTCAGAATGAGCCAGCAGGGTAGCCGTCATAAAAGCGCCGTAGGAATGACCTCCCACGCCCACGCGCCGGCGATCAATCATGCCCAGCGAGTCTAAATAATCAATGGCAGCGCGGCCCGAGGCTACCGTTTGCTCCACGAAGGTGTTGTTCATGGTCTCCGGGTCTCCTACGATAGGCATAGTGGCATTCATGAGCACGGCATGCCCTTGAGTAAGGAGAAAAAGTGGAGAGTCGTTGCGAAAATAGGTGAACGTGTGCTCTGAACCGCGCACCTGGCCGGCCGTGGCAGCATCGGAGTATTCGATGGGGTAAGCCCAAATGAACAGCGGCAGGCGTTGCCCTGGCTGGTAGCCGGGTGGCAGGTAGAGCGTCCCCGATAGCGGCACACCGTCAGCACGGCGGTATTGGATGAGTCGCTTTTCTGCCTGCGTTAAGTGCGGCGCAGGGTCAGTAAAGGCCGTCAGCGCCTTGCGGGTCTGGGTCTTCAAGTCGACGAGATAAAAGTTAGGCGGTTCGGTTTTGCTCTGATAGCGTGTAACAAGGCGCTGGGTGTTTTTACCTTCAAACATTACAAATTCCTCAAAGGCGCCCTCAGGGCAGGTGTAGACGGTTTGGCGCTTTCCATTTTTCAGGTTGACTTTGTCCAAACGTGGGTAGTCGCCTTTGGGCGAGGCTCCGCGGGCAGTAAACCACGCCCAGTCGCCTTCTTGTCGGATGACGCGGTGACCATTCGGGAGGCGGGTGTAAAGCGGCGTGCCCGGGTCGTTGTAATCGTCGCGAATACTGCGGTCAAAAAGGACGGTCTTTTCGGTTGGATTATTCAGGTGGATGCGGTAGGTTGTTATCCAGCGCCGGTCGCGGTCGTATTCAGTGAGCAGAGCAATGTCGGTTTCTTGGGTCCACTCGAGGTTGCTCAGGCGATGACGCGTTTTGAGTACAGACACTGGCGGAGCGATGAAAGGAGCATCCAGGCGGAACAGTTCATCTCGGAACTCGGCTTTGCGCACAGGGTCGCCTCCGTCGAGGGCTTCCGTCCATAGCAAGCGAGCCGGGTAAAGGCTTTGCCAGCGAAAGTTGCGCGGCCCCGTAACAACACCCTGACGCGGTGTGTCATCGCTAACGGGGCGGTTGTCCATTTGGCGTACCACCTGGCCATTGGTGTCGCGTATTTCGGTGCGGCGCGAGAAGTCGTTATAAGGTACACGATAGGAGAACGGTTTCTGCAGAATGGTCACCAGCAAGTATTTTTCATCGGGCGACCATTCGGCGTCGAGGTACAGGTCGGGCAGACCCAATTCGTGCGCTTGGCTGGTGCTACTGTGTATGACGGCAATCTGGCTGGTCGCATAGAACTCAAAGAGCCGCTCATCATCGATATTTTGCAGTAGGTCCTGGTGGGTGCGCACTTGAGCGAGTTTGCCTGGTGTGGTCTCTTCTGTTGTCGGGCCAGTCGGCACCGAGGAGCGCTTGGGTGCAGGGTTGCGATAGGCAGGCACCGCTTTAACTAGCAGGCGGTCACTGTCGTGCATCCATTCGAATGCGGAGCCGAGCACATCGTTGAGCATCAAGTTACCTATCCGCTGGCTTTTGCCTGTCCAAGCGTCAGCTACCCACAGTTCCACTCCTGCGAGGCTGCGGAAGCCAAAGGCGATCTTACGCCCGTCGGGCGACCATAGCGGCATGCCTGCCAGCGAGCCGTGCTCTGGCAGTTGTATGCGTACTGGCTTTTCTTGGTCTAACCAGCGTATCCAAACGCCCGTGTACTCTGTGGTCATTTGCCGGCAATTCAGCGCTGTATCGATGCGCAAGCCTGCCAGGCGCTCAAACGGTCGGGTCAGTAGCGCAATGCCAGGATTAGGGTTGTAGTCTACTATCATAATGGCCTCGTGGGTTGGGCTAACGCTGATAAGCGGCGGTGGCGAAGCCAGGATGACAGCAGCCACCTCTGCCGGAGGCTGTTTGTACAGGTTATTTTGGGAAAAAAGCAACCCACACCAAAGCAATAGCAGTAAGATCGTTGTTTTGCGCATAAATCTTGCGTGGTTTTATTTTTCGAAGCGTAAAGATGCGGTACTGCAGTACATTTTAACGTCCGCATTGGTTAACAGCAACGCACCTTTGAGCACCTCGTCTTTTCTTTGTCCGACCAAATGAGAGACTATCCGGCCTGTCATGAACAAAATTTTCAACGAAGACTGTATTAGTGGCATGGCTCGTCACGTGCCCGATGCGTGCGTGGACTTGGTCATCACCGACCCGCCGTTTGGCATTGACTTTAAGGCTCAGCGCAGCAACTACAACCGA